>NZ_JBBCKX010000029.1:0-67456 GCF_037153115.1 Pantoea sp. USMM079
CTGCTGACAACCCGTATTGTTTCTGATGTGACAGGCCATAGTAATGGACAGGAGTTACTGGTTTGGGCTGATTTTCCAATCGTCTGGGATCAATTGCTTGTAATGCCAGGTGTGGGTGCTGTCGTTCGCAGCGACAAACTGGCAAATTACTATTTTGGAGGCGTTTCTTCATCTGAATCATCATCAGACCGAAATAGCTGGGATACCGGTACTACTATTTCGCCGATGGCTTCAGTCGTAACCAGTTACCGATTCAGTTCCCACTGGATTGGAATGTTTACAGCCAATTATGAGTATTACGATAAAGGGATCGCGGACAGTCCGCTGGTGCAACATAATGGTGAGTGGTTATTTATTACCGGGATTGGTTACTCCTGGTAGTTAAAACTCAGTATTAACCCTTAATTCCTCCATAAATTTTATTGAATTCAGTCCATCACATCTCTCATCATATAGACGCCAGTCAACTTTGGAATTTTTGACCTTATATAATATAGATTATATAAGGCCAGACAAACCCGAAAAACCCCTGTATCATGCGGATCCGGGCCGGATCCTGGGCTTTTGGCCATTTATACGTGACGGCGGAACCTTTACGCTGCCTTGCTGCTAGTGCGGGCGCAGGTGGATAATTCTCCGGCAGCGCTACGTAAAATCTGGCGGGCATATGCCCTGTTATCTCTTCAGAATTCACGTAGCGATGCCGTCATCAAAACGGACAAAGACTGAGCAGACATGAACGACATCTCCGTTTTTACCGGCGTGGCCCTCAGCGGCAGCGCCGGTGACGAACTCACCGCGAAGCTGGCCGCCTTTGTCCGGCACCGCGAGGCCTTCTCGCCGAATACCTGGCGCCAGCTGCTCAGCGTAATGCGGATCTGCTGGCGCTGGTCGCAGGAAAACAGCCGTTCATTTCTGCCGATGTCGCCGGAGGATATGCAGGACTACCTGTTTCACCTGCAGGCGCTTGGCCGATCAACTTCGACCATCTCGGTGCACGCCGCCCTTCTGTCGATGTTACACCGTAACGCAGGGCTGGTGCCTCCGACGGTTTCACCGGACGTTATTCGTGCTAAAAAGAAAATTAACCGTACGGCCGTCGTCTCCGGCGAGCGCACCGGGCAGGCGGTGCCCTTCTGCCGGCCGGATCTGAATCGTCTCGATGTTGCCTGGAAGCATTCGCCCCGGCTTCAGCATCTGCGGGACCTCGCCTTCATGCACGTGGCATACGGCACATTGCTGCGTATGAGTGAGTTGTCCCGCCTTCGGGTGCGTGACATTACTCGATCGGCCGACGGCCGCATTATCCTCGACGTCGGCTGGACCAAGACCATTCTTCAGTCAGGCGGCATCGTCAAGGCGCTCAGTTCACGCTCCTCTGAGCGGCTAATGGAATGGATTAACGCCGCCGGCCTGGCGGAGGAACCCGATGCGGTTCTGTTTTGCCCCATACACCGGTCAAACAAAATTACCGCAGTCTCAACAGTGCCCATGAGCGCTCCGTGCCTGGAAGATATCTGGCGCCGCGCAAGGCATCACGCCGGAGCGAAAGCTCCCCTTAAAACGAACAAGGGACGCTACTCCAGCTGGAGTGGCCACAGCGCGCGCGTCGGCGCCGCGCAGGATATGGCCAGAAAGGGCATCTCCATTGCGCAGATTATGCAGGAAGGCACCTGGACGCAGACCCAGACCGTGATGCGGTATATCCGCATGGTCGAGGCCCATAAAGGGGCTATGGTCGGTCTGATGGAGGCGGACACCTGGCCTGACTAAAGGGGCCAGGTGTCCGCCAGGCCCGCTCCGAATGCCATTAGCAAGCGAATATTCAGATTAATGCTGCCAGAGGCCGTAACCGGGAGACGGTTTCCGGAAGCTGCTGCCGCAGCAGACAGTCAAGATACTCATCGGGCGTGAAAGGCGGAGACGAAAGACTGGCGCGCTGGCGCCGGGCCGCGTCGATCACAACGGTGATGTCCAGGTCGGTAAGATCAGTGATAAAGCTGTCAGGGTGAATAGCACGCAGGTTCCATACCGACAGCACCTCATCAGGAAAATCCCTGAGGTTAAACGTCACAATACCTTCTGCCTGGGCCACGATCGCAGCGGCAACGACGTGACGGTCGTCTTCATCAGGCAATCCCCTGATGGATTCAATCAGAGACTGATATCCGGTTACCAGAGCATCCGGTACATGGCGATCCATTAATGCGCGGACACGCTCAAGCTGAGCCCTGTTAAGCTCGGTGCGATTGAGCAACACGTTACGTATCCACTCTTCATGGATGTCTTCACTCCAGCGCGCGCGAAACTGCCCGCCGGCAGCAAGGTACATCAGGAAGCTGCGCAGAGGTGCAGGGTAGAGAACGCAGGCGTCAAATACGACGGTATAACCAGAACTCATTCGTAACCCAGCCCAAGTTCCTGATCAAGTGCACCCAGCTCATCAAGCGCATCATGCCTCTGGTTCACAAGTTTGTTGCGGTAAGCAAGCGCGTCCACGTAGCGGATTTTACGGCGGTTTCCCGTACGATGGTAAGGCAGTTCACCGTTGTCCAGCAGGCGAATCAGCGTTGGACGCGAAATGTTAAGCAGATCGGCCACTTCCTGCGTTGTCATCTCTGCTCCGACCGGAACAAGGCGCACGGCGTTTCCTTCACCCAGCTCGGTGAGCACGTCTACCAGCATACGCAGCGCGCTGACCGGAATGCTGACATTGTGGATCTGGCCACGTTTGTCAGTGAGTGAAACCTGCTGTGACTCTGCGCGTGTTTCGAGCACGGCGGAGAGTTCCCTGCTGCACAGGCGCGCAAGTTCCGCTTCCTGCAGGGAAGGAAGCTTATTCTGAAGTTGTGTCATGAACACCTCCTGTATCTATTATTCGAAATTTTCGCAAATGGTGGCGTTATATGCAACCGCATTATGTTGTGACGTGTAGCTTAACGCTGCAGGCAGGGTCCGCTGGCATAACAAGAGCCATCAACGCGGGGAAAGTTGTGCTGCCTGGCACTCTTCACCTGCACGGGGTTTACAGATCGGGTGAACTGTCCAGGCCTATCCTTCATAATGTAAACATGTTCCCTGATGAAGCTGAGAAAAATGGCTGTTGATGAAACCGGTTTTATCTCCGACCCTGACGGAAAAAATTTACAGCCCCAGTTCAGCAATATGATTAGCGATGTTGCTAAAGCTCTTGTCATTTCTCAGGCAGACAACATACACAGCATCTATGTCTACGGGAGCGTGGCTCAGGGAACCGCCGTAGAGACGGTGTCTGATCTGGATATCACGGTTATTTTCAGTCGTGAACGCGTCGGGACTGAATCGCCTACACTGACTGAGGTCATCAGGTCGCTCGAAGAGGCACATCCGGTAATCAGTAAAATTGACCTGGACACCGGCACCCTCTCCACTGTGATGGATCCTCAACAGCTCAATCGATGGGGATACTGGCTCAAGCACCATTGCGTCTGCGTATACGGCCAGGATTTACGCGAACGTTTTGCAGCCTTCAGGCCTTCAAGGGAGATTGCCGTTGCCGTAAATGGTGATTTTTTTAACGTGCTTAATGAATACGCTTCACAGATGAAACCGCCTTCAGAACCCGCACAACGGCAGAGGCTGCAAAGAGCTGCGGCCCGTAAGGCCATTCGTTCGACAAATATTCTGAGAGACGAAAATGATTCAGACTGGCCCATGACGCTGGAAGAGCACTGTGCAAAGTTTAACGACCTTTATCCGGCTCTCTCAGAAGGAATGGACTACCTGCTGAGCATCAGTAAACGCCCTCGCGGCGATATCATGGCTTTCGCCAGCAGGATCTCGACATTTGTCTACTGGCTAAATGCGGAATTCAGCACGCGCAATCGGTAATCCCTAAAAGCCGGCAATGCCCTAACACACCCTAAATCTTCTGAAGTAGAAGGTCATCTGGCTGACGGATATCAGTGACATGAGTAAAACAACAACACCGACACCCCACGATGCGACATTCAAAGCATTTCTGACGCACCCGGATACGGCGCGCGACTTTATCGAACTACACGTGCCGGCAGAGTTTCGCGCGATTTGCGACCTCAGCACACTAAAACTTGAGTCCGGCAGTTTTGTGGAAGAAAACCTTCGCGCCTATTACAGCGACGTGCTTTACAGCGTTAAAACCACCCGCGGTGACGGCTATATTCATGTGCTGATTGAGCATCAGTCCACGCCCGATCGGCATATGGCGTTTAGGCTGATGCGATACGCTATAGCGGCTATGCAGCGCCATCTTGATGCCGGTCATAAGCAGCTGCCGCTGGTGATCCCAGTCCTGTTTTATACCGGGCGGCGAAGTCCTTACCCTTACTCGACCGACTGGCTTCAGGAATTCAGCGAACCGGACATTGCTGCACGGTTATACGGAGCGGCATTTCCACTGGTCGATGTTACAGTCATACCTGATGACGAGATAATGAATCACCGCAGCATGGCTGCACTGACTCTGCTACAAAAGCATATTCATCACCGGGACCTGACTGAACTTCTTGATCGGCTGGCTGCTACAATGCTGACCGGACATCTGACGGGACAGCAACTTGTATCGCTGATAAACTATCTTGTACAGGCAGGCGAAACTGATGACGCTGAAGCTTTTGTACGTAACCTGGCACAGAAAGTGCCACAGCATGAGGATGCTCTGATGACGATTGCACAACAACTGGAGCAGAAAGGCATTGAGATTGGACGCCAGGAGGGCCTTCAGCTCGGGGAGATGAAAGGCCGTCAGGAAGGGAAGCTTGAAGAGAGATTCGAACTGGCCGGCAAGATGCTTAAAAGCGGTATTCCTCTGCAAAAGGTCAAAGAACTGACCGGATTGTCAGACGAAGTGCTTTCTAAAATTCATCACTAAAAGCCCTCTTACCCCTGGTTGCTGGAAATTAAATGATGCAGCAGGGGATCCGTTGTACTGGCATGACGTTGCCATCCTGCACGCTTCAGCAGCGCATCGACAGCAGGAAGATCGGCGGTGATGCGTACAGCGAGAGGGGAGATCTGAAGCCCATCGTCATCGAATCCGGTTTCCAGATCGTTTTTCCTTAAAAAGACTCCCGGCACCTTCGGACTCAGTTTAACCGCGCGGCGCCCTTCCCATTCAGACTCGGTGAGAACGCCGTAATTAATACCCGTCAGCGTAATGGCGTGCATCACGTGCTGGAGGCGGAATAAATCATTCTGCGCCAGCAGATCGCCGCTGCTTGCCCGCCAGAGATATTCCAGCTTGCCTGGAAGATCCGCGCGAAGCCCCTTCTCCCGACCCTCCCTGAGCAGCCAGCGTATGTCATTAGCCAGTTCACGCCGGAACAGACGCTTCTTCTCTGCCGTCGCCAGCCATCTGCATAAAAAGAGATTTTCCTGCGCAGCGGAACTGACGGCTCCGGCCTGACGCGCCATGTTCAGTGCGATAAGCCCGCACCAGGCAAGGTGATCGACGTAGAGGTCCGTGGTATCCATACTTTAATTAATTTTTCGTTGGTATGCCGATTTAATTGCTGATCCTAACCTGCGCGGGCTTCAATTTCATCCCTGTTTATCATGGAGCCTGTCCGCCCTACAGGTGGCCTGAGGCTGACAGCGTAAATGGAAGCGCGGGTTATAGATAACTCCTATGACCAGTAACGAAAGGTAAATATAAATTCCACCCTGACCAGAGTAATATCGTGATGCACACACAACTACGCTGTTGCAAACGAGAATTTCTGTACTGATTTATTTAACCCGTCTTCTGGCGGGTTTTTTTCAGGATCCGCGCCGGCATTTTCAGGATGTTAAACACGCAGACCATCACGCCTCGAACGTCAGCGGTGTTCTGGCACAAAGGCAGCAGCCTTCAGGTCAGCGCATAGGGAAATCTGAGCATAAATACAGTGAGGGGTGTCTTGTGTTGCCTGCCGTACAGCTCATGGACAATCAGCTGCCTGCCACTCTGGATCCTGACTTCCAGGACCGTCGTGACGCTGGCTGCGGCATTGTTTTCAGTTGATGCGAAACGACTGCCTACCAGTGTGGTCAGCTCCGCTTCCGTTAACTTCATGAGCATGCCGTTCTTTTCCAAAAAGACTTTCAACATAAACAAGATAGCTTAAATACAGGCACCTGGTGACGTTTGCGTGCCTTTCCTGAAAATGTCAGACCTGACATGCGTACCGGAGAATACGGGCACACAGATATTTGTGTACCCGTGTACTTCAGTGACTTACTGATAGCTCACCGGCGTGATGGAATCTGAGTCCAGATTCCGGCCAAGCGCTTTCAGCGCCGTTTTCATCGGACATAACGTGCCCACTTCGGTGATCCGGCAATCGGACTGGTGCCACTCTTCCCGCAGCAACGGATGTTGGTCATCAACCGTCTGCAGGCGCCGCAGGTCATCTAGGCTCTGCCCCTGGAAATAGACGTGCAGGAACCGTTCGCCGCTTTTCGTATCGCGCCAGCGCTCAAACACCAGGCTGCTGCCCGGCGGAATGTTGCCACGCGTGTAGCCTGACAGCGTCCACGTGAAGTTCATCAGGGTGCGCACCATGGCAATATTGGTATCATGGGCAACCAGCAGCAGCCAGCGGGAGTCCGGCAGCTTATCCGTCGTATCGGAAACACCCTGTCCGACGCCCTGCAGCATAGTGTTGAGCAGAATCGACCCGCGTTTTTGCGCTGTATACATCACATCGTTGCCCATATCGTAATTCGCCGTGAGCAGCGGCAGCACCGCTGTGATCTGCGCGGATGAGGTGATGTTACCCCACGCCAGCTGGCTCAGCGGCAGGTTTTCATTCCATCCAAGGCGCAGAGTTTCAACCATGTTTGCCAGTACGCTCAGGCCGTCGATGGAGGCTTTACCGCTCTTACTCTGTTTAATCTGCCAGGGCTTGTCGAAGTACGAGCAGTCAGCATCCGGGCTGCACACCGCTTGTTTGAGTGCCTGCACCGCCGGCTGCAGCGCCTGCTGACGTGCAGCTAAATCCCGTGCCTTCGCTCTTACTGCCGCCAGCTGTTTTGCCGGGTCAGTATTGGTGGCAGGAAACGCCTCCGTCTGGAAAAGCGGGTCGTCCTCTCCCTCTACCCGATGGACCGATACGCCACAGCCGGGAAAGGCCCCGTCAACCAGCGCCTGTGCCGTGGCGCGGGTGCGCTGAAGTGGGCTGGCGCGCACGTATACATCCTGCGGTTGCGGGCAGCCCGCGGTCAGCAGGCCCAGCTCGCGGTAATGCTCCCCTTCCCAGCGGCCCTTGTTCGCCACGGCGGCATAGCCGTGACCGGTAAGCTCCCCGTCGCGCGTGGTCCAGGTTGTCCAGGCACGATGCGTGGCCGCTTCAATATCCTTGCGGTTGCCTGGCGTGGGCGGGCGAATGCCGTGACGGTTGAGTTCGACGACTTTCTCCAGCTGATACTGTGCTTCTGCGTGCGCCTGAGAGGCGCATAACCATAGTGTACCGGCGATAAACAGGCGTGCGGCGGCCTGATGTCTGCGTGGCATCATAATGTCTTCCTTACTGAACTGATTAAGAGGGAGAAAGGGTGCGGTGTTCGCTGGCGTTGCGTCTCGCCACCATTACGGCGGTGACAAAGCACAACAGCGCGGAAACGAGACCGGCTGCCACCCAGAACAGGGACAACGTGTGAAAATCGTAGATTTTTTTGCCGTTCTCAATCACCGATGTTCTGTCGATGATGATGCCGGTGAGAAACTCGCCAAACCCGGCGCCGGCGTAGCTGACGATGCCGATGGTACCCAGTGCTGCGCCCGCTGCTTTACGGGATGAAATGTCCACGGCCAGCAGGCCGCCCAGGAAGCAGGTCAGCGCACCGATGGTGGCGCCAAAAATGACCATGGAGATGATGTCGGTGTAGTAGCTGTGCGGTGACCACAGCATCAGCGCAAAGCCACCGGTGTTAATCAGGCTGATGAAACCGGCCATGATGCTGCGGTTTTTTGCAAAGAAACGGTCCGACAGCACCCCCGCCAGGATGGTACCGACAATACCCGCGATGGCATTGACGCCAATGATCGCCGAGGCCTCCACGGTGGTGTAGCCCTTACCCTGCTGCAGGAAGAATATGCCCCAGGAGTTTACGCCGTAGCGGTCGATGTACATAAAGGCTGAGGCCAGCGCCAGCGTCCACAGTGCCGGGTTGCGCAGCGCAAACAGCTGGTTTTTCAGGATGGAGCTTTTCGCCTCGTGTTCTTCCAGGGGCTCGTTGCTGATTTCATGAATGGACGGGAAACCGCTGCTCTGCGGCGAGTCACGCATAAACAGCAGCATGATCACCACGCCTGCTGCGCCCAGCGCGGCAGTGGAGAGATAGCCCATGTGCCAGCCGTATCCGGCAATCACCGCGGCGATCACCATATAGGTCATGGCCTCACCGATGTTGTGCGCGGTCGACCAGATGGAATAGAAGGTGCCGCGCTCTTTCGTGCCGTACCAGCGCGCGAGCGACACCGCACACGGTCCCACGCCCATCGACTGTGCCCAGCCGTTGATGCCCCAGAAGATGGCCAGCAGCATGGCGTTGGTGGTCATGCCCATCATCAGGTTCATGCCTGCGCTGAGCAGCAGGCCCAGGCTCATAAAGCGCACCACGTTAGCGTGGTCGGCAATAAATCCGTTTACCAGCTTGCCGATGGCATAACTGAAAAACAGCGCGGAACCGATCATGCCCAGCTCGGAAGGTGAAATACCGAGGTCCACCAGGGCGCTTTTTGCCACGGTGAACGACAGACGGCATACGTAAAACGTCACGTAAGCGAGCGTCATCGCCAGAAACGTCTGCCACCGCACGAAGCGGAAGCGCTGTTCATTAAAGGCGCCGGCGTGTTTCTCCGGACTGGCGCGGAAATAGCTGAGTAATCCAGACATCTTGTTGTCTCCGAAAGGCGGAGGCGTTGCTGATTGCTGTGTATCATCCCTGACGGCCGGTTCCATTTTATGTAGAGTACAGAATCAGAAGCCCTGCCCGTGCAGGTTAGCGTAAGGGTTGTTTAACCCATTGTTTTAATTGTGGGTAAAGCGTTTCACTTGCCAGCAGTACCGGGTTGCCGCGCGCGATGCCCTCGTCAGCCAGGTAGTCGTTTGTGGAGCCGCCGGCTTCGCGCATTAGCACGATGCCCGGCAGGCCGTCCCACGGATTCATGTGCGGTTCGTAATAACCAATCAGTCGCCCGGCGGCGGCCCAGGCGCTCATCAGAGCACCCGAACCGTTGCGGACGAACATGCCGCCGTGCTGCAGCAGCTCATCCAGAAACGGCAGGAAATCCGCGGAGGACACGCGGTGCGAGGTGCCGACGCCCATCACGCCGCCTGCCACGCTTGTCGCCGCATGCGGTGTGATCCGCCGGTCATTCAGCCATGCGCCCTGTCCTTTCAGAGCATGGAAGAGTTCGTGGTGATTCGGGTCGTACACCACGCCAATCACCGGTTCACCGTCCACCACGATAGCCAGCGACAGGCACCAGGTGTGCAGCCCGTTAAGGAAACAACTGGTGCCGTCAATCGGGTCAACGACCCACAGCACGCGCTGCTGCGCATCCACGGTGCCGCTCTCTTCACCAAGAAATCCATCTTCCGGGAAAGCGTCTGCAATGCGTGATTTAACGTAAGACTCCACCTCGCAGTCGGCGCGGCTGACCACGTCCTGCAGGTCATCCCCCTTGTGTTCGGTGAGCAGGCTGTCGCGCTGCTGATAAAACTCATAGGCCAGCTTTCCCCCGGACTCCGCAAGACTGCAGGCGAAACGGTAACGCGCCAGAAGCGAATCAACTTCATGGGTAGCCATAACTTCTCCTCGATAATGCACACGTGTGCATTTTGTGGCAAAAAATTAGCCCCGCAGGGCAGAAAAGAGTCTGGCTGGATTGCGAAGATTAATCTGTGAGCAAATCCACATAAAATTAATTTTCCATTATGCGCTATGACGAACGATTAATTTCACCGGCACGGCGCGCTGGCGGGACGGGAGATCAAACTGTTCAATACGGGTCACCAGCAGGTCGACCGCCTGCTGCGCCAGGCCGTCTGTATCCTGCTGCACGGTGGTGAGGTGATAGGGATCCCAGCTGGCCTGCGGAATGTCATCAAAACCGATGACCGCAGGAAGATCGCCGCTACTGTTCATCGCCCGCAGGCCGTCCATCGCGCCCAGAGCGAGCATGTCCGTGGCGCACAGCAGCACCTGGCATTCGCTTAGTTCCTGTGCCGCCGCCCGGCCTGCCGCATAGCCGCCGCCGGCAATAAAACGGGAGCTAATGGTGAGGTCTGGTGCGCAAGCCTGCAGCGCTTCGTAGCGTTGTTCCGTGCTGAAATTGCTGCTGTGTTCGCCGATAAAACCGATATTCTGCCAGCCCCGCTGGCGGCAGTAGTCAGCCATCAGCTGCATGCCCTGCGCGTTATCACTGGTCACGCGGTCGCAGCCCGGCAGGTCCGCGTGGCGGTTAATCAGCGTGACCGGGATTTTGCGCGCCAGGTACTCTTCGGCCAGCGACAGTGGCGGCGCGCCGGAGGTGATGATGACGCCCGCGACGTGATAGCTGAGCAGCTGTCGCAGCGAAGGCGCCAGCTGTTCCGGGTCGTCGGCATTCATCAACAGCGGCATAAAGCCGTGCAACGCCAGCTGGTGGACCAGAGGGGCGAGAAGTTTGCTGCGGAAAGGATTATCAAATCCGGCGGTGACGATGCCGATAAAGTTGCTGCTGCCGGTGTTCATGGTGCGGGCAATGATATTGACCTGATAGCCCAGCTGCTCGGCGGCACGCATTATCTTCGCGCGGGTTTTTTCTGCAACGGACGCGCCAGGCGTGAAAGTTCTGGAGACGGCCGAACGGGAAACACCCGCCAGCCGCGCCACGTCTTCAGCCTTTACCCAGCTTTTCCCTTTTTCAGTCATCCGTTGTCCACCCTGCCGATTCGCCTGCACTGATTACACAGGGAAAACTCACCTCAGGGCTACAACTTTTTTCAGAAATGCTGGTGGCGCCTCTGGTCAGGCAGGCTGCATGACCTTTTTCTGACGTAAGAGTCTGTTATGTTTTTCAGTGGTCAGACTGAGTTCGTTCTGCAGCTGAAGGTATTCCCTCCGGGCTGCGCTCAGACGCTTCTCGTGCAGCAACGTTTCCCTTGCCGTGGTTTGCTTTTCTTCCAGCGCGCGCAGAATAATTTCTGATTCGCGCAGGAAGCACTTCAGCTGTTCGATGTGAGCTTCATGAGCACTCACTGCTTTTTTTACATTTTTACGAGCCATAACCACCTCAAAATTTCCTTATTCCTAAAGCATAAAGCGTAATAACGAAAACTATAACTCGCTAATGGCTTAGTGAACTTTCGGTTGGTTATAGAGCACAGTGTTAGACAGCCTGCATAACAGCGCTACTAAAACCTATTTCGGGGGGATGTGACACTTAAGTTAGCGGACTGATCAGCCGATAAACATTGATTCGTAATTGCCGATAGTGTCTGACTGGTCCCTCACTCCAGAAATAATCCGCAGTTTGATTTCTGCAGGTTTATCAACAACGCTAAGCATGGATGCCATACCCAAAATGAAACGCTTTTATCTCTTATTAAATGATGAACTCCAGGAACGGCAGTGACGGATAAAAGGTATCTATCACGATTATTGTTGAGGTTATCCAGGATCGACAGTCTAAAACGGAGTTCAAAATAATGAGCAATGCGATCAAACCTGCCCTTTCCGCCGTCTGGTCCACCGACGCCTGTGGCTTCTGTGTTACCAGTCAGGAAAGCCCTGAAGGCCTGATCCCCGCACTTAAAGGCGTTACGCTGAGTGCATGGCTGAAGTTCGCACAGGCTGATAATGACGCAACGATTGCGCAGCAACTCACTGCAGCACTGGAAATGTTGACCCCTTTTAATATTGAAGTACCGATTAACTGCCTTGACGGGACCAGGCGCCGGGTGATCCTGTCTGGTTTACCGGGGAGCACGACCAGTAACTCTCCTGGCCATTTCAATGGATTTATCCTTGATATAACCGGTCAGCGTAAAGCACTTGAGGATGCTCTGCGCACGGCGACCGAATACCGGTTGTTGATTGAAAACAGCACCGACCTAATCGCGCATTGTGACAGGGACGGCAGGTACGTATCGATTTCGCCTTCATACAGCGAAATGATTGGATATTCAGTGGACGAGATAGTTGGCCAGCGCGTGGTGGATTTCCTCCATCCTCACGATCGCGTATCCGCCGGAGATGCGTTAATGCATCTATTTGAGGGTGGCGTGCTGCCGGACGTCGTAGAGGTTCGCAAAAGGCACCGGGACGGCCACTACATCACGCTCGGTACTAAGGCTTGTGGGGTAAGTGATCCCTCTACTGGCGATAATATCGGAGCCGTGCTTGTCTCACGCGATATCACGCATGACAAGGAAAAAATGAGAAGGCTTGAGAAGCTTGCTACCCGGGACACGTTGACCGGATTGCCTAACCGGGCCTGGGTTTACGATAAAGTCAGAGGGTTGCTGTCTGAGGGAGAAGATCTCACTTTCACAACAGTTCTTTTTATCGATCTTAATGGATTCAAACCCGTTAACGATACCCTGGGGCACGCTGCGGGTGACGTTTTGCTGCAGCAGGTGAGTGAACGATTAAAACACTGCATGCGCCCGGGAGACTCAGTGGCGCGCCTCGGAGGAGATGAGTTCGTTATAGCCGCTAAATGCCTTAATCGCGAGGCGGCTTCAGCGATCGCACAGCGTCTTATTGACAGCCTCCGGGAGCCATTCGTTATTCATAAAATGGAAGTGCGTATCGGGGCATCCATAGGTATCAGCCTTGCAGGCTTCGGATCAGTATCCGTCGATCAGTTATTTGATCACGCTGACAAAGCGATGTATCAGGCGAAAGCGAAAAGAACGGGCTCTTATCAGTTTTATGGTGGCTAAATAAAGGCTACAAAGGAGAGTTAAAAAAACCGGCACATTGAGTGCCGGTTAAAAATTCAAGTTTCCAAGAGATTGGGTTTCACCCGGCACTAACTATAGGTTAATTCAGAAATAAATCGCTATCTTAAATTTAAAGTGGCTGCGCACAGGGCAGTTTTCAGAATCCCCCTTTGAAGTGACAGTCATTAGGGTGAAATAGACGTACGGCACGCGGGCAGATTCCAGGCTAGCCCTTTATCACGTACTTATGCCCTGCAATAAAAAACCGGCATGGGAGCCGGTTTCAGTATTAAGTCGAGGGGCTTACCACTTATAGTGGTTAGAATCTTCCCAGTCTTTCAGCTCTTTTTCAGCCTGCTCCTTGCCGTAACCGTAACGTTCCTGGATACGGCCGACCAGCTGGTCGCGTTTACCTTCCGCGACATCCATATCGTCGTCGGTAAGTTTGCCCCACTGTTCTTTAACTTTGCCTTTGAACTGCTTCCAGTTACCGCTGATGCGATCTTCGTTCATGTCGGTCTCCTTCGTTAATTCACGGGCTGCCGCCTGGCAATCCCTCTGCAGAACTTCATGCTAATCATTATGGTTCAGGCATGGAGTTTTTCCTGCTGCGCGTCACATTCTCGGAATTTTCCTGACCTGAAGTCACCTTGTCAGGTATCCAGACACTCCGCCTGATGGCTTCTATTCAGGAGCGACTTCCGTTCTATGCCTGCAATTCATTCTGTCCTGCCCTGAGACTTTGTTATGCATCGCATAGAATTGATTCACATAATCGTCTTCTTAAGTGCTATAGGGAAAGCGGTAAACTGACCAGGGACCATGCGTTGCATCTTTACCCTTGTTATTATCTGCCAGATACTCAATCTGAGGCGCGGGCACATAGATCCAGCCGTCTGAGATAACGAGAGCGTCAGGCGTTATGAGCTTCTCATCCTGTATCAGCGTCTTCAGCGTACCGTCAGGCTGAAGTTTATCGACAGAGCGTTTCTCCACGTTGGAAAGATAAATATTCCCTGCCGCGTCAATGGCGGAGCCACCCACAGAGGGGATATCCGCAACTTTCTCAATTTGCCCCTCCAGTGCTTTATCGCTTAACCGGTGATCTTTTAATGAAGCCGTACGGATACGATAAAGCGGGCCGGTGGGGGTCGCATAGTATAACCATTGGCCGTCAGGGCTGACCTCAATGACGTCACTGTGGACGGCGGGTCGTTTTCCGTCTTTATCCTCCAGAATCCGGCCCTGGTAGCCTTTCTGATCGATCCCCTCTGGTTTACGCAGCAATGCACTTCCGGAGAGCCGCCTTATCGTTTTTCCTGTATCAAGGTCGTGAATGATGACGCCGCCAAGCCCGGAATCAGTCACGTACACGGAGTTACCCTGTATGCGCAGGTCGTTAGGCGCACCACCCGGCGGTAAAGCTTTTTCATCAAACCGGATAACTGAAGCCGCTTCGCCTGTTGCGATGTTGAATGCAACGAGTTTTGCTGCTCCCTTTGACGGTTTCTCACCCTGAGGGGCACCCTGATCAACCGCCCACAGCAGGCCGTCACCGAAGTGATGGCAGGCATTAACGTTGACAAGGCTGTTGAGACCTTCATCACCCGGCGTCCATTCATTCCAGTGATTACCCGGGAAGGGGGTCAGGCCAGATTCGGTCACGCGCGCAAGCGCCGGCGACTTCTCATGCCCTTTAAAGCGGGGGAAGTTGAGAAACATGGCGCCACCGGCTGAGACAGCAATGCCGTTGGCAAGCCAGGGTGAAGTGGCGACAACCTGTAGTTGCGGATTAACCATCGACTCTGCCACAGCGAAGGCTGCCCGCGACAGGCACAATGTTGCGAGTCCGCCCGCAATAAATTCACGTCTTTGCATCGTCTGGCCTCCGGGTAAAAGATTCAGGCTTCCGGTATCCAGCGCTGCTGAGTGGCTTCAGCGTCATAGCGAATGCCTGAAGGCAGTGTAATGAGCTCGATGAGGACGCCAAAAGGTGTCATGCCGAACCACGTCTGGTTGCCTGCACCCTCCTCCTGAGCAAAGCAGTCGGAAGGGCCTTCGAGCATTTCTGCGCCATGCGCCCGCATTCTTTCCGCAGTCTGGTGAATGTCATCCACATACACTGAGAAGTGGTTGATTCCCGGGAGCCCCGGGTGAGCAGAGCGATCCTTTGAGGGAGGATCTGTCTGGAACAGCTCCACATTGCAGCCATTCTTCAGCCGCAGCATGGACAGCCCGGTCAGCCTGAGTTCTGCAGGGAATCCATTGAGAGGAGCCATTTTTTTACCCGGAACAAATTTATCTTCTTCAGCGGGCGGAACGATACGATAGAGCACAGATGCATCCAGTGCACCGGTGAAGAAATGCTCGGCCTGCTTTAAATCAGAAACGGTAATGCCAATATGTTCAATTCCGCGGATCATCGGTTATATCCTTTTTAAAGTGATGTAAGAGGGCCAGCCGGGCTGTATCTGCAACGCTGGAACCCTGCTCTCAGAAAAAGCGGTTGAGGTTTAAGCGTGATCGGTCAGCGCCTGCGCCGCACAGATGAGAGCCAGGTGGCTCAACCCCTGTGGCATGTTGCCGCGCCACTCGCCGCTGCGGACATCAAACATTTCATTGAAGGTTTCGACGTTCCCGCGCTGGCAGAGCTTATCCAGAATCTCTTCCATCGCCTTTTCGGCTGACTGCGCTTCACCCATCGCTGCCAGCGCTTCGACCATCCAGAAAGAGCAGGCAATAAACGTGCTTTCTTCCTGCTCAACGCCGCTGTAACGGTATAGCATCGCGCTGCCGTGGCCCAAGTCCTCCCGGATGGCACGATAGGTGGCACGCATGCGTTCCGGGTTAACCGTGTTGCCATAGTGGTGTACCAGTGCCAGAGCGGCATCGAGCTCACCGTCAGCGTGGGGATAGAAGAGGTAAGCCTGCTTTTCCTCTGACCAGCAGTGCTCCTCAATCCATTCACTGATGCGATCCCGCTCCCGCTCCCAGCGCTGAACCCAGGTGGGTTCGATGTGTTTAGCTTTTGCCAGTGATACTGCGCTGTCGAGCGCCAGCCAGCAGGCCATTTTGGAGTGGGTATAATGCTGTTCGTCCGGCAACTCCCAGATCCCGCTGTCTTTCTGACGCCACTGATCGGCACAGTAGTTCGCCAGCTCTCCCAGCATGCGCGAAGTTTCAAGATCCAGGATGTGGCCGGCACGGATGAAGAGTTCTGCCGTGGCCAGCATGTCGCCGTACATGCTGAGCTGAACCTGATCGCGTGCGTTGTTGCCGATACGAACAGGAACAGAATGCTGATAACCGCGTAAGGAGGGGTAACTTTCTGCAGGCACCACGCCGCCTTCCAGCGTGTAACAGGCGCGCAGCCGGGTGCCGTGGCGTATGATGGTTTTCGATAACCAGGAAAAAGCGGCTTTACAGTCTTCCAGCGCGCCCAGGAAAACGAACGATTTGATAATCAGGCAGGCGTCGCGCACCCATGCATAGCGATAATCATAATTCTTCTCTCCGCCAATGCCCTCGGGCAGTGAGGTGGTTGCCGCAGCGGCCAGTGCACCGGTTGGCGAATACCAGAGGAACTTGAGAGACAGCGCCGAGCGTCTGACGTGATCTGCATAACGGCCTGCGTAGCTCAGGCTGTGCGTCCAGTCGCGCCACGCCGTATGGCTGGTTTCAATACGGGCATCAATGGCTTTCAAATCAGGCACTGCCAGCGGCTCGCGCTCCGTCACCAGCAGGGCGACCAGCGAGTGGCTTTCAGGCCGGGTGCGAAGCGTTGCGCGTATTATCCCATCGCCGCGCTCAGCGATCAGCCAGTCTTCAGTCGTGCGCAGCATCGCCATCAGGTCGGCAAGATGATAAACGTCTCCCTGTTCGGTGTTATCCCACCACGGTGAGCGTGTTTCGGCTGCGGTACCGAAGCGTAACGTCAGGCACAGTTCAACTTCGCCTTTAATCCCTTCAATACGTCTTGCCAGTTCGCTCCAGGGAAGACGACCGGCAAGCGTACTGTTAATCGACTCAGTAAAGAGTACGCTGCCATCCTGCGTGATAAACCGTGTCTCCAGGACGTTGCTGTCAGGGCGGTAGGCCCGTTCCGTACGATAATCCCCGATGGGTTCAATCTGGAAGAAACCGCCGATCTCGGGGTCCAGCAGGCGGTCAAACAAGGGGGATGAATCAAGGTTTGGCGCACACCACCAGTCAATAGCCCCATCCGGGGCAATAAGTGCCACAGACCGACCTTCACCAATGGCCGCATAGTCCCCAAGACGGGCAAATCCATCCTCGCGCATCGGCGATCGTAGTATCTGATTATTCATTGCTCTTCCCTGCATGCTGAGACCACAACGTGGCCGCTTTAGGCCACGTTCTTCAATAATCCTGTTGACACTCAGACCGTGCCGGTGCCGCCATCGGAGCACCAGACCTGGCCGGAGGTGAAGCTGTTGGTGGTTTCAGCGAAGGTGACATAGAGAGGCGCAATTTCTGCCGGCTGGCCAGGTCGGCCCAGCGGTGCGGTGGCACCAAACTGCTCAACTTTTTCCTGTGGCTGGCCGCCGCAGACCTGCAGAGGCGTCCAGTAAGGTCCGGGTGCGACAGCATTAACGCGGATTTGTTGTTCACCCAGCTGTTTCGCGAGGGCTTTGGTGAAAGCCACTATCGACGCTTTGGTCTGAGCGTAATCCAGTAAAATGGCGCTCGGGTCGTAAGCCTGCACTGAGGAGGTGTTAATGATAGATGAACCTGCCGGCAGGTATTCCAGCGCCGCTTTGGTTATCCAGAACATCGCATAAACGTTGGTCTTAAATGTAGCGTCAAAATCTTCCGTAGAGAGTGTACGGATGGATTCATTAAACTGCTGACGGCCGGCATTATTAACCAGAATATCCAGACCATCTAATTGACTGACAGCTTCGTTAACCAGTTTCTGACAAAACTCTTCTGAACGAATATCGCCTGGGATAGCAACGGCTTTTCGTCCTTCGGCTTCGATTAATTTTACGACTTCTGCAGCATCCTGCTCTTCATCCGGCAGGTAATTAATTGCGACATCGGCGCCTTCACGGGCATAAGCGATAGCAACGGCACGACCTATGCCGGAATCGCCACCTGTAATCAGTGCCTTACGTCCGGTAAGCCGTCCTGTTCCCCGGTAGCTGGTTTCACCGTGGTCGGGGCGTGGTTCCATTTTACTCGCCAGGCCAGGAACAGGCTGATGCTGTTTTTTAAACGGCGGCTTCGGATATTCCTGTGTGATGAGCGTTTTATTAGTGAATGAGTTCATCTGTGTCTCCTTTTTGGTGAATAAATTAAGCCTGGCAAAAATGTGATGTTTGTCACGCTGACAGACATCAAAATTATATTTTTTATAAGCGCAGCGTAATTCTGCTGGGATATTGAACAACGCTAATGATTAAGGCTGAGCGTATAGAACACCAGAAGAGAGATGAGAAGATTCTTAATGAGGGTGTCAGACTTAAAAATCAGATAATCAGTGTTCAGGAATCTGCCCGTTAATCTGTTCTCTTTAAATGAAGGCATTACCATTCAAATTAAAGTCTGGTTCTGAATGATTTTTAATCGAAAAACAAACACGCTGTGACAGCAGTCAGGCGCGACGAATGCCCGAATTGTACCGGACCCCCGAATGGCCCGGAATCATGCGTTTCTCTCAAAAAGGGGACTGATTAGAATCGTATAGAAGGTGTTCTGATCAGTTTATCCGTCGGATAATAGTTCTCATCACCATCTTTATCCGGTCGCAGGTATCCGCTTTCCGCCATCCAGCGGATCATGTCGGATAAATCAGAAAACAGCGCTTCTCTGTTGTTATCATTAATAATATATCTGTCCAGTTCAGTGATCACATCATCTGTGCGATGGCTGAAGTTAATCCCGGGAGCAGGTGCGTGGAGTAATGAACCGCAGGCTTTGAGATGCCAGTTCAGCGTTAACTGTGGCCGGCATTCTGCGTGTTGCGGAAATTTACTGAGACAGTGTCCCCGAACGATCTTGTAGACCTCATCAAAACTGATTAACTGGTTTTTCACTTACCCTCCGGACAATCCATGACAACGTGCAATTTTAACCGCTGGCTGTCAGCTCATATTTAACTCACTGACAGGTTCACATTGATTTAAAAACTTTACGCTGCGTTTAATACTCCTTCGAATATAGCAGAGTATTCAGGCTGCTAAGGAAAACCCGTATCGGGAGTTATAACGGGTCATTACTGTCTCATTTCTGTCTTAATAACATTCAGGTTAAACCAACCTGTCTGCAAATATTTTTTTGTGTGGAGATGGCGGTAACGATTAAGGCGGTGGCGTGACTTTATTGCGCATTCTGCTTATGTATACCAGCGGAAGCGTTCGATCAGGAACAGGAGGTCTGTCAGAACGCTTCCGCTGCTTTCATCAACGGGAATCAGTCATCAGGTGTGTGTCCGACAACGATTTCAAGCGTCCTGCGAAGTGTGTCTGCCTGCCTGTCGCTGCACGCTGACTCAAGTTCCCTGATGAGATGGAGGATGAGGGATTTATTGGTCACGCGACCCTCTGCGGCCAGTACGCTGCATATCACCTCATTCAGCAAAGCGGCTTCGTCTTTGGCCTCAGGTCCCGCGCTGCGCATGAAGCTGGCCAGTCTGGTGTCAGTCAGTGCTGAAAGGATGTCGTCATTGTTCTGCATCATCTTGTTCCGGTTAAGGTTTAATCCAGGAAATTATAACCCAGACGGCAGGATATGCGCGGTGCACTCGTCCTCTGAGGGTCTCGTTCAGAGTTTCGCCAGAGTCGCACGGGTGGCCACATTAACGGGTCCCCGCATTTGTTTTGATGATTGCAGATCAGGAAGCTGTGTCTGACGTCAGTCAGAATTAATCCTTCACTTCGTGTTCGGTATTCAACCTGCGACGCTTACAGGGCTCTGCCTGCCAGGTTAGCTATCTGTCGAAGTCATGAGGTATGTATATGGGAGATGTCAGGGCATAATTAAAGGCTGATACAACACCTGCGACGCCGTGAGGCGTAGTAATGATCGCTGCCCTGCCAGACAGCGGGTATAAGTCATTTCATATCATCTGTCACGAGGTCAGCCAGGAGCGACTGATCCGGACCACACAGCATGACGGGAAGGTCTTCACGACATTTTTGCCTGAAATTCCATTTCATCAGCGGACTGAACCCCGCTCCACACCACATCAAATGGTGCTTATGGTGCTCTGAGGCACTGGCGGGGTAGCCTGTCACGTTCGGGCATACCTCTACCCGGCAACCCTGTCCGGTGAGGCGGATCGCTTCCATCCATATCTCCGTGGCATCATCAACGCTGACGGCTTCCAGAAAAACCGGTACGGCATGACGACGGTGTGATGCGTTGATCATGGAGTGGGCAAGCCGCACGACTGCATTGTGAAAGCGCGCCTGGCGCGACGGAGCGTCCGATCTGCGGGCACGGCGTAACGTTAAATTGAGCGGTCTGAGATAACAGTTTACAAAGTCATCGCCGCAGTAGTCGCTGCCTGTCTGTCGGATGCGATCCTGAAGACGCTCACTGGAAGGATCGTCCAGCTGAACATGCAGTTCATTCCGGCGCTGCTCCCAGCCGCTGGCAGGCGCAGGATACCCGTTCAGTCGCAGGCGTACTTCGCTCAGCGCATCGCCGGAGGCTGTCAGATTAAGAATCTGATAAATGTGCGTCAGCTGCGCATCGGTATATCCGTCAGGCAGGGCGGGTGCGCCAACAAGGCCTGCGCGCCGCCAGTTACGAAGTATTCCCGGAAGTAAACCGGTCATTCCGCAGACGGTTTCGGTGGTTTGAGAGTTCATAGATGCCCCTTTTGGGGTGAATGGCCGCGGGCATTATTGCCCGGGAGAAAGATTAGTCTGCGCTCCTTTTTATACAAAGTTAAACCCTGCGCAGCTGAAAACCGCGCTGTGTCAGTATTGGAGATATCAATAATTCCCATTCATGGATAAACGCAGTAGGTGGTGCGCATATTTTTTTCACGCACCACCCTATCCAGGGCCTGCCTGTCTTCTGCCAGAACATCGATACGAGCTTTAATGAGCGCAGAGAATCGCTCAGCATTAACAGCGTGAGGCGCATTCTGTTCAAGAATAGACAGGTTAAATTCACCTTCGCCTATAAACCGCTTCAGCAGAGCGATGTGAATATCGAGCTCTGCGTTACAATACCAGAACATTTTCATTCAAACCTCACTTCAGGAGGCAAAACGAACCCTGTCTACCTGACGTTGTTAAACCGGACTGCAGATAATTATTTAGCATGAGTATTTCATTTTTTCTATAAAGTAACGAACTACTTTAATTTATGAGTTTTTGTCCTTTTTATAACGTGCATAATAAATAAGCGAAGCGGGAGGGTAATAATGCAAACCATTGAAATATAGTGAAAAATATCGTAACCCCCCTTGAGCCAGGCTTAATAATTTAAACTTAGAAGACCCAGACCTGCCAGGCGACATATAAAGTATTCTGAAAGCATGTTTTGAAACGAGAATCTTATCTGTACATTATTTATGAGTTCAATTACGTTTCGCACTGTGAAATGACGATTACGCAGGAATGATGATGCGACAGGACGGCTTACCCCCCGGAAAAGAAACGGGGCTGCCCGGCTATTTAAACCAAATTACCGATCCGGTTCAGATGGAATTGCTGGGGAATATTACCGTCGAAATTCTCAGGCAGGAAAGGCGCCTGACCCGTACCGCTATCTGCCTTAAGCTTATAGGCCGGATTGACGCGACTCACGATCCGGAGGAGGAAAGGCATTTACGCGCGCTTCTGGGCATGCTGTTTAACAGTTAGCGTAGCATCTCAGCATGCAGATGCCAGGCAAGAAAGACCGGGAAGATTAAGATGCTGATACGATGAAGAAAGTGTCGTCCCTGACAGTTTCTCCGGCCGGTTCACGCAATGGCGCAACCGATGAGGTCGTTCACGTTGTCGTTTTCCGGCCAGAGCCGGACTACGTCTCCTGGCGTCAGTTCTTCTCGTCGTTCAGGCCTGCAAGCGTCTGCAGGTATGGCACATGGCGGAAGGCCTGCTCCGGCTCATGAAAACTTCTCAGCCAGCTGGTGGCCTCTGATATTTCAGTAAGCCTCGCATTGCTGCCGCCCACTCTGGCCATGAAACCCAGCTCCGTAATGAGAGACTCAATGCTAATCTCCCGCTCGCTGAGTGCAAGGCTAAGTGCCGCTTCGCCAATGATGACGTGCCCTTTCCCGTCGTGTTGAATAGACAAATTAATTCCTCCATTAACGTTAATAACAACCTCACCACCAACTGTAGGCAATACAGAAGATTTTGCCGGGATAAAATTCCGAAACAGAATAATTGATTAATTTTCAAAAAATTTGAGTTAAGTAGAGTGGTTTGTCGATCTGCTTCTACACTCCCTGCGCTAGTTGTGAAATCTTTTTTTTTGTAAAAATTGAGTTATTGACCCCGAGGCGAAAGCCCGGGGCTCTTTTCTTCGGAGCATCTGACCTGGTTTTTTTCACTTTCCATTTTCCGCATGTCTCCATCGCCACATGTTAATGATGGCGTTGATTGGTCAGCAATCAGCAGTTTTGAGTATCAGTGTTCATAACGTATTGACTTAATAAAAAGGCTGAAATCCTGATTATCCTGCAAACGACCGAATTTATGGTTGCGACACACTCCCACACGCTATCGCACTTCAAAAAATAGCAAGTACAATCATGCGGATGGACGAAGTGAAATTTTCTTAACACTTTCCTTGAAAAAGGACGGCTGTTATGTTTTTTTTGGCTGGCTGTCAGAAATATATGCCCGAAAAGAATTTTGATGAATTTTTAATCAAAAGGTATGTCCGTCATTTTTATACAGGTGTGATTATTACTCTGCTCCCGATTTTAAGGTAAATGAGAATTACTTCTCAGTTGTTTTTATTACGCATTCCGCAATGTTTTACATGTGAATATTTTCAGAGAACTTAACAGCATTGCTGCATAAAAAAAAATTTATTAGTTTGCGCTCCGCTAATAATAAGGTGTCCGTCAAGCATACAGACTGCTATGGTGTGCGTGGACAATCATAGTTAAGCGGAGCAGAGCATGCTGACAACTATAATATACAGAAGCCATATTTCAGACGATGTACCCGTCAAAATTCTGCCGGGTATGGTCAGCCAGGCGAGCGGTTTCAACGCGAGCAGGAACGTCACGGGTATTCTGCTGTTCAATGGCACGCACTTCTTTCAGATCCTTGAAGGGCCTGAAGAAGGTGTACAGGAAGTTTATGCGCGGATCTGCTCGGACAGGCGCCATCATAACGTCGTGGAACTGATGCGGGATTATTCTCCCTCACGCCGGTTCGGTAATGCAGGTATGGAGCTCTTTGATTTGAGAACACATGCTCAGGAGACCGTGTTGCAGGCGGTACTGGACAGGGGGACCTCCCGCTACCGGCTGACTTATGACGATCGCGGACTCCAGTTCCTGAGAACCTTCGTCGAATCGCGCGAGAAAGAAAACTATTTCGAAGTGCTTCCCTCTGACTACTGGGAGTTTGTTCCGGGGGACAACGATCCCGTTACCTACGGGGATAAGGGCATCAGCTTCAGACCGGTAGTGGATCCGCTGGGTCGTGAAGTTAGAGCTATTGAAGCTATTCC
Source organism: Pantoea sp. USMM079 (assembly GCF_037153115.1). Taxonomy (NCBI): domain Bacteria; kingdom Pseudomonadati; phylum Pseudomonadota; class Gammaproteobacteria; order Enterobacterales; family Erwiniaceae; genus Pantoea; species Pantoea sp. USMM079. The sequence continues at coordinate 23,607 of NZ_JBBCKX010000029.1, forward strand.
TGACAGATTACAGGACGGCCTTAACGATGATGAGCGCTATGAATATGACCTCGGTGCAGTATGCCTTGCGCTGAAAAAAGCCGGCAAAGCCTGCCCCGACGGGATCCCACTTTATGTCACCATTCTGCCCATGACGCTGGTAGCGATTCCGGGCGCTGTTGGCCAGATTGTCAGTGCGATTGAGTCCGCGGGGCTTGTGCCTGAGCAGGTTATCCTTGGGGTCAGTGAAAGAGAAGTCATATCGCAACTGGACGAATTTACCCGCGCCATCCGCTATCTCAGACAGGCGGGCATAAGCATTTCAATCGATAACTTTGGCGACGGTTCTGCGGGACTTTCTCTGCTGGCAACTGTTCAGCCTGACAGGGTTCGCATTGACGCCGGTATCATCCGCCATATTCACCGCAGCGGTCCTAAGCAGGCGGTTGTCCATGCCGTTATCAGATGCTGTTCAGCGCTTGAAATCAATATCATAGCCTCCGGCATTGAGCATCCGGAAGAGTGGATGTGGCTGGAAGCCGCAGGGATCATCGATTTTCAGGGGAGTCTGTTTTTCCCTGGCGGTGCTGCCGTTTCCTGGCCCGAGTCCAGAGAAGCGATGTAATCGTCATCAGATATCAGGGACTCTTCCGGTTAATTTCCCGGAAGACGTCCGGTTACAGCCTGCTCTCGGCTGCTGGCTTGCCCATATCACACGAAAGAGAGTTAAACTGATCTTGCCGCAGCACTCTGCTGAGGCGTTCTCCCTCTTACCCTTGCAAGCGCTGCAGAGGATTTATCCAGAATGCTGTTGCCCGCTAGCTTCGGCTGAACCTGTGTCCTTTTTCTGTTGACCTTATCAAGCCAGCTCCGGAAATGCCCCGTCATCGCGCTGGCATGTTGCTGATCGGGAGTACGGTAAATCAGTAACCGGCTGACCGTCTGATGGCTCTGGTCGAGAAGATAAATTTCATATCCCCCATCCCGATTTTCGCATTCAATTGCTGTGAAGTGCATAGCTGGCCAGCGGTTAACCCGCTCCAGAAACTCGCTCATTATCATAATTATTCCTATTCTAATTATTCGCAGGCTTTTACTTTTTTTACTGGTCCGCCCAGATTAGTCGCAGACTGAGGCTTTGCAAGTTTCAGGGCCGTTAAAAATTGTAAAGATATGGGGACTGATGCCGGTCAGGTTTTGAAAAGCCTCTTGGGTCACTGAAAATTTGCAGGAGCAACTGAATGATCAGTAATAAACGTCTGCAGCGCATCGCTGAAAATGACATTGATTACGTCCCCGAGGTCAGGGAAATGGCCCGGGAAATTCTGGATTACCGGCGCGCGCTGTCAAAACCCTGGGCCATCATTGAGCCACTGGGCTCAAAGTATGTTGAGGACGGGAAAGGCGCCATGGTGTGGGCCGCCCGTTACAGCGGCCGTCATGACATCCCTCTTTACCGGCTGGATGCTGATGCGCTCCCGGCTGACGTAAAAAGCGCTAAACCCGCCGGAAGGTCTGATGAAACTTAAAGTTAACCTGGTTCTGATTCAGCTTAGCCAGATGGTGTCTTCAGATACGTGCAGGATAACTTCTATTAAAAAATGAAGTTCATTCGCGGGCATTGCGTTACCGGCACCCCTGATTCCGGTTGTGTTCCGGGAGGTTAGACCTGTGATAAAATATCCGGATGTTTTACCTGCCGGACAATTTATGAAAAATACACCTGAAGATGATATGACGGAAATTCTCATTGGCGAAGCCGTGACCGAGCTTCTTGAGACCCGGGCGGCCATTTCATGGAACGCCCTGCTGCAAAAATTGCAGTCGGCGATGAATAAAGAAACCTGTGAAGTCCGGAGTCAGGCCATACAGCGTGCCATTGATGAAGTCAGGCGGGAGATGCAGTTAAAATCCGGAGGAAACGAAACCAGGCCGGGCTCCGTGCAGAATGAGACAACACGTTCCAGGCTGCACTGATGAACCTTCATGCCTGGCCGCCTCGGTTTCTGTGGGCGGGGTAATTTGATAGACTGTATATCTATCCACATACGGACGGAGGTCATGTGAATAATGACGACGCCGCCGAAGATATCTACGCCGTCATCGGGACGGTAGTAGCACGCCTTCTAAAGCCGGGTGAACACCTCACACTTCACGAAATAACAACGGCTCTTCACGCGATGGGCGAAACAGATGCTGGTCAGGATGTGCGTCATGCGTGCCGGGCTGCCATCAGAATGCTGGCCCGCCAGATGCACTGACGTTAATTTTAGCGTGTCGCCAGACTTTTACGCCAAGGCTGGCGAGCGCATAACTCTCATGTTTGATAAACAGAATCTTTGTACCTGCAGCAGCCAATCGCAGGCATTACTGTTTCTTAATTTCACGCCGTTAATGCTACGCCCTTTCACTTTCTGGCGTACGACCCAGCACAATTTCCAGCGTATTGCGCAGCACATCGAGATGAACAACGTCAGTTTCATTCTCGATTTCGGCAACGAGGCAGAGGATAAGGGTTTTAGTCGTTACCTTTCTGCCTTCAATGACGATGGTCCTGATAGCCGCATCCAGCACCTTCGTTTCGGCAGACAAGTCGTCTCCCGCATCGCGGAAGTGATGAATGATCGCTGCTTCGGTGGTCTGGATGTGGGTAGACTGCTGCATTTTAATTCCATATTCCTTTCGGAAGTTAATGAGTTTTTGAGATAACGGTTTACGAGCCGTTTTCTCTGAAGTCCCTGTGGTTTGCAAAATACTGCTTTACCGTTAAGGGTTAATCTTTGTCACCGGCACCGCTGGGGGTAAAACCGGCTAACAGGGAGTCAGCGGCATGTTCATTCTGCGAAAGCCTGGGGGCTATTTCTTCGAGAGCCAGCTTCAGGGCTGATGTCCGTGCCGGAACCGCCTCATCTGCCATCATCTTTTCCAGTTGCTCTCTGAGCGACCGTGCGCTGATTCTTTCACCCGCGCAAAGCAGCTGGACGCTCGCCTCACCAAGAACAATATCTTTGAGTTTGCTGATTTCGTAGTTGCTCATTTCCGCCTCTACGGTTTTGACCACTCAACGTAAAAAAATTAAGACACCACGCCGGGTGTCTTGTCTGATATACAGTTATCAAATTGGTATAAAAGCGCGCATGGCCTCAGAACAGCATGGCAATCAGTGACTGATAGTGTCGCTCTTCATGCGCGCTCGCCGCATTTTCAAGACGCTTCAGTAAAACCGAGCAGATCGCTTTTCGATTTAAAGTTTTACCGGCCTGAAGAATTTCAACCACGACCTGCCCCATTGTCTCCTGCTGGTTAGCGTGTGCTGAAATGTTATGAAAATGTGCAATGTCGCTAGCAGTATCCGGTTGTGAATTAACGTTCTGACGCATGGGCAACCTCTCAGATGGTTAAAATTTATCGGCTCTGTCTGAGCGTAAAGTTATACAGTTACTTAAAACTTGTACACGGATTGTGTTTTGGTACAGGTGTGTTTTTGTTGCAAAAAGTGCTATTTATTTATTTTCATTAAGTTGCGTACTATCACTTATGTTTTAGTTCTGAGTTTATTTCACGAGCGTTGTTGTACAGAATTAGGTGCCTGTAGGAAAAATGTAGTCCACGAAGATTCCTAAGAGTTACCACTTTTGGCCGTGTTGTCTGCCCTCCTGACGGCCTTAATCTGTCTGCCGACCCAATGATAAAAACAGCTTTTTCCCCTCTGGATAAGCGCGCTCATTAGCGATATAGACACCGCCCTGCCCGACCGCCGTTTAAGCAGCGGCCTTTCAGGCGCACTGAAGTCAGACGGTCGGAGACGAAAGAAAGCACCCGCGGCACCACTCACAGCCACGAAGAACCCAGTAGTTACAGCATTCAATCCAGAGCCTTAAACAACTTACCGGCCCTGCGGGCCGGGCGGCGGCGGCTGGTCAGTGGGGGCAACCGGGGTGCAGGTACGGCGCGGGTCCGGGTGGAAAGGGGCTCGGAGTTCAAGTACTGCTCGGTGCCCGATGTTAAGTCGAATACTAATGATTGTTGTAACTAATTTCATCTTGCCCACCGCTTGTCTGTGGGAGCTGAGTCAATTTGTATGTATCTACAAATTGAGTGAGATACTAACTATTAGAACTGTTTCTCCTTGCTATTACCGCATCGCCTTCTCTGCCGGATCCGCTTTCTTCCGTATAAAGCACTTTCCCGGAAGCGTGGCACGGCCTCTGCGGCGGGTCAGGCGCCCTATCTTTCTCTATGCCCCTCCTACACATCTCTCATATTGTGTCCATGACTGCTGAATCAGCTACTACATGAACAGGATGCCCAGCGGGCAAGGCATCGTCTGGAGACGTTTGTAAAAGACAAAGGGCACCGGATCGCAAGCTGGTATATCGAGAACGTTTTAGGTGCCTCCATGCATCGTCCGGAGCTTATTCGCCTACTTGAAAGTGCTGCTCCGGGCGATGCCATCCTTATCGAGCAGGTAGACAGGCTGTCACGCCTTGATGATGAGGGCTGAGGCTGAAGTCTCTTATCAGCGAAAAGCATCTCTCGGTCATCAGTCTGGATTTACCTACCAACTACATGGCACTTGAAAAACATGCAAGCGATGACTTCACTTCAGCAATGCTGCGCGCGGTTAACAGCATGATGCTGGATATGCTGGCGGCGATTACGCGCAAGGACTATCAGGAACGCCGTCGCCGGCAAGCAGAAAGGATAGGAAAAGCGAAGGATGAAGGGAGGTTCAAAGGAAGGCAGCCTGATTTGACGCTTCATCACAACATGATCCGGTTGCGGGCGCAAAATGGGCTCAGCATTCGCGATATGGCCTCATTGTGCAAAGTATCGGAAAGAACCGTCATCCGAATCATAAATGCTTATCGACAGCAGGAGGAAGAGAAATGGGCTGATTGAGTACTTCTAAGGTTCGTCCGGAAAACGCATGTGCTCACTCGCCTCTCTGACACCCAAAAACTGACAGTGACCATTGAGGTTTCCGCGAAAATCTTGGTAAGGTGAGGTAAAACATCGATTATTCAGGAATATTTAAAATGTCAGTAGAAAAGCGTCTCACTCTAGATGATTTCGATTTCAGCAAAGTTAATAGGAACCCCGGGAAACCTACTGAAAATACAGCCAGGATCCTTCTGCGTATAGTGGAAGGTGCCGGCGTAGCGTTATGGCAATCCCGCTCAGATGCTACGCCGGAAGTCCTGATTCAACGCGGTAATATCTACCCCACAACAAGCGGCTATGCATGGGGATACAAGGGAGAAGGTTGCAAGCACTTGGCCTTTGCAATGGTGTCTGTAATCTATGAATTTGATCGGCTGGAGCCATCTGAGCTGAGCGATCGAGCCTACAAACTAGTAGAGGGATTCATTTCAGGCCTTAATGGTGAAATTCCTTATGATTTACCTGTGGCTTTTATCCGTAAAACTCTTGGCGATCACGAGCTGCCGCTCATACACCGCTCAGAATTCTGAACCAGAGCTGCCAGGTGATGGCGGTTGCCGTTTCAAAATCGATTTCTGATACCGCTTAGCGTGTTTTTTACATCCCTGGACCTCAACCCCTAGCTCATGTCGAACTGTATTTGGCAGCCAACGATTAAGCGTTTAAAGAGCCAACTGCATTAACTAAAAATATATGGTTTAGAGGTATCAAGCATGGAAAGTTTAGCGTTCAAACGAGGAGCCGTTGCAGCCAGGCTCTGGCTAAAATTTACGAAAAGCGCAAGGGCAGCAAATTATGTTTCTGTGGCATGGGTTTCAAAGCATGGGCTTCCTAAGTTTATGGGGTATTTTCCAGTTCCTACCGCATGTGTTGTGCTTTTTAGTATCGCTATAGTATGCGGTTTTTTTATTGGCACCTTTGTTATTCTTGGCAGCCTATTCGTTTACATGCTGTGCAACATAGCGGTTAGCGATACTGAAAATTGGGACGATGCTGATGAACTAAGTGGTTACCAGTATCGAGATGGGAATGACGGTTTTGGTATGTATAGTGGCCCACAAAGCGTTACGGTTACATCTACTAGGACTGATCGCGATGATGAGGATGATTAGCAGGTGACATTTCCTGCTAATCATAATTATCAGAGTCTTACTGCCTTCTTAGCTGTATCTACGGCGCTACCTCCGGCTTGTTGAACTTGTGAAATTCCTCCTTTCAATGCTCCGTCCAATGCACCACCAACACGTACCCCAGCCCATGACAGTGCACCCATCCAGAACGCTGGCAGTACCAGAAACATTGTCGCCATAACAAAATTCATAATCAGATCATCTGAACTGTTCTGAAAACCCGCCATGTTAAAGCTACTATGTGTGTCAGAACTGTATAACGCTGTTAGCAGCCAGCTGTCGAGCCATCGAGCCAGCTCCCACCAGAACGTCAGGAAGTTAAGGGCAAAAAGCACAAACGTGAGCGTAATGACGGTCTTAATTTCATAGGCTGAGAACGCCAGAATAAGCGGCAGAATCACCACCACCGCCATAAGCAATACAGCCTGCACCATTGGCAGCGCCTGGCGCATGGCATCGAATGCCGGAAACGCAGCCAGACTGCCTAACGCGGTGCCGCCGATCGCAGCCACGCGGGCTACGGAGTTATCAAGCGTAAAATCAGCGTTGCCTCCGTAGCCGGCATAGACGTGTCCGCCCTGTGATACTGTCAGACTCTCAGGGCTAACCAGGCGGCGGATAATAGCCTCCCTATAGTCTGCCGAGTTTCCCCCAATCATCGTCATGGCTGCCGACAGACGGGTCCACAATCCCGGGTCAGCCTGATCGACGACGCGGGCTTGCAGTCCGGTATCCGCTTTATTCCACCATTCGCTGCAGGTTGGATAGCCACCCCGGCCGGTATCCGGCCTTCCGCTATCGCGGCCTTCGTCCCAGGCAAATTCCGCTCGAGGCGTTTTCGATTGCAGGCTGCCGTAATAATTACTGAGGAAGGTTTTGCTGCCTATCCACTCAATATCACGCAGCGTCGCTTTGTCTTTTGTCTTCCCCTGATCCTGACGTTTCCACATATACAGCGCGAGCGAATAGCAGTCATTGGTAAAGTCCTGCAGCTCTTCCGCGAGAGATTTGTTGTTAATTCGCGTGTGCTGAACCTCAAAGCGGAGCTGGCGCATGTCCGGGCGGCAGGGGATTGTGGCAACAGATGCCTGCGTAATGCCCTTCGCCAGCTTGTGAATCAGATACCACCAGACCGGCGCGGCAGCCGTCTGATCGTTAATGCTCGATATGACCGGTGAATATCCCGTGTCATCGGGCGCTTTTGGCGTCCACGTCCCGCAGCTCTGCGCACGCGCCGTGTCATATTTTATCGTACTCATATCGACGTTCATCAGCGGCATACAGCAGGCAATCATCACCAGAAAAGACGTGTAAATCGCATGTTCCATACGCGGTATGGACAGAGCACCTTTATTCCCCTCATCTTCACCTTCCTCACGTACTTTCAGCCAGATGCCGATAAGCCGGAAAGCGACAGGCGCGGCAAACAGGCCGGTTGTGATGAGAATATTCCAGAGTCCGTTGTTTACAACCCAGCCAAGCAGGGTAAGGAAATATTCCAGGTAGCTGTTAGTCAGCATCATGACGCTCCCGTGCCGCCGAGCAGCACCAGTTCACAGACGACGGCAAAAATGACGCTGACGGCCGTAATGCGGATAAGAGGCTGGCGGTGTTGCGGGCCGAAGCCCGGCGCACGAAATACTTTCACAAAACCCCATGCCAGCGTACCGTAAACCGCAAGGCGCCATATCAGCCAGCAATAGCGGGCATGCTCCATCCAGTCACGGAATGCAGCGGCCTGAGCAGGATCTTTGATAGCCCGGTCCGCGACGATGAGCCCGGCCAGGAGGAATGCCAGCAGAGCGCCGGCTGTAGACAGCACACGAAACTGCGCGGGGTGCCGGCGGAGAAATGAGGCGCGTTGCGCCCCGTTTTCGGTTTTCATAGGCTGCGCTCTCATCAGTTGTTTTCCGTCTCAGGCACGGCCATGCGGTTAATACGGTTGTCGGTGCTGTCATCGCTCTGCGTTTGCGGGTTACTGTTAACGCGCCCGTTTTCCCGCTCGATAATGGTGAGTACAGAATTGCGTGACAGCTCGCGCTTGAGCTCCATTTCGTTGCGTAATGCGGTGATCTCGCGATCGATGGCCGCAACGCGACGATCCCCTTCCTCAATGGCCGCATTCTGCGCGGCAGCGTTAGGCTCAGACATGCCGGTAACGATCATGCGGCGCATAATCAGCGCGGTTTCAACCGTATCCGCCATCGCCAGCTCGCCGGCGAGGCGGGCGGTCAGGGCGGCGTTGTCAGGATCTCTCTGCAGTGCTCTGATGACGCCTGCAGTGATGGGTAAACTACCGGTTTTGAGTTTTGCCAGGTTCGTCGCGTTAGGCTGTTCGGTGCCGTTAAGCGTAGAGGTCACGCCGCCGTAGGCGTTGGTCTGGCTTGTCGTCTGATTCTGGCCGATGGCGTCACCCGCAGCCCCAGCGGCACCCAGCAGTCCGATCGTTGGCAGATAGCTTGAGGCATTAGACTTGCGCGTGCCGGAGATGCAGGGGATCCCGTTTTCATCAGAAATCCAGCCGATGCCGCCACTGGTGCCGGTCTCTTTGCCGCCGTTCTGGTTGCTGTTGTTGCCGCCTTTGCCGCTGCGGTCCGGCTTCGGCAGAGTACGTACGGTGCCGTCGGTGAACACAAAGGTGACGCTGTTGACCTGACCACGCACGCAGGACAGGGTCCAGTCGCCGGAGGCGGTACCGGAGACGATCGCGCCCTCGACGTCCGGCAGCTCAATGCCGTTGGCCGTCAGGTTGTCTTTACCAATGAGTACCTTAAAGGGATACGGGTCGGTTACGGTGCCGTTGATCGGCACGCGGCCGAGCAGTGCTGTCATGGCACGGCTGCCAATCAGCGTGGAGTTCTCCGGAAGCGTATACACCGGTTCGGCCTCCTCTTCCGCGTCTTTTTCAGCGGTTGAGCCCTTTACCTGCTGTTCATAACTGCCTTTTTGCTTCGTCAGCGCGTTTTCACTGAGAAACGACGTCGGGAACTGTGAACCGCCGGCGCTGCTGTCCGACGCGCCATTTTTCTGCGCCGAGGACGCGGAGGGACTGTCCTGGGGCGTGACCCACATCAGGCCATCGCTGCCGGAGGCCGGGGCATTGCCACCGCCGGCACCCATGCCGTCGAGACCCAGACCCAGCGGGATATCACTGTCAGTGCCTTTTGCCTTGTCTGCAATACCCTTACCGGCATTCTGCAGTTTATTCGTCAGCTCGTTGATTTTTGACGTCAGGACGTTCTGCTGCTGGCGCATCTGGCTTTCACGCTCGTGATAGCTTTTCTCCACGCCCTGAACAGCTTCGTTAACCTGGCCGGAAACGTTGGTATTGCGCTCACGTAACTTTTCATTTTCGTCCAGCAGTCTGGCATTCTGCTTGTTAAGAGAATCCTGCTGCTGACGAACGGCGTTAAGCGAGCCCACGATGGTTTTCAGCGTATCCTGCGGCGTGTCGCCCTCGATGCCGAGCGCTTTGAGCTCCTGCGGAGACAGGTTTTTCAGCGCATCGTCTCTCTGTGAATGTGCAGACTGCGTGGCTGGCTCCTGCGGCTTGCCGTTATAACTTTTCACCGCAATGAAACCGCCGCCAACCAGAATGGCCGGAACCAGCACTTTAACCAGTCCGTTTGACTTAATTTTCATAGCGGATCACCTTCTGGGCCGGGCGGGTAGCAGCCTTATGGCTTACGGATGGCTCACGTACAAAAGCGTCATCAGGACGACCGGCGGTGACGAGGTACAGCGTGGTGGTATCTTCGGGCGTGCCGGCGGCACCCACCCAGCGGTGCTGGAAGGTGGCCGTGACAAACCGGCCCTGCAGCTCTCGCGGATCGAGGACTACCTTCTGCGACGAGCTGTTGCGGATCCTCAGCGCAATGACGGTGCGACCGGCCACGCCCCAGCCTGCCACCGGTGACACGGTCACAGGAGCCGAGGGATATAACGTCGTAATGCGTGATGGCAGGTTCGGATTAACGGGATGAATGCCCGGCAAGGCTTCAACGGTGCGCACCGGCGCATACAGATTCTGAGCTGCGTAGCGCGTCAGCAGTACCGGAACAGGAGCCTTATAGCTCACTTTTTTACGCTTCGTCTGCGTGCTGTCACTGGCGGCTTTCTCTCCGGTGCCGGCGGATGCACTGCTGAGGGTGCTGACGTCGCCGCTGTAAACGATTTTAACCGGTTCGGCTGATGCGGTGGCCGTCGTACGAACGTCCAGCAGAATAACCTCACCGCTTTCCATATCCTGCAGCTGCAGGCGAGTCTGGGGAAAATCACTGTCAGCTTTGAGATAGACCGCGCCGCCTGTGCTCTGTACGCGCAATTTTCCATTTAGTGCCGGCGGGAAACCCACGCGCACGTTTTTATCAACGAAAATCACGCGTTCCTGACCCGTTTTGAGGGGAATTTGCAGCGGCACGCGCTCCCATTTCATCAGTTCGTCCGCCTGCGCCGGTGCGGAAAGCATCGCTGCCATCGGCATCAGGGACAGTGACAGCGCCATAAGGTATGCACGAGATCCTGAGGTAAAAGATGGATTCAACATCAGAACATCCCCTTTCTTTCTGGTTTCGGCTGTTCAGGCGCGGCGGAAAGACGCTGCGGGATGCCTTCATAGCAGTCCAGCGCCATGCCAAATGGATTAGATTCAGAGTCGCCGTCCCAGCGCACGACTTTTAGCGGATAGCGAACCATGGCGCGTTTAACCGGCTCGGTAAGGTAGTATTCGTCGGCAACAAGATCGAGTTTCACCACCCAGTTGTCGCGATCGATGACCTTCACGCTGTCACCTGAATAACCACGTCCGGGAATTTCGTAAACGACGCGCACGCGGTCGGTTAACTCGTTTTTTTCACCGCGTACCTTTGAATCTTCCTCAAGAAACGCCTTGCACTGTGGCGTCAGGTAAGCTGAAAGCGACTGAATGCGTGCGGGATAGTCCACTTTGCCGTTTTTGGGCCAGGCGTTCAGCTGCTGGAAAATGTAATACGTAAAGCCGTAGACGGTCGGAGGCGGGATTTCCCACCACGGGCGCGTGCTGCCCTTACGCAAATCAGGCGGGTTGTGGATGGTCAGCTTTTCAGGTGCCCGCATCCAGCCCCCCATAGCGGTAATCAGTAACAGCAGCAAAACGACACAGGCCGCCCGCAGGGTAAAAATATGCTGATCGCGGCCCTTAACCGCGTGGCGAAAACGACTCATCTGGTACTCCTGAGGGTTTTGCTGCGTCGCAGGGACCAGCCCTGCGAGTCAATGATTAATCTGGGATCGCCCAGCCCCATGCGGCGCTTTTTTAACTCAAATTGCTGCCAGAGATAATTTTCTGGTTTTCCCCGTTTTTTGCTGGCAAGCCATTTGCCGCCAAACGCAATCAATACAAGTGGGAAAAGCAGAGTGCCGGTTGGAATGGCAAGCCAGCCAAAAAGTAACGCGAAGGGCAGGGAAAGTATGAAGCCGGATAAGATGCCAATTAGTGCTGCCAGTCCTAACTCGGGGGTATTAAACCCCCGAAATACGACTGGCTCAGCATTCAGGCGATCCGGTAAAAATTTAATGGTCGCCATCTGGGGCTGTCCCTTACGCGATAACTTCTGCAGACTTGCCGAGCAGCCAGATAACTGCGACAAGCATTACAACCCCAACAACAACAATGGACCCGAATTTGGTCCAGGAGGCACGGTCATTACGGACTTCACCAAACGTTACGAGACCAGCTTCAGCAACTTTAAAGAATGCAAATCCGCACAGAACGAGACCACCGAGAATGAGTCCATCCTGCACATGACCGCTGAGCGTTCCCATTAGGCCAGTACCCGTTCCGCTCGACGTTGGACCTTCAACCGTAGGCAGATCGGCAAGAGCTGGCCTGGCAGCCAGAGCACTCAGCAGGCCAGCCGTCAGGATACGTGCCCAGGCTGATTTAGCTTTAGTCTTAGCTTTAGCGGCCACGCGGGTTACTGCTGATACGAATTTAGACATGATTTCACCTGTAAAAAGAGTGGGTTTAGGGTTAACTACAAAACATCCAGATACTTACGACTAACAATAAGACTGAGCGAACTACGGCTTTGCCCATCGCGCCCTCCTTCAGGCGCTGATTTGTCCAGCCTGAGTAGACATCCACGATTGCCCATGCTGCCCAGAAGAAGAGGAATGCGATCAGCAGCCCGAGACAGAGCAGGTGCAGCAGATTGGGTTCCACGTTTCCTGAAGCCGCTTTAAAAGCTGCTTCCTGTGCAGCGGTCATCGCCATCAGGGACGCTCCCGGCGATAATTTCCTGCCACGCCAGACAAATCCCGGGGCTGAGCACGCGTTGGTTCCAGATAGCGATCAATGCCGGCGCTGATGGTTTTCAAATCGCCATTAGCCCGCTGGTAATCGAAGAAGTAGCGGCCACGCTCCGACGGATCAGCCTGTGCTGCGGCAACCCGCGCCCGTTCCAGCGAAGCCTGAACCTGGACGATCATTCGCTGAGCGGATGCCAGCTCGTCTTTCTCAGATGCAGACGCCGGAGAGGACGCGAGAAAGGTCAGGCCCAGCACACCGCCGCATAACAGAAGTTGTGTTGCCGGACGAAGAGATTTCATATGCACCTCCAGTGGTTGTTGAGTGCGGTAAGCTTGCGAAATCTGGCTGCCGGGTTCAGCCGTTAACTCTTTTTGGGAAATTAAAAATTTAGAGAGCAGCGGAAATGCTGAAGGAAGTTGATTCAGATAGTAGTGTTTGTGGTAACTAAATGATTACTCTGACGCGGCGCTATGCGCCTTGCCTGCTGACGGACGGCATCTGAAAACAAGTTTCAGGTGCCTCCGTCCAGCTCTGATAGGGAAAAACAGCGTAAGACATTAAATTAATTCCCCGAACGCAGAATTTAATCAGCGGTTTTGCCGACTAATATTGAATGATGAGTAAAATCAGGCACGGCGTGCGTTAACAGGTAACCTGAAGAATGGGAGAGACACTATGTGCGGAAGGTTTGCGCAGTATCAGAGTCGGGACGTTTACTTTGACGCCCTTGGCGCAGCCGACAGTGATTACGTGCATGATCCGGAACCCATCGGCCGTTACAACGTAGCGCCAGGAACCAACGTGCTACTGCTGAGCGAGCGCGACGGCGAACTGAAAATAGATCCTGTGTACTGGGGTTACGGACCCGAATGGTGGGACAAGCAGCCACTCATCAATGCGCGCAGAGAAACCGCCGCATCAAGCCGTATGTTTAAACCGTTATGGAACCACGGCCGCGCCGTGGTGTTTGCCGATGGATGGTTTGAGTGGGTGAAGGAAGAAGAAAGGAAACAGCCCTACTTCATCTATCACAAAACGCATGAGCCGCTGTTTTTTGCCGCCATCGGCAAAGCGCCCTATAACGATCCGCACGGGCATGAAGGTTTTTTGATTGTCACCTCAGCCAGTAACAAGGGCATGGTGGACATTCATGACCGCAGGCCGCTGGTGCTGAAGGCGTCAGCAGTGAGGGAGTGGCTAGGCGGTGATACCACACCCGAACGCGCAGAAGAAATCGCGCATGACGCAGCCTTACCGGAAATCACATTCAAATGGCACCCCGTATCGACGAAGGTGAATATGCCACGTCATCAGGACGAAGAGCTGATTGAAAAGATATAGCTCAGCTGTTTTTCATACATATAAGACAGAACGCCGCGCGCCTGCCGGGGTTCTGGGTGCGAAAATACTGCCCGCATCCTGTGCCTACTTTGCATCCGCTGTACGCCCTGATAATGGGCATTCCGATATGGATAAACACGCATTTAACCGAGGCCGTCCTGGTAAAGGCTTCTGAGTGGCGTTAAAATGCACAACCACGTTTTATCAGGGCAGACAGCATGAAAACGCAAACCACGGCTAAGAAATTTGAAGAATGGCTCCTGAAAGTATTAGGCAGCTATGTGAATATCGGTTTGTCCGCAATGCTGTTCGCCGTAACGGGGCTGAGCGCAGTGTTCTACTTTCTCAGCAGCGCAGACGCGCACAAAGCCGTCTATCTGGTGATGTTCGGCGCGGTGGCTGCGCTGATCCTTGTCGCCTGGCAGAGCAAGCGATCGCGTTTCTAGAGATGCCCACTGACCGCCGCGAGGCGGTTTTTTTACGCCTTCCTGCCGCCGTTCGGTATTAGCGGCGTAAACCAAAGCCTGCATTTCACAGGCTTTGGTATCAGGCCATTAAAGATAATGGTATGAGCACCTCCACCATCGGGTGCATGTGAGATTTACCCTGCGTAACAGTCCGCTCAGTGCCAACTGCAGACATTCGGTAGTGTGGTACATCTTTATTAACCGCTCTCTTGTTAACCCAAACTACTGGGTAAATCATCAGGTTTTTAGCTTTGATGAGATCATTGGGCTGGTCATAACAACTGCGTTAATGATGTCTGAATAAATTTAATCACCTCATAAAAAAGAATTGAAATATACGCATATCAGAGTTAGTTTTGTGTAGGTAAAAATAGGAAGGATGGTAAACCGTTTGACTTTCGCGTGGAAATATTTCCATCTAATTTTTTGATCCCAAAATATTATGACGAGAATCTATGGACGAGCCTAAAGTATTTATTTCATATAGCTGGAGTGGCAAATCACACCAAGAATTAATAAAGCACTGGGCTGAAAGGCTTGTAGCTGATGGGATAGATGTCGTTCTTGATATTTATGATCTTAAAGAAGGTCATGACAAATATGCATTCATGGAAAGAATGGTTACAGATACATCTGTAACACATGTGTTAGTTGTGTGCGACAAAAAGTATACTGAAAAGGCAAATTCCAGAAAGGCCGGAGTTGGCACTGAATCGCAAATAATTTCAAGCGAAGTTTATGAACAGGTAGAACAGTCCAAATTCATACCAATAGTTTGCGAATTTAGAGATGATGGAGAACCATTTTTACCCGCGTTTATGAAATCTCGGATATGGATTAATTTTTCGACTTCAGAAGCTGAGAATGAGAACTGGGAGCAACTAGTCAGGCTTTTATACGGTAAACCACAGCATATTAAACCTAAAAAGGGCAAAGTGCCAACATATATAACAAGCGAAAACCCCATTCCCACAAGCGAAGCTTTCGCAAAATTTAATTCTTTGAAACAGGCTATTCTACAAGATAAAAAAGGTATCAATCACTATCGGCGTGACTTTATCGATTCTTGTGTAAGTTATGCTGATACTCTTCGTGTACGGGAACGACCAACTGTGGACTCAATGGGAGAAAAGGTCGTCGATGACTGCGGAAAGTTAAAAGCAATACGCGACCATCTATGTGACTGGGTTCTTCTTGAAGGGGAGATTACAGCTCCTGAAATACTATCAGAAACGGTAATTGATGTTCTCGAGAAGCTGAGAGAATTAAAATCACGTCCCCCTGAAATAAACAGCTGGAATGATACCTGGTTCGAAGCTCATGCAGTTTTCGTATATGAAACATTCCTATACATTATTGCGGCATTACTTAAGACGGGTGCTTACTCAATATTACATGATATTTATTCTTCTCATTATATCTTGCCATCATCAGAAAGATACGATAAAACTAATTTTGAAAAATTTGATTGTTTTTATGGTTACTCGGAAAGTTTACAACATGTGTTAGCTCCGGAAGGTCGAAGACTTAACGCTCCTGCCGCTGAGCTTATAAAGCGCCAGGCAGATCGTGCTGATTTGCCATTTGGCGATATAATGCAAGCAGAATTATTAACTCTACTGATGTCATTTATTACTCCAGATACTAGGTGGTATCCTCAAACCCTTCATTATTCGTCCCATGGTAATAGATATCCGTTTTTTGTTAGGGCTGCACAACATAAGAACTTTAAAAAGTTATCTATCATAACCGGTATAGATTCGGCTGATGATCTAAGGGACAAAGTTTTGGAAGGACATGAACGACTAGGGACTCGGGAATGGCATAACTTTCACTTTGAAAGAAATTTTTGGTCATCCATGAATATGGATGAACTCGACAAGCTTAGATAAGTTAATAACTTAGCCAAGCGGACGCAGCTTTGCTGCGCCGCTGTTAAGGCGTTAATGTCCGCAGATCGCTCAGGCTGTGTGAAAACTGTTTTGGTCGCTTAAACTGTCAAAAACAGGGTTCAACACTGCGCTAATACGTAAAATTTGGCTCAGCTAACCAGTCGAACGATTTCAGATTTTGCGTAGATGCGCGTACATCAGTTTTGGTTCAGGTTTTTCACACAGCCTGCGCTCATAGCTGACCTTAGATCTCACGTGAACTTTATCGATGTCCGCAGACATCAACTTTTTCGCCAGTCAGTCTCCCAACAGCCTCTATTGCGTCTGGATCACCATGCCAGGCCATGCAACTTAAACAATCTCCGCCACAGTCTAAATTCAATGTGTCTGGTGTTTTACTCATTGGCTTATTACAGGTCTGGCAATTGTTTTCTTTCACTGGAAGTGGCATCCGATTTTGATTTTCATTTCTATGTTACCTGACATATCACTCTTATGTCCGCAGTTCGCTCAAATCGGTCATTGAAGTCGGCTATATTTCATAATTGGATTTGATTCTGCCGCGCCGCCACTACGGCTTGCCTGCTGAAGCCAGCGCACAAAGTCGAGCTTTGCACGCTGTCGTCCAGCTTATAAATATTTTTTGAACGATGCCGTTGTAACCGTAATGGTCAGCCCAAGCATTAATGCTGCGGGCAGCAGTAGAAGGTTTGGATAGACCGCTGAAGGCCATGAGAGGTAGGCCATCACCGGCAGATACACAGCCGGTTTGATCAACCTTTTTGCGCGGTGATACAAAAATGACGACTCATAACCGGCACCAAATCGGCGCAAATCACGTCGGCCAAGCCCTTCAACCACGGCAACGCATATAACCAGTACGAACAGCGGCACAGAAAGGGCAATGATGGTGACGCGGATCAGCGTCACGATAGAGACATATACCGTTGCCATCATGTACTGCTGCAAATAAGTTCCCAGCCAGCGGCTGGCACCCTTAAGATTGCGCGATACCTCATTGCCGCTGTTCAACTCGGCCTGATATTTTTCCTGTATCCAGCCGATGATCCCACTGTCCACAAACGCCCACTGATAGGCATCCGTTATCCACTGCACTGTTCGACCCGATACCGGCGAGTGCAGAGGCAGCACTGATGATATCGTCAGGGAAAGCCGTTGCTGGCAGTACGGAATCCGGCATCGGCACCGCAGCGGCCATTGCAGACATGCCCGTCTGAGTAGAATCGGTGGGCGATTCGCTGATGCCTCGCGCTTTGTCGAGAATTTCTTTGATGAGCGGCATAGCCGTTGCATCTCCGCCAGCCAGCGAAGCCATCACCCGCAAGGCCTGGCGATCTCCGCAGAGCCAGGAGACTCCGTCATGAGGCAAGAGCCTGGCCGCCATCATTGCCGCCATACCAGAGTCGGCTGCATTGTTTATCCGGAACCGATAAGGTGCACCCGGCGCTGACATACCGGGGATCCAGCACTGTCCGTCCAGCAATCCCCCCTCAATCCGGGTCAGTTGTGGCAGATGCGCAGTAAGCGCTGACCAGAAAACAACAGCATTCCAGAGCGTGTTTTTAGCGGCCTGTTCCTCAGGTGCCGCGCCCGGAGGAAACATATGCCCTTTTGCCAGCCTGACGCTGCAGGCGGTAAATTTCAGGGTGAGATCGATGTACCCGCCCTCTTTACTCCATTCACCTTCAGTGCTGGCCGGCACGTTTTGTACGCCCTCAGCGAGTATTTTCAGCGGTGTCAGGTAAAGCCGGTTATAAATTTCCTCCGGCAAAGACGTGTTATCCCATATTTGCCTGAGAAGGAGCTTACGATGCGGGGAAGCAAGCAGCTCGGTGGCTGACTGCGGCGCGAAATATCCCGCCGGAACCTTACTGCAAGCCTGCGCTGGCTTAGCCGCGGTTTGCCCTCCGGATATCATGGTTATGAGCTTACTGAACATTCTGGCTCCCTGATAATTCAGCTTCATCGCTGATATCAAGCGCAGCATCTGCGCTTTCTGATTCCTTTCCGCCCGGCGTTTCAGAGCCTTTACACAATGCATCAAGGCAGCCGGTCACGATACAGACCAGCTCATTTGGCACCAGAATTTTGCGCGCGCGCGTCACCGATACGTACAGAAGATTCAGCTCATCTTCTTTTTCACGCGGATTTAAAAGGGGATCGGTAATATCAACAAAATCATCGCTGATTTTGACCGCGTTCCACTCAAGCCCTTTACTACGGTGCGCCGTCACGACTGTCACATCAGCATCGCTTTCGCGCGTCACCGCCTGCTTTTTTAATACGGCCAGCAGCATTGGGAGTGGAAAATACATGTCCAGCAATCGTACACCCTGCCCCATTTCCGGATCTTTTGTTGCTTTGGCAATGGTTCGATATTCTTCAAAGTCACGATAATCGCGCGTCAGCTGCGGCGACTGAATACGATCGAGCATATCGACCGAAAGCCAGTACAAATCTTCCAGTTCACCAATGCGGTATCCTTCCATTCCGCCCACCCAGTACACCTTTTTACCCGTCAGGCTCTCCATCAGAGCTGAGCCAATCACGCCTGCTACCGTCCGGCTGATAACACAGCAGTGCGCTGTTCCGGCTGGCAATTCGGCTACAACCTGGTCCTCACCACCAAGGCCGCTGATCCGGCGGCTTTCCCCCGCCTCGGCAAGCAGGGCATTCGCAACGTTTGTGACCGCCGTACCAAACCGGAAGCTGTTCGTCAACCACAGCCTGTCTGCAGTCTCCAGCTGCGGCGAAACGAGGGCATTTTCCGCCCCCCTGAAGCGATAAATCTGCTGATAACGATCGCCGACAAGGATGATGCGACAGGGCTGGCTGAGAACAAACTGACTGGTCACCGGATTAGCATCCTGCGCCTCATCGAAAAGGATCACGTCCCATTTCTTATTCAGCTCCGGCACTGACAGCTGATAAAGTTTTAGATAGATGTCATGCGTCACCGGAAAATGTGAATCCATCCGGGTCATTTCATGCCATACGACCTGTGCAGCTCCGAGTATTTTTCCCGCGTCCAGTCCGCCACGATCGCTCTCATCGGGCAGGTGCAGAAATGAGATTTCCCCGTCGGCGCTGTACAGAAAGATGTTAAGCGTGTTCAGCGCTGTCCGTGCCAGCAGCCAGTGCCGGGTATTGAGCAGCCGCGCAATATCCGTTATGCGCAGAGACGTGGTAAGCCGCGTCTGGAAGTGCCGCCCGAACGTTGGCCATGCCAGTTGATGAAACGTTTTGCACTCCACGTTAAAAGGAAAGCGACGCTCGGACTCCTCCCTGATCGCGCGATTGTAGGCGAGATAAAGCATCCGCTCCGTGGGGTTTGCCAGCGCGTAGGCTTCAAGCGTGGACGTTTTGCCCGTACCGGCAAACGCCGTAACGACAAGTTTTGTGCCTTTCCAGGCGATGATCTGTGCCTGCTCCTGCGTGGGTTGCATGTAATCAGTACCTCCGTCAGCGTCATGCCATGGACCATGCCCTGCCGGGGAGGCGGTATCCACCGCAAACTCTATACTGACCCGCAAAAAAAACGCCTCCGGAGAGGCGTTATGGTCAGGCTGCGCGTTGCTCTGCGCTGCCGAGTTTTGCTGCCCACCTGGCGGTGTAGTGCAGCGGGGTGTAAAGCGTGCGACGCCGTTCAAGCGTCAGCGCGTTTCCGGTCACAACCTCTGCCGCAATGCCGCAGAGCGAGAGCTGTATGTAGGACATACTGGCGGCCAGTGGATAAACGTCCGTCACCGACACCCACAGCTGTTCTGAGACCGTGTAACCGCGCTGAGCAAACTCTTCAGCGAAGGCGATGACCATACAACCTGCACCGCTCGCCGGCTCCTGCAGGGTAATGAAGTCTTTTCCCTGCATCAGCGCATCGATGCCGGAAAGCTGCACTGATGCCATCATTCGCGATACGTCCCACGGCGTGAAAAACTGGCCGCGATATTTATCTCCCAGCTCTAACTCCATAAAAACGCTGCCGAGAAAATCACAACGTTCCTGATCGAGCGCCATCACGACGTGACCCAGTAACTCAGCCATCCGGGTGACGTCTTCCTTCTCGTAGCCGGCAATTATGCTCAGATACTGCTTTTCCAGCTCAGCATCGTGCGCAACGCCGTTGTGCAGCGCAATAGCCGCGCAGCTGACGAAGTCCTCAAACACCTTGTGCCGGTGATGATAACGGGCGGTTGTGTTGAAAATCTTCAGGAATGCGCTGCGATGATTGATAAAAGTCATGCGTGTTCTCCATAAAAAAGGGGAACACGCCCCTGAGGAGATGTTCCCCTCAGGGTGTGAGGCAAGCCTTACGGCCCGCCTTTTTTGGTTACCAGCTGAACGTGGTGAATCCTACCGCCTGCCGCTCATCCCTGTGCCGCCTGATGAAC
The DNA here is from genome assembly GCF_037153115.1 of Pantoea sp. USMM079. Classification (NCBI taxonomy): domain Bacteria; kingdom Pseudomonadati; phylum Pseudomonadota; class Gammaproteobacteria; order Enterobacterales; family Erwiniaceae; genus Pantoea; species Pantoea sp. USMM079. The sequence continues at coordinate 44,061 of NZ_JBBCKX010000029.1, forward strand.
GGATGCAGCGTCTGTCGGTTCGTCAGGTTCAGCGACCGGCACCAGATGAAGCCCGGGCCTGCCGTCGTCCAGCTCGTCGATAATCGCCTCAGCACTGCAGACGTGCTCGCCCCGATCGTAACAGTCATAACCATCAAGATCGTGAACCGGCTCGCTATACCAGTGACGAATTTCACAGTCAAACGTGGATGACAGTGCCGCGATGACCTCTCCTGCCGGAGGGAACCAGGCGGAATCAAACGCAAGTTTTATGCTGCTGACGCCTTCTCGTTCCCAGCTGACGTTGTGACCTGCCGGCCACTCCATGCCGTACTGCCGGCAATAGAGGCTGCCGGACGTAGAAGCCCCGGAAAGGAGTCCGCCACTTCCGTTCAGTTCAGCAGCCAGCCGGCTCGGGATTATCTGCAGCATATCGCAGGGTTGAGCCCTGTCAGGCAGCTGACTCAGTCGTTCCCAGCACTGACCCGGATCGATTTCCCGGGAAAGCGTGGCAATACCAAACCAGTCCGCATAGCGTTCCTCAATGAGTCGCGCGATATGCCTGCGTGAAACGTCCGGAATACTGCCCCAGCGGATCGCGTCGATACCCGACTGATGGTAAAGCCGCTCAATTTTGCGCAGATGCTCCCCGTCGAGCGGTACGTCATTGCGCAGTAAACCAAGCCACTGATCAAACGCCAGGTTGGCTGGCGTGCCCTGTCCCGTTCCGCTCTGCATTAACCCGGGAAACGACGGAAAAGACTCCGTTTTAACCGGGCGTAGCAGGCCGCCACAACCCGCCAGAAACAGCTTTATGCTGCGCATGACGGCGTGACGGTAAAGCGGTACGGCTTCACCGCTGATCCACTCCTCCATAATGCTGATGAGCGCGGATTTTCCGGTGATTTCTAAACGGTTAAGCCTGATACTCATGGCACGTATTGAGTCAACTATCTCGTCACAGCCAGAACCAAGAAAACGGTTCTGAACCATGCCAAACTCAAGGTTATAAATGACGTTAATCTGAATGTTCATAGTGAGAGGGAGCTCACCATAAAGATGTATCTGTTCATCAAGGTCATCCAAGCCAGACCTTTGCCAGGAAAGTGCTTTCAACATCTCGCCTTCAAATTCAGCTAACTGCAGCATATCCGTCAGGTTGGTTGAAATTGTCATATACAGCTCATCTTCACTGGTATGCATAACGCAGGTTTGCCATCTGATTCGCCAGCTTCAGTGCAAAGCGACGAGCCTGTCGGAACGAGCTGAAAACCTCATCCGGTTGTTTAAGGGAACCGAACCGGTGATTACCGTAAAATGTGCCTGAACGGGTGAGTATGCCAGACGTCCACTTTCCTGATTGCAGCTGATAAACATGAACCTTAAAGCTGAGTGAACCAGCCCGGTTTGTTATCCACTCTTCTTTTCTTTCACCGGCCGCTAAGCGATCCCGCAGGAATAACGCTGCTGCGGAGGCTGCTGAAAAGATGCCTTTTATGGAAAATGAAGTTGGTAATAAAAGTGTATACATGGTGTTTCTCCTGTTGAGCGGGAAACACCTGCCCTGTCGGGAAGATGTTTCCCGATGGGCATTCGCATAGCGAATGTATGGTTCAGACGACTGTGCTGTTACTTCTGAGCGGTGAACACCCTGAAAGTCGCAGCATCAGACGCAGCATGCTGAGCCGCTTTGGCTGCAGCGTTGTGTGTAAAATGCTTACCATGCCGGCTGAAAATGAATTCATCGCCCGGCTGGCCTTCGGTCAACGTTCTTGCCATGACAATGGCGTGATAACGTTGATCGTCAAACCAGACGCGGGAACGAAATTCATAATGACCGGAAGGTGAAGCGAGCCACGATGTTCCCCTGAGTGCAGCTTTAAGATCAGGACATTCAGATGCAACACGGGTTGCAACGGAAAGGACCAAATCGAGTGGCAAACGCAGTTCATTCAGAAAGGAACAGGTTATGGACATAGTTTCTCCAGAAAACAGAGAAACATTTGCCCTGTCGGGAATGTTTCCCCGAAGGACGAAGGCCGGAGCCGGATGGTTAAATGTACCTTCATCGCCAGGCAGTAGGAGCCGTAATTGACGATATCTGCTTCCAAAGGCGGGCAGATGTACCACACTGATGTGTTCTCCCTCTCAGGCTACAGGAGTGTTATTTGCAGCTACCCGAAGGCGGTCATCTCAAGCTACAGACCATTGGTGGTTGTCCGAAGACAACGTAAGAAGCGTTTTAATAATAGCGTTTGCCTGAGGCAAATTACAAGAGCCTTTTATTCATCTGACTCATCTGTCCGGTTATAAACCCGGGTAACGTAAGCACCACGTCCATCACCGTGTCCAAGATCCATAGAAACTAACGCCTCAGCTTCTTTGCGACTCATGCCATTTATTAAATGATGATTTACGGCATCCCTGGAATAAGCATACCTGAGACTGTGCGGGGCATGGATCCCCGTCATTCCACTTTCACGTAGTACGTTATGATAACGATCAAGCGCCTGATGAAGCGTTGGTTTATCGATTAACTTACCGTTATTTTTTTCTATATAGCGAATAGCTTCATTTAACAGGTTAACAACTTTCTGTTTATCAAAAACACTGGCATCACGTGGACGCCCTCCTTTAGAGCCAAACACAACACGCACATTATTATTTCCGGCTTCTAAGTTTTTTCGCCAGGTCTTAAATGATTTTGCCGACTGAACAGTTTCCTCTGCACGCAGCCCAATATATCTGGCGAGCTGAATACCTAATGCAATCCCCCTGTCCTTTTCTGAAACCGTTATAACGATTTCTCTGAGACGTTCGTCAGAAATCGCAACCTTAGTGCCTTCCCGACTGGCTCCTGAAATATTCAGTGCTTGATTACTTAATTTCTCATGTGCAGGATTAGCCAGAATGTTACGTCCGCCTTGTGACAGGATTGAACGTAAAGCGGCCATTTCATTTTGCAGGGTGCGTGACGAGATATTTTCATCCTGACGACTACGGATATAATTCTCGATATGTTTGGTTTTAATATGGCTAACGTCCCGAATCTGAATATTAAGGGTTGCCAGTCGCTCTGAAAAGCGACTGGCAATCTTTGAACGATCAGAAACCGTTTTAAAACTTCCTCCGCCATGACGTGCGAGCGTGACGAGCTGCTTACCTAATTTACCAGACACTTTTTATCTCCTTCAAAACCTACAGCTGTAAGCCCATAAACCAACAGCTGTATGACTCTGAATCTGTACATCTCTTCCCCGATGACACGGTTGCTTTTGCGCTTCCTGCGTCTCGACTGGTATCTGTGCATCGGGGCGGCGAAATGTTGAGTTCTTGCGAGGCTCCCCAGGTCTCTGACCTGTTTGCGGCTTGCGCCGTGCTGACGTCAGTCAGTCTGCCTCCGTACACCAGTTTCCTGATGTCGCCATCGATACCGAGTCGATCATTCTCCTTCTAATAAAACGCCCTTAACGTGTTGTTCGTTAACGTCGCGTCATGGTTGATAAATAGCCAGTTGATCATCTGAAAACACGTAATACGTGCACGTCAGATTGTAACGGCATGCTGAAAACCGCACTTTATATGGGTTTGGTCGTTATGCGCTGCGCGCGTCACTTTGTTCTCGTTTCACTCGAACCAAAGTGACGCCGCGCAGCTTCATGCTCCTAATGCGTCTTCCGCAAGCGCCCAAATGTTCCAAATGGGCTTATGCGTCATAGCAAAAGTCGTATGTAGCTCAGGGCGTACCCCTGAAAGTCTCATAACGTTTGTGAAAAAAGCATCGTGGGGATGCCTTATCTGATGTCGCCAGGCGTGTGTTAAAAGCCCAGCTTTCGTGAGATTAATGTACCCCCATCGTCGCGTCGTAGGTGCGCTTGTTTTGACGATATCTGCTTCCAGGAGCGGGCAAATGTACCACACTGATGTGTTCTCCCTTTCAGGCTGCAGGAGTGTTTTCGTAGCTACCCGAAGGCGATCCTCTCAAGCTACCGGACCATTGGTGGCCGCCTTATGGCGACTTACAACGCTTGTTAACATATCAAGAACTACAAATATTTGTCAAAGGATTCAAGGAGAATATAGTAGATTTTGATAAATCACTACTAGTACTTATTAGCTCTGGAATTACGATATCAATTTTTCTATTTACAATGATATTTAATCTTCACGGAAGAATGAAATTACTAAGAAATGAGAAAATATCTTTATACAGGGATATCAGTTCCGCGTTACAAGGTTTTGGTAAGAACACTGAAATATTGAAGTTACTAGAAAAGAAAGTTGAATAAGAGTCTCTACTGTACGTAACTAAAACCAATAATATCGATGATGAAAAAATGATGCTGATTATAATGAACAGGAATCCTGAACTAAAAAAACAGACGAATACGAACTTAGGAAATACCTTTACTGTATATATGCTTTAAGAAAAAGCGAATCGCCTTTAGCCACAAAAAACAAGCTGTTTCTTTCAAGATAGAAATTTACAGAAAAAACCCTTCTGGGTTTTTCAATAAACCTTCTCCAACTTCTCATAATGGGCGTAGTGTTATATGCATTAATGCGAGTTATCATTTTAAAAATTATAGTGGCATCATTAATCCTTTCCTTTAGTTTTGTTGCAACATACATATCATTTATAAAAAGCCTTACCAAGCACCCTCCTCTATTCACATATAAGTCTAACAGGAAACGAGTTGAATCCTTACTATGAATACGAATGATTATTTTTGGGATTTGGCGCAAGTTAATAAAATCCACTTATGGTACTGTATATCTTGACGGTATAAAAATAATAACAAATGATTATTCATTCATCTATGGGGTGAAATATAAAAGAAGAGAAATCCAGTATTACTAAAGTAAGTATTTCATCACGAGATAAAATGGTTTTAAACCGCTTTTATATATTCATCATCATATCTCATTTATGCTTGTTCTCGACCTACATAGTGTGTTGTACAAACGCAAGTTGCGAAAGTGAGAATATATTTTAAATGGATTAGTGTTACCGTTCATAGTCACTTTCAGGCGACCATAGGAGCCGGTCTGCTTGTCGCAATAGATAATTTCGTTAGACTGGTTTTTTGACATATAGGGATCCTTATAATTTGGTTGTCACTTCACGGCACTCTGTGCAATTTGTCCCGCCCTTCTTTTAACTACTCACATTTCATTGGACAGCCCTCATTCTTGGATCTTGGACGTACTGCGGCGAAGCCGTGCCAAAGCAAACATGAAAAGAGAGATCACAGGCATAAATTTGCTATGACGCCTGTTCCCCCTGTACACATTCTAAACACTATACTGAAGCAAATTGTTACGCCTTCGGGCCACTATTAATATGAGGTGTTCTCTCATGGAGTCGTCATTTTACTGCTATCTGACCCCTGCCGTAGCAGGTGGAGCAACACTTCACGTCAGGGGTTGCTCCAGCCTGATTGATAACAGTAACCGTATTTTCCTAGGTTCCGTATATAAAACCTATCAGGCCGTAAACCTGGCAAAGCGGCACAGCGCAAATGTTGCAAAATGCCCGTATTGTATGGGCGAATGATCCTTGCCAATTCTGATTGCGACCTTCCTGCATCCACTTTGCGGATGAGAGGTGAATTGGCTTGCACTGACCAATGGCTGAATCAGGCAAATTCACCTGCCTGAAATGAAGGGCTGTTCGCCAGAAAACCTTGCCAGCACCCTGTTTGGCGCAGGCAGGTTTTGAGGAGCCAATGTGGCTGGAGTCAACGCTTCTGGCCAGTTCGACCTGCGGTAAACTAACGCATCGAAAAATGTCATCTCCGGTCAACGCTTTCTAACCGCCCAGCACCAGAAAGCGATCGCTACTACCGAAACTGTCAGTGATATAAGAAGTTGAAAGTTATCCTCAGATTGGAAGCTGTGTACCACGTCCGTGCCCAAAACGCCCACCAGGGAAAGCATCATGGATGGCAAAACCCACGTCACCTGTTTACGCAGCTGTATCTCACCCTTATCAAAGGTATATAACCCGGGCCTGCGCAACACCTTCTTTAGCGAAGAAAGAGATAAGGTGGATGGGGCTAAAGTATCTGAATGCAAGGCTATTCACATCAGCCTTGCACATCCTATGCCTAAAGCTGTGGATAGATTGCTGCAGACCTTGCAGTCAGGAGCGCGCAAACAAGCGGTTATTTTGTAATCACCTAGCGGATTATATCGCTTTAAAAATCAACGAACGGACAGCTTTACCTCCCCTCCCCTGCCCACAGCATCTTGCGTCTGACTGAAAGTCAGTCAATACTACTGTGAATATATACAGCATATTTAAATGAGACTACTGCTATGTTTAACGCCTTTGAGTTGATAAACCCGGCGTCAAATCCTCCTCCCCGTTTCCGGCCACTATTTCTGGAGCGCGTACCCTGCGGGTTTCCCTCCCCCTGCCAGGACTACGCTGAGCAGGAGCTGGACCTCAATGAGCATCTCATTACTCATAGGGCAAGCACCTTTTTCCTGCGCGCACAGGGCAGCAGTATGCAGGACATTGGCCTTTATGACGATGACCTGCTTATTGTTGATCGCTCACTGAAACCTGAACACAGTGACATCATCATTGCGGAGGTTTACGGCGAGTTTACGGTAAAACGCCTGCTGATCACGCCTGACGGGCCGGTTCTGCAGCCAATGAATCCTGCCTACCCCGTTATAAAACCCGATCCTGACTCGCTTCAGATTTTCGGTGTGGTCATTCATTTCATTCACACCACGCGCCGGAGAAACTGAATGTTTGGGCTTATCGATGTGAATTCATTTTATGCGAGCGTGGAGAAAGCGTTTCAACCCGCGCTGAGGAATGAGCCCGTCTGCATCCTTTCGAATAACGATGGCTGTGTTATAGCAAGAAGCAAAGAAGCCAAAATATATGTACGCATGGGTGAACCCTGGTTCAAGATTAAAAACCAGCAGTTTCCCGTTAAGATCCATTTTTTCTCCAGCAATTACGCGCTTTATCACTCCATGAGCAACAGGGTGATGTCCTGTATTGAGGAGATGGTTCCCCGACTGGAAGTGTACTCGGTGGACGAGGGATTTTGCGATTGCAGGGGAATGGAACTGACCATGCCTTATGAAAATTTCGGGCGGATGATCCGGGAGCATGTTCTGCAATGCACCGGCCTGACGGTGGGTTGTGGCCTGGCCCCCACGAAAACGCTGGCAAAATCGGCTCAGTGGGCAAGCAAAGAGTGGCCCCAGTTTCGTGGCGTGCTGGCGCTGACCCCAGATAATCCCGGACGCATTGAGCAAATGTTGTCACGGCAGCCCGTCGAAGAACTGTGGGGCGTGGGTTCAAGAATTGGCAAGAGGCTTAATCTGTTAGGCATCAAAACGGCGCTCGAACTGGCACGCACCTCCCCTGTGTTTATCCGTAAGAATTTCAGTGTCGTTCTGGAACGGACCGTGCGCGAGCTCAACGGTGAGTCCTGCATTGAAATGGAGGATGCCCCTCCCCCAAAGCAACAGATTGTGGTCAGCCGGAGTTTTGGGGAACGTATTACAACTTATGAGGCAATGCGTCAGGCCATCTGCACTTACGCCGAACGTGTCGGAGAGAAGCTGCGCGAAGATCGTCAGTACTGCCATCACGTTTCGGTTTTCATACGCACTTCTCCTTTTGATAACGGGCGGCCCGGCTACAGCAATACGGCGTTTGTCAGGCTTCAGGTCGGTACGCAGGATACCCGCGATATTATTCAGGCGGCCATGCGATCGCTTGATAGCATCTGGCAGCCGGGGTTTCGCTTTGCTAAAGCCGGTATCATGCTGAGCGAGTTGCGACCAAACGGCTTCGCTCAACTCAATTTGTTTGATGAACAGGCTCCACGAGCGGGAAGTGATGCCCTGATGAGTCTGATGGATAAGATGAATCGTTCCGGGCGTTACAGCATCGGTTTCGCTGGCAAAGGTATTCAGCCCGAATGGCGCATGAAGCGGGAGATGTTAAGCAAAGCCTGGACGACTAACTGGAAAGATATACCCCTCGCCAGAATCTGCTAGCAGTCCGGTCACGCCTTTCTCCCGGAGGCAGTACTGGTAGCATTCAAGGCGTTTCCCTTTCAGATTGTTTGGAGATGCTGGGACCGTGGTCCCGGCATCTCAGAGAGTGCCACCACGAACCAGTCAGAAACGTTGAGAATTGTCATGGCTAGCTTCCGGGATGACAAAGACTGAAATGAGGGAATTATTTCTGGTGGACAGAGTGGCGGTCCCACTTCACCAACACTGCATCAAGGTTATGCGGGGTGAGAAAATAATTTTTCCTGATTGCTGGATTACAGAAACGTGGAAAGCTGTACTGACGCTGGGACCGCGGTCCCGGATGTTGCTCACATGCAAAGATATTTATGCTGCTCAAATCAAAATCCTGTCTGCATTCCATCCTTAACCGGCACTTTTATGAACACGAAGAAGTGATAAAACTCAGCACGGCCTGTGGGTGGGACCGCGGTCCCACTTCAACAGAAATGCGCAGAGGATAGAATTGAGAAGGGATATGAGTCTGTTCATCGGGTCCAATTTTTCATAACAATGATCAGTAAGTCGCCTCAGGATGTCAGAAGTGAGACCGTGGACGCCGATGTTCCCGGAGAGGAACGGTATGTCTGCTGATACCGAAGCCTTTTATGTTTCATGGTCAGGCGGTCATTCCTGAATACAGTGATGCTGTAACTCAGTAATTCACTGCGCGCTGTACGGGTGGGACCGTGGTCCCAGCTGCGCCATAAACAGTTATGCCGTGAGTCAGTAACCTTTGACCGTGAGCACATCTTAATGAAAGTTGCTGATGTGGCATCTGCTCTGATATGTCAGCAGCACAGGGTGGGACAGCAGTCCCACCTGACTGTGAGGCAAAGGCCTGTCTAAAGATGGGGGCCAAATCCTGTCGCTGACCGCACATTCTCTGACAGACTGTCGCGCGAAGTCCGCGGAAAGCGTATTTGAGAACGTACCGGAAATGCGAATAGCCCAGCACGCTTGCAGGTTGCAGTCGGTATGATAGCTCAAGGGGAGAGTGAAATATGCTGAGGTTTGAGCGCAGGATGCAGCGCCGGGACCGTGGTCCCAGCGGCGTAAAAAAAATGTCACATTAACGGATTTGCGTCAGAAAGCGTTACGGGAACCGAAGTCCGGTCTGTGGCAGTTTGTCAGAAAAGAAAGCTGGGACCGCGGTCCCAGACAGGTCATTCAGGAATGATGTTGCGTCAGCAGCGCTTCAAGCTGATCAATCAGAGCCTGAGGAACTTTGGTTTTATCAAGACTAAACAGAACCTTATTGCCTTTATACTGAGCCGATGCACCCGGACCAAAATCCTTTTTCACAGCAGGCTCACGCGTCGTTCCTGACGGCAGGGTGAGTGCCGAGAGCAGTTCCTGAATGATCTCCTCCGCATCGTAGAGCAAACCGCTGTTACGACCCGCCATCAGAGACTGCGTCTTTTCATCCAGCAGCGACGCTTTTCCTTCAGACGCTTTGAACAACTGTTCGCCCGCTCTCGCCGAGAGTTCTCCCGGATGCGAGAAGAGAGAAAGCACGTCGTGAGGTAGCCTGGAGGTGTTCAGGCAACGGGTAATAATCTTGCGGGAGATGCCTTCCGCCTCGGCCAGGGCCGAAATGTTATTAGCAAACTCATTCTCCAGCCGCAGCGCATAGCGTCTGCCGCGCTCGTAAGCGCTGGTGGGGCGGTAGTCGTTGCCCAGCTTGCAGAGCGCATCCATCTGGTCGTCATCAAGATCGCCAACCAGAACGCGATAGTCTGAAGATGTCAGAATTGCCGTCATGCGCCGGCGGCTGCCGTCGGCCACTTCGATGCCGCCCTGAACCTGACGCCCGAATGCGGGTGTCTGCTGACCGTTAAGCAGGAAAGAGGGGATCAGGTCATCCAGCGCATCTTCCGTTAAAAACGCCTGAACGCGCTCGTTACCCGCCCAGACCCGGGTGGCGTTTTCTACCTGGCCGGCGGGCACGGTTTCGAGCGTAAACTTAACGTCGCGTCCGCATACCGGCAGCACGATCGTATTTCCCTTGGCCATGGCGCCAACGCGCGCCATCAGCGAATCCACCATCGGTGCAGCGGGTGCCGCAGAGGGTGAGGCGGATGCGGAGGAGGGGGATGATTTCGGAATAATGGGTGCGCGTTTCATCAGCGGATCTCCCAGCGTGGTTTGATCAGGCGATCAAAAATTTCGTTGCAGACGGGCTCCCAGATAGCCAGCGCGTTTCGCCAGGCGCCGGTCGAAGAGCGCTGATCGATGGCCTGTTCAAACACGGTTCGCATTCTTATCTGTCCTTTCCCCACCTCATCGGTTTCGCGGACGACGTTCTTCAGCACCATGCCGCCCCAGGCGTCGCGGATCTGCTCTTCCATCCACGGCGACTGCGAGCCGTTGTTGTTGCTGTACTTGGTGAGCAGGATCCGGACGTCGGGCTCAAATCCCTGCAGGTCGACGTTCTTCAGCAGGTCGCGGAGCATGTCAAAGAACTGCAGGGCAGAGGTGTAGTCAAACAGCTCAGCCGGGGTTGGCACGATCAGCACGTCCGCCGCGCACACCACGTTGATGGTGCCGATACCGAGGTTAGGCGCGCTGTCGATCACCACCACGTCATAGTCCTGCGCCACGGATTCTATGGCGAGTCTGAGCATCATGTGCGGCTCGGTGGGCAGTTTACCTTCGTCAAAGCGGCCCATGAGTTCGGTTTCAATACGGTGCAGCGCCAGACAGGAAGGAATGATATCGAGGCCGGGCCAGCAGGTGGGGCGGATCGCGTAAAAGGCATCGTCCCGCTCTCCCAGATAGAATGGGAGCAGCGTGTCCTCAGCGTGGATGTGCAGGTCGGGTACCCACCCGTGGTACATGGACGCCGTTCCCTGCGGATCGTTCCCCTCGACGAGCAGCACCCGCAGCCCTTTAAGAGCGAGGTCCTGCGCCAGGTGCACCGACACGGAGGTTTTATAGACGCCGCCTTTATGAGCCGCAACGGCAATCACGGGAGGGATACTTTCATCGGGCCGGCGCAGGCGGGTCCCGAAAACATCCCTCATGTGATTGATTTGCTCAATGGTGTAGCCCACGCGCTGCTCCACCCGGCCACGCATTTCAAGATCGGGGTAGGGCAGGCGTCCGGCCTTTTCCGCGTCGCGGATGGCCTGCGGCGACACGCCGATGAGATCTGCCGCTTCACCAACGCGCCACCGGCGGGTGATTTTACGCGCCTCTGGGCTGTCATCATTAAACTGCGCTACGGCAATGGCGCGGGTCATCTCATGCCCGGCGGCGATGCACTGGTCGAGCGTATTCATCAGTCCCACAAACCTTCTCCTTATCAACTTTGCATGCAAGCATTAAATCTTGATATTTGGCGCAAAGCAACATCAAACATGAAAATATTGACAATTATTGCAAAGTTCAAAAATCCATCGTAGGGGAGATAAGTAATGCCGCCCATCAACTGCAGCGTGGCATTCAGGTCCAGAATTAATCGCACCTTCTGGCCGGAAGCAATGTCCAGTGCAAATTCCAACTTTAAGGCTCCGCAGACTCAAACTTTTCGGGGTCAGGCCGAGACTTAAGTTGATTCGGCGAAAAGTGGTTGTAGAAATTGTGCAAAGCGGTGGCGGAAGGTGTCAGCAGACACTTCATTATCAATGCGTAGCAGCACCTGGCTAACACAGTCAGTGGACAAGAAACACCGACTGTACACTGGCAGAGGCAGCCTTTAAGCAAATAAAAATGCCTGACCCATTTTTGAAATCTCGCATAACTAATGCCTGCCAGCCCCTCAGAATTCACGTAGAGACGCCTTCGAAGGTCACTTGGCCAGCTGTCTGAGGAGGCTTTATCTCAAAAATTGCCACGAGTGTAGTGATTAAAATATCAAATCATCAGGGTCCCAGTCCTTTTCCTGCTCCGCCAGTAGGTCCATGAAAGAAATCGTTTTGCTTCTAGGTTTTTGCTCAGGAGCGAGCTCCGAAACTCTGAGTTTGAGGGGCATCGGGCTGACAATACCACTGAATATGCAGGTTCCCGTTGAAAGGGTAGGAATTGACTCTTCAGTCAGTTTGTCTATGTAAGATACTGACTTTTCGATAGCGTACAAATCGTTCTGATTAATCAATCGATGTATGAAATAGTTATGTGCCTGCGAAATGATGGTTGATGATATGTCATTGGGTCGCTGGCTGGATATTGTTATAAAGACGCCAAACTTTCTGCCTTCTTTTATGATCTCTTCAAAAGTCTCCAGTCGGTAATCTTTCCAGCTTTCGGTTTCACGAAAAGAAGTATTAGACAGAATATTATGTGCTTCGTCGATAATCATATGCAGCGTGGACGGTATAACTGATAACTTTTTTATATTATAAGCCCATTTAGCTATCAAAAGCGGAAGTGTTTTTTTCATAGTTATATTCACCATATTGAGATTTATTATGGTGAAGTTTTTATCGTTCCAGAAATCCCGCTGACCTGTAGTATCAAAAATTTTCGCGATATCTTTCCGGTTCGCATTCATTCTGTTTATGACGGGTGATATGTGTTCAGGATTTGACTTATTTGATAAATATTCCTGAATTAGCTGGAGGTACATAAAATCGATAAGGTCTTCAATCATGTCATTTTTGAATTGATAATTACAAGCCAGCCTGAAAATGTAAGATTGCTCGGCATCTATTTCAGAATTAAAAATATTACCGCCTCGTAACCTCCACTTGCCGGCCTGTGAATGAAATTCCAGGTCAGCAATTAAATCCGGATCATCTTTAAATATTGGTCCAAAAAGCTGATGCACTGCATCGCATTTTGCCTTATCTCCAGTGAAGAGATTTTGCCTGACTTTTTTCTTCAGAATATTTCGCATAAACGGAAGCGGATCGGCGCTGTTCATGACTCTCAGACGAAAATCAATTACCCGTTTAAGAAATGGCTTCTGCGTTTTATCTGTTGCATCGGTCAGAACAGACAACATGTCATGTTCAAGCAGGACCTCCCTGGGAAGGGGAAGCTTATCGCCATCTGCATGATGCGTGTTGAGATCGTACACCGTCTTCTCTTCCGTTATGCACTGCGGGCCGGTGTATTCGCCGTTGAAGTCAAACAGGAGAAACTTGCATCTTTCCCTGAAACGCTCCCCGAGCTGGCCTTTTATCTGCTCAATACCAGCCTGGTAAAGCGCGGCAAGCGTGTTAGATTTTCCGCTTCCGGTATTCCCGAAAATAGCAATATGTGAGTTGATGAGGCCGTTAACCGGCAGCGCTATACTGATATCTTCAAGGTCCGTTCGGGTAAACGCCATGATGGTTTCACCGGCGTCAGCAATCTGATGGACCGTCTGGATCATCTCTTCGGTCACCACAAAGGCTTCGTTGCCGATAAGAGGTAATTCACGCGAACCGCCAATGAAGCTCCCGTTACGATCGATATACCCCGTCAGGGAAGCCGAGAGGTAGCGCCGGTATCGCCAGGCATCGCTGCCGCTACCGGTAGGGTGTTTTTCCTCAACGACTCGTTCTGCTTCTACTTTGCCAATTAGGCTCATGAAGCCTTTTTTGATCTCAATAAAGCTGCCCACAGACACGTTACGCAGAACTTTTCCCTGATAAAACAGATCGCTGAGGTTCTTGTTCTTATCAACAAGAATGGTAACTGATCGCCCGGACACCTCGCAGACTTCTCCCACCCTCAAAACCGCTTCCAAATCGATAAAATGGCCGCTCACTTCGTGCCTCCCAGAAAGCACGTAATAATTTTATTCATTTCCGAAAAGTCTACGTTGCCTCCCGGGCGATGAATAATCTCTACGTTGGAATAATCACGGAATTTATCCATAAACCCGTCTACACTTGCATCATCGTAAGCAAATATCAGCAGTTTCAGCGTTGCATTGCGCAGGGCTTTTTTGGTCAGCGTTTCCAGATGTTCATCTGCAAATGAAAATCCAAAGACAATAAGGAGGGTGGCCTCTTTATCAAGCTCATTTGAATACGTTCTAAGCAGATCATAATAAACGTTCTCTAACAAGGTCTCCTTGAATTTTTCCTTTCGTGGAAGAATAAGTGAGTGGGATAGGACCCATTCTTTCATTTCAGCGGATGAAGTAAATTTCAGTGGCTTTACATTGCCTATATTGTAAATTATCTTCCCTTTAAAGTGTTCCCAGGAAAGTGAACCATGGAGCTTAATCAGATTAACGGTGGGCAGCTCAACTTTGTAATTATACAAATTACCCGTAGCGTTCACAGAATAATTATAACTTCCCGCGTCAAATTCCAAATCTGCCCATACGTTCAGCCTCTTATAAAACCCATCATTAAATAAGAGGTTTTTGTTTCTAGTCGCAGCATCTTCAAGAAATAAATCATAATTCGTGGTGAAAACGTTAATGCGTCTTGGAAGCAGGCCCGTTCTGCGTCGCGTCAGTATTTTTTCCAGCGACATTACGAACGCATCATAATTTCCCCGGGAATTATTAACGTTGTCAGTAACGGGGGGTGGAAAAGGGACACCATAATTGCGCTTAAGCATGCAGTCATTCGGAATCCAGACCTGCGTTAAAAATTTCGCGGCCAGAGCAAAATATTCGTCTTCTTTTTCATCTTCGATAAGCTTCTGAAGATCTTTTTCAATTGTTCCCAGCACCTGAATGGCTGGCAGCGATGCGCCGGAGCCAATAAGAAAATTGAGGTTAGCCGACTGCAACACCCGCTCAAAGTAGTCCCTGTCGCCATCGTTGCCATAAAAAGCGCGCTTAAGTGCCATCTGATCCGTCCCTGAAGTATTAGGATTATTCTGTATCCACCCATCTTAGCGCCGCACTGCACACTTTTACATCACTTCTTCGGTGACCTGGCTTTACCCCATTTATACCAAACGGCGGGATCGGGCCAGCAGGCCCTGCGCCGCAAGGGGAAGGGAGGTTTTTCAGGAAAAAAGGATCCTTAGCGGGATTGGGATAACCCGCTAATCTGCGGGCAAAACCAAGTGTCGGATCCTTTTTCCGCGATTTATTGGTATTACTCCCGTCGCTGCTGTGCGGGAAAGTAGCGTATTCCCCCGGACATCTCTGCGTAGAATTTAAAGGATGAACATCCTTATCTCCATGCAGATTTCAACAAAGTGCGCCAGCGTGCTCACTTTCGCGCCGTGTGCCGATTTTGGCACCGCGAATTGCGTCACCACTTTTTCTTCAGCATCCTGTGGCACACCGGCGCGCGCATCGGAGAAGGCTGCACCCTCATACACGAGTCGTTTGTGACGGACAGCCCGCGCCCGTTCGTGCGCATCCAGTCGGAGAAGGCTAGAAGACGGCGAGAAATCCTGTCCGTCAACAGTGGGAAAGATGACAGTGTAACCGCACGGGTAAGGTATCTACTTTCATGTAGGTCCGCGCAAAAAGGGGGACGGCAGGCCGCAGGCTGTCGCGCGCTTGAAAGTAGGTACCTTTTCCCGATCAACGATCTACACTGCCTCCACATTATGAATGATCGACTCCCGCGACTGACCCGACGTGTAGTGGAAGCCAATACCACCGTTCCATAGTTCATTTAAAGTAAGTGAGTGATCACAAACTTAATAGTTTCACTGACGCTTACCGCCCTGAAGAATAGGTCTCTACATTCATTTAGCAGTTGGCTGCTCACAAGAAAGCAGAGACAGCAACCGGCACCTGCTTGAAAGCAAAGACCGGATAAGGCCTGCTGGCAACAGGAGTAGGCATTCGTACGAAGGAATGCATGAAAGTGAATGCCTATGGAAAAATCAGTGACCGGTTAACGCCTGAAGCTTAGAAGAACAGCTGTTGGTGACAAACTGGAACTCACGGCTTTTTCAACTCGATATAATTGATGTCGCCTATCTTTTAGAGGCCAGCCATCGCGCTCCGGATGAGGGAGTTTTGCAGCTTGTCGGGTGAGCCCATCGCCAGACGCTCTCTCAGGCGCTTCATGGAGATATAAAGCGTTAACCGGGTGATAGTCTCAAAGTCTATTTACAGCGATTGTGTGGCCTCCTTACGGGACCGTTCCTTAAGGCCCAGTATCACTTTGTGATATTAGTGCTAGAGCTCCCAGAGATTGCTGTCCGCCGTTATCTTCAGAGTATATCCGTATTCATGTTCAGCACCGCGTGCTGTAACAGATGAGAGAACATGAGTTTTTACCATCCTTGCTGCTAAAGGCGAGCGTCACGTTGTAGATGCTGAAGAGTGAGTCGTGCAGACAAATGGTTTGGTTGCTGTAGTCGTAATTGGAAAAGGCTAAAATGATGCCGAGCCACGTTTTAAAATCTGTGGACATGATCAGCTTCGCGCCCTGGATCTTGATATTCATATAACCTTCGCTCTTAGCCACCTCCTCTTATGAGCTTCTGATGATCTCAATATGATCTTAAAAGAAATGATCTATCCAGTGGATATGTTGCTCAACGGCCTGCCGCGCCTGACGGCTTGCCCAACGCCACACAGCCACACAATAAACAGAAGGTGGCCGCTCACCATTATAGGCGGTTCTAAAAGCGGTAATGAAAGCGTGGGCAATGAACAGTTACGATACCGTGCAAGTCGCAGACATATTTAATCTCATCACGTTATAACCATTGTTAGGTGAATGGGGAGGATACTGCAGGTGAGAGAAGCTGTGGCACTAGCAGTAATTTTCATCGAATGTTATTAGAATGAGGTGATTGCTTCGTGGTGACAGCAATGATGAGCCTGTAAAGGCCTCTGGGAAGCCATAAAGGATTCTTTAGGCCTGTCTAGGGTTTGGCATAAGCGAGCCTCTGTAAAGGTCTGACGTAAGGTAAGGATCGTTTTATGTGGTTTATCACATCAGGATCGTTGGTTCAGTCCGGATGCGATCTGTTCGCGGAGAACTGAAGATCGCAGCATGTGAAGCTTTTCAAGAGAATTAGGACGTTTAGTGGTCAAGAGCGAGGCAGAGCTAAAGAAAATATTTATGCATTCAGGTGTTAAGATCAGTTTTCCACATATCCACCGGATAGATCCAAATAATTATCCTAATCAGATCCTAATTAGATCCAAACAGATCCCCGTTGCTCGCAGGCCAGAGCTGCCGCGGCCTGCAGAGGTTTTACATGTGTCATAACATGCAAAATATGTGTCGCAACATGCAAAACATGTGTGACAGCATGATAAACATGTGTCATAACATGCAGTAACATGTGTCGTAGCATGTAAATTCCGAACGTTATTCACTGTAACGCGGCCGCTGTGTATAAAGAGGGTAAGTCATTGGCTGATAAAAACTTTTTCCATGATTCATTACTGGCTTCAGCAGAAGATGAACAGAAAGTACTCACAGTCACTAGTGCTTCCTCAGTACAGCCGGCGATCCTGCTTAGACTCGGTGTTTTTGTCCCTAATTCGCGTGCGCTGAAGAAAGGATCGGAACACATCATCGACGTTTCGGAACCCTTTTCCTCGCTCGAGTTTGCTCGAAAAGAGGGTTATAACGACATCCAAATCCGCGGTGAACGCCTTAATATTACATCAGATTTTAGCGTATGGATGGGGGTTATCGGTGCGTTCAGCAAGTATGGGCGGGACAGCAACAACATTACTTTGCCTTTTAAAGAGTTTGCACAGTTATGTCAGTATGACTCCCGGCAGATCAATCACCGCCTGCGCGACCAGATCTTTGACTCGTTAGCCAAACTTGGTACCAAGGTGGTGCAGTTCAAACGCAGGGAAGGTAACGGTAAAATGTTCTTTACCCAGTTGCTTAAAACCGCGTTACTCGATCGGGATAAGGATACGGTAACACTCGAGGCGGATGAAAGACTTTGGGAACTATATGAAATTGATTATACGATTCTTCTACGAAAAAAACCTTATACCTATCTGAAAGGTAAGGAAGTTGCCCAGACTCTTTATACTTACATTGCCAGTTTACCTGACAATCCCGCCCCGATTTCGTTCTCACGTATTCGGGAGCGCCTACTGCTGACTTCCCCTGTACCTGAACAGAATCGCCTTATCAAGAATGCACTATTGGCTATGGAAAAAATCGGTTATATCGAATACAGCATTATTAAAAAGGGGAGGGAATCCTTCCTGTTCATTAACAAAAGAAACAAGAAACTCAAAGAGTTATACGAAAATGATGTGTCGTAGCATGTAATCATGTGTCGTGGCATGCTTAAGGTGGGTCACAGCATGCTAATAACTAAAAGCCAGACGTTAAGTGGGCCACAGCATGTGAGATCTGTGTCACAGCATGCGTGCAGGCCGCATTTTACATGTTATGACCCATGTTTTTATATTCCATCCCATGTTGTGACACATGTTTTATGCCTTTCAGCATGCTGAAGTACATATTTAGCGATCCCACATGCTGTGACACATGTTCTGTTCTCAAATGCATGCTGCCACACATGTTTCACCTTCGTGTTGCATGAAGTGATACATACTCCAACTTCCATTTGCATGTTATGACCCATCTTTGCAGCCCTTCACATGCTATGACACACATTCCTCGATTACCAAACATGTTATGACACATGTTTGCCTGCGCTAAATGTATAGCCTACTTCTTGCCGGGTCATACGACTGCATATTGTGACACATGTTTTATACATGAACATGCTACGACACATTATCGGTCATGTTCTGCATGCTGCCACACATCTTTTTGCTCAGTACTCATACCACCTCAGATCTGATGTCTTGTGAATGCATGTTACGACACAGGTTGTTCTCTAACAGACAGCATGCTGCGACACATTTTTTTATCTTAAAATCTACATGTTGTGACACATGAAAAGCTCATAACTGCCTGTTGATATAAGCGTAACAAGGTTCTGGTATCTGCATGCTGTGACACACGTTTATTGGGGGGGATTCAGCATGATATGACACATGTTTTAAAGCAGGAAATTAGCATGGTATGACCCACGTTTGTATGAGAAATGCTCAGGATCTTGTTATCCATGCTTGTACGCGAGGGAATCTGCATGCTACGACACATATTTATATGATAGGTGATTTGCATGGTGTGACACATTTTTTATAGATGACAGGTAGGTAAATTTTCGAGTGGCTTAGTTGTTGGATACCTAGGCGAGTATCGGATGTTATGTTGAAAACGGCAGATTTGGCGACACATCGAGTTCGGCGGGAGCAAGTCAAGCACATTAAATCGATCCGCCTGGGATCCGTTCCGGATCGGTTTTCCGGCTTTTATCCCGTATACGGAGAATAACCTGGACGGCGCGGAATAAAAAACGGGCGATCGGCGGTGATTCCGGCTCGGAAGGTAACGTAACTCACTGACGTTAATGCGAAGTTCCGCTAAAGGGGGGCGGCGATCGCACCAGGCACTCCAGGCTGCATACCTGGTTATCCTGCTAAATAAAGCTCACTCCAAAAAAGAGTAGTTGACCCTCAACGACGATGGGGGAAAATCCGTCTGTCAGGTCCATTAACATTGTCGTCCGCAACAGGACAGGGAATTCTATGTTCAACTTCATTGTGGCACATGAGTACTTCAGTTTTTTTCAGATGGAAGAGGGGTATGAAAAGTTTCCCGTATCGCGTCTGTTTGAATCCACCCCGGAAAGTATCCGTAACAAGCTGCTTCCTTTAAGTGATTCATCGCTGAAATTCCTGTCGAGCCTTCCGGTTATATTCATGACGGAGCCAAAAATTGAAGATCTTAGTGCCATCGAGTATTCAGTCATCAGAATAGCTGTTATCAGTGATTTGAAAATCGTTCATGAAAAGAAAGAAATATTTATAGGGTTTAAATTCCTTATTCTTCGGGATCTAGGCTACAGGCAACTCGCCCGTGAAAAAGACTATTCTCACAAGCTCGAACTCGGCGCATTTGGCCTTCAACGGACCCACTGGTCAGTGAAAAATATTAAGGTAGACGATGCTCTGAATATGATGGGTATTCAGGTTCTAGTCCCACATCCTGCGGGTGGAGAAGCTGTCCCTCCCGATAATAATGAAGATGTCGAACCGATAAATGATGTGAATAATTATCTGGCGAAAATCCTGGCGCATTCATTTGAAGAGGATGAAGAGGTCTTTTACCGGGGACATTCTGATTACCGGTATGAGCTTACACCATCTTTATACCGTAAGAACGAGGCAGGCAATTTCCGATTCCGGCAGTATGAATCAGAAATGATCAATGAACTTCTGACCGTTCAGCCCACAGAATTTATGAGTGACAGATACATGCTGGACAAACTGGTTCGCATGCAGCATTACGGCCTGCCCACGAGGCTGCTGGACGTGACGACAAATCCATTGATTGCGCTCTACTTTGCCTGCTCGAGCATGAAAAAAGAAAATGGAGAGGAAGTTGACGGAAACGTTATTGTTATGACCACAAAAAAAAGTCAGATAAAGTTTTTTGATTCAGATACGGTCAGCTGTATAGCAAACCTTTCGCGCTTGTCTGAAACAATGAAAAAACAGCTGGATTTCAGACAGAATAAAAATGAATTCAATTATTCAGATCCCTGCGTTCAGTTACTGCACCTGATAAAGGATGAGAAATCATATTTCAAACACGTGATTGAACCTGCAGACTTGCAAAGGCTTCTGGTTGTAAAAAGCAGAATGTCCAACCCTCGCATAAGCTCACAGTCCGGCGCCTTTCTGATATTTGGCGAGGACGCTGTACTGCCTGAAACCGGATACAGTGACATTCAGATAAAGAAGTTCCGCGTTCAGGAGAAAACTAAATTGATGAACCAGCTCGCCCGCTTCGGCATCACTGAAAGTACGGTTTATCCAGGAATTGAAAAGGCAGCGGGTGAAATTGCTAAAAAATATGATTCATATAAAAACTTTGATTTGTAAGGAGATACGATGGTTTGGGTAAAAGAAAAAAGTTATAAATCTAACTGGAGAGTAGACGGTGATCCCATTGGTGGGGGAGGCCAGGGTGAAGCGTGGAAAGTTATTAACAAACATGATGGAAAGTCAGCATTCCTGAAAATAATCAAGGCTAAAAAAGACCCGGAGCGACGGGCAAGATTTTTCAGAGAGGCATCTATATACAGTTCTCTGGAGTCAGACGGAATACCTAAACTTATTGAGAGTAACACTCAGGAACACCGGGACCTGACAACCACTCCCTATATTGTCACGGAATATATTAAAGGAAATACGCTTGATAAGTGGCGGGAAAACACTTCATGTATTAGCCTTGATGTAGCCGTAGCTCTTACTGACAGCCTCGCAAAAATCGTCGCGCAATGTCACTCTGCTGACGTTGTACACAGAGATATAAAACCGCAAAACATCATTCTTCGCTACGACAATCCCTTCAACCCTATTCTTCTCGATTTCGGACTCAATTATCATGAGTTGCCTGATTTAAAATTCAGCACGCTGGATTCACAGGAAGTTGGCAATCGTTTTTTGAGACTACCTGAGCTTTCAGCTGGCAGCCTTAATAAAAAGGATCCTCGTTCTGACATATCATTCACTGCAGGTATTTTCTTTTATGTATTGACCGGCAGTCATCCTGACCAGCTTTTGGATGACAGAGGAAGAATGCCTCACCAGCGTAGTGAGCTTTTAAAGCTAATCAAAATTCCTGACGATGCAACCGAAAGAAAACTGCTGTCATTCTTTGATTATTGCTTTGCCTATGAAACGGAGGACAGATATAAGAATATTGACGTTTTTATAGCCCGGCTAAATCAGATTACAGAACCCGAGAAACAATCCATGTCCTCACGTGATGACTTTGATGAAATTGAGAAATTACTGAACGCACCAGAAGATAAACGAAGAATTGATTCTCTTAATCTTATGAAACTGGGTTTACAGAAGGTATCTGATGTTTTCATTGAAATTAACAAAAACTTAAATGGCGCGCTGAACTATACAAATATGGGTTATGTTGAAGAAGCGGAAGCATGTACCTCTAAATATTCATGGACAAAAGCCGGTTCCAGTGAAGGGTTCTCACTGGCAATAATAAAAACCACTATCAAAGGTAGTGAGTTAATCATATATATCTCAGGAAAAGAGATTCACCGAACGCCAATCACTACACCTGACTGGGGAAATGATTTTGAAGAGGCCGTTAAACGTGCGGTACTTCCTTCAATTAGAGAGGCACTGATTCATCCTGAACTTCATATCCCGGAACTGCAGTTATTCCAGGAAAAAAAACCATTTATCAGACTCAAGGATGCGGAATCTGAAGCCCAAAAATCAGGAAGAGAGATTCTTGCCTTCGTATATGATCCTGTCTTGCCTGAAAGAGGAGGCATTCACTGGTCTTTGATCTACTTCCTTGAATATGCAAAAACTCGCGACATGATGAATGATTATTTTATCACAGCATTAATAACGATTAAGGACTTCTCCAGCTATTCAGATGCACTTGAACAATGCTCGATGAAAAATGGACGCTATGTTTTAATAGATAAAAATATGAATGCAATATATCAGGATGGAATTATTGGCAATGCTGATGAGGGAGATAGAGCGATTCAAAATCTCATTCTCCTTTTTAAGAAAAACAATAATTCTGTTTCATGATAGAACGGTTATAAGATATTTTTTGCTAAAAAAAGGACAAAGAGTTTTTTAAACCTCTCTTTGTTCTTTTAAATGTTTGACATCCTTGAGTCGAATCTTAATATTCAATCGAAATACAGAGCGAATAATTCTTCACTTTCACAAAAAAACTGTTTAATCCGATTTTCTCTCCTGAGAACATTATTACAGTATTTCTCTCTTAGTTCGACGTACATGCGCAGACAGCATTTATATTTTTATTGTTATATTTAACTGATACCAGATTTAGTAAATCTGAATCTGAAAAGAGAGACACACATAATACTGTGTCGTTCCAGAAGCTTCCTGGGGCCAGAGTGGGACCTAAATCGGCGTAATGTTGCCGGATCAGATGCAGAGCGGCGCAACCTGAATCGTACGGAATGTGGTTGTTGCCAGGACTCCCGCGACATTCTGATACAGTCGACGCCGCGCCCACTTCACGATAACGGCACAGAACGCGCTGAACCTGACGGACGGTGATTTTGAGAAGGCGCGCAGCTTCACGGTGCAGCAGTGTGTGGTCGTGAACGCGCTGAATGATGCGGAACCGGTATTGGTCTTGATATGTCATGGTCACCAACATAAGTCTGCATCCTGAGCTGAACCTGAGGAGATCTAAGGTTAATTCAGGGACGACAACTGTGAATTGTTCCCTTTAACATTAGCGTTCAGGAGTAACATCAGGAGATTGCAAAATGCTATTAATCTATAATTATCAAAGCATTAAAATGTTAAAGCTAAGCAGAGATGACCACTTTTAGGCAAACCTGAGTTGTCCGGATGAGATAAATTGCAGCCTTTCAAATCACAGTATGATGTGGAATTATTGGCAGATAAA
>NZ_JBBCKX010000030.1:0-63568 GCF_037153115.1 Pantoea sp. USMM079
TTACAACTACGAACGGATCAAGACGGGGTTAGGTGGACTGAGTCCGGTACAATACCGAACTCAGTACCAACAGGCGATGTTATAACTGTCCAGGTTAAGGGGTTCACTTCAGGAGTCGCGCCGCCCTTTTGCATCAATGCATCAGCGAATACGCAATCGACGAAATCGCTAACAGGCCAACAATCACCACAAACACATTGCTGATTTTGCCACTGTACTGACGCATCGCCGGGACTTTCTGAATCGCGTACATCGGCATCAGGAACAGAATCATCGCAATGATCGGCCCGCCCAGGGTTTCAATCATCCCAAGAATGCTCGGGTTCCAGGTGGCAACCAGCCAGGTCGTCAGCAGCATAAAGCCGGTTGTGACGCGGTTCAGACGCTGAGGCGACACGTTTTTTCCCCGGCTGCGCAGCGATTTCACCACAATTCCATTGAAGCCTTCACGCGCACCCAGATAGTGGCCGAGGAATGATTTGGTGATCGCCACCATCGCCACAATCGGTCCCATCCAGGCAATCATCGGCACATTAAAGTGGTTTGCCAGATAGGAGAGAATGGTGATGTTCTGCTCTTTCGCCGCCTGCAAATCCGCCGGTGATAGGCTCAGCACACAGCTGAACACAAAGAACATCACCGTCACCACCATCATCAAGTGTGCGCTAGCGAGAATGCGTGAGCATTTCTTTTCCGCTGCTGCGCCATACTCGTTGCGCTTCGCCACCGCGAACGACGAGATAATCGGCGAGTGGTTAAAGGAGAACACCATCACCGGAATTGCCAGCCACAGCGTCATCCAGATGCTGCTATCGCCAGCGCTTTGGCTGAACGACAGCGTTTCCAGTGCAGCGCCGTGCCAGTGTGGCACCAGATAGGCGGCCAGTAGCATCAGCACCGCGACAAACGGGAACACCAGCACGCTCATTGCCTTGACGATCATCTGCTCGCCAAAGCGTACCACCGTCATCATGCCGATGATCAGTACCAATGACAGCACCACGCGCGGCGGCGAGACCATCCCGAGTTGATGCACGATAAAGCTGTCGACGGTGTTGGTGATCGCCACGCTGTACATCAGCAGGATCGGGAAAATAGCGAAGAAATAGAGCAAGGTGATGATCTTGCCTGCGCCCACACCGAAATGCTCTTCCACCACTTCAGTAATATCTTCACCGGGGTTTTTACCCGACAGCACAAAGCGCGTCAGAGCTCGGTGTGCATAGTAGGTCATGGGGAACGCGAGGATGGTCATAATAATCAGGGGGATAAGACCACCTGCACCTGCATTGATAGGCAGGAACAAAACGCCTGCGCCTATCGCTGTACCGTAGAGGCCCAGCATCCACACGGTATCACTCTTACGCCAGCCTGTTGAACGGGCCTCAACCGTGCCCTGCGCAACGGTTTGTGAGTTGTCCATCTGTCTCTCCAGAATTTAAAGCTTTTTAAACAATGCAGCCGAAATCACGGCGGCTAAACATGCCATTGGTGCGACGGGGCACATGCTACGCGTTTTTGACGACTTAAGGTTGCCTGAACGCAAGACATGCATCACAAAGCCGTCATAAATGCGCGAATCGGTTATTAAATCAACAAAAATGCATGATTCGCGCACGCAAACGTTTGCATGGGGCGCTATTTGACCTGAGAGCATGCTGGAGTGCAAGGATTTGTCGGGCGCGAAAGGCAGACCGCCCAGGGTATTGGCCGGAGAATCATGCGCGAGACAGCGAGGAGTGAAAAGCGGGCCGTGCTGGCAGAGAAAATGTGGCAACGGCGAACCGTTGCCACAGGGACTGCAGTAGAGAAAGGTGAAACTCCCCCGGCAACTGCTCTCTGGCGAAGCCATCGTTCCACTCGGTATTCTGAGGAATATCCGCAGCAGACAATGACAGAGAATAATCCCGGGGGAATTTCAAATCAGAATGCGCGCATTCTGTAGAGTGCATAGAGGAAATAGTACGCTGTGATAGTATTCAAATTCATAATCATGTACTTCAGTTTTTCATTTTTATTCAGCAGAATGAAAATCCCTTTCGAGTATTTCCCCCGCTTTATTTCATTAATTTCCTGCGCGATATCTGCAGGTGAAAACGACGAATGATACATCGCCGTGACAATTTGCATATCTAACGCCAGCACGCGTTTTGAAATGCCCTTTAGCAGGTAATCGAGATTACTTCCCTGATATTTCTCAACGATAGAATCATACAGCGTGGTCAGAAACTGTTTTCTGACTTTGAGCTCGCTGTAATGCACCTTTTGCTTGGATAATGAACCGGCAACATCTTCATAATGGTAAGCCGTTCCCTGAGTGACCAGAAAATTGCTAATACAGCTGAAGAATTTGAGGTTAAATAAAAGATCCTCACTCATTGAGATCCCCTCAATAAATCGCAGGTTCAGCTCACTCAGTATCTGACGGCGATAACACTTATTATGCAAATAACCAATGTTGTCGCTCATCTCCAGCTCACCGAGCACATAAGGAATATCCTCGTTGCTGAAGAAGCCAGCCTGAGAGACCTTGCCCACACGGCCGTCGTTGAGGTTTCCTACCATCAAATCTACCGACTCCGTTGGCCATGCATCCAGATTCAGTTTGAAGATCATTAGAAAATCATCATCCACCCAATCATCTGCATCGAGGAAAAGAACATATTCCCCACTGGCCTGTTGCAATCCGCTATTGCGAGCCGCGCTGACACCGGCGTTCCTTTGGTTTATTACCGTGACCTGAGAATAACGTGAAAACTCCTCCAGTACGTTTAGGGTTGAATCAGTGCTACCATCATTGACCACCACAATTTCATAATCGCTGAACGTCTGATTAAGCACACTCAGCAATGTCCGCTTGATGGTTTTTTGTGAGTTATAGACGGGAATAATAATACTGAAAAGTGGTTTTTCATTCATGATAAACTCTCTTTACTGTCTGAGGTTTTGTAATTGACAAATAACTGCCATAGTTTCCTGGGGTTGATAAAAATCTGATGAATACGCATCACCGGTTGCGCAGTGAAGAAATAATTAAGCAGCGAGAAAGAGAGGAATTCGGTTAATACCACGCTGAGGGCAGCGCCGGTTAAACCCAAAAGCGGCACCAATAAAATGGACGATGCCAGGCAGATAATTAATACCGCAAAGGTCTTTTTCACTAAAAAGCGATAACCGTTGTACTTAATAATAAAACGGTCCATGAGGCTGCTGAGCACACCACACATCGCGCCCACACTGAGCAGCAGCGTCGGCGCGATGGCATCGAGATACGCCTCGCCGTAAAAGTCACGGATAAACCAGCCTGCGAGTTGCCATATCGCCATGATCACAATGGCGGACACCCCCACGACCAGCAGATGCAGTTTTTGCGCTTTGACAATTGACTGCTCATCATCACGCTCGGCAAAGAACGCCGGAAAAAATGAGGCCAACAAGGCATTAGGTAAAAACACCCATGAGGTTGCCAGCGTCATGGCAACAGCAAATATCCCCGCCTCCTTTACGCCCATGAAATACGAAACGCTGAGTTGGTTGACGCGGGTATAAATCGCGATAGCGATCACCGAGAACACCAGCGAAATACCGGAAGCCACCATGTAGCGCGAATACTTTTTGATGTGGCGCAGCGCCGGAATCGGCCCCTGGCGATGATAGCGCCAGAAAATCGCCAGCTTGATGCTGAACGGCAGCAACGTAGCCAGCACAATGGGGATCGCCAGAAACTGAGGGTCCAGTTGCAGATACGAAATAATGAAGCGCACTGACAGACTGATGGCGAGGCCGATCACGTTGGCGATCACATTGAGTCGAGCGTTGAGCATGGCCTCGTTGTAGATATTGACCAGATCAATCGACGAGAACAGACAGGCAATCGCCGCTGCGCAGATAAATACCAGCGCTTCACGGCTCCACGCCTCTCCCATGATCACCATGCCGCTGAGCGCTAAACCGCAGTAAATCAGCATCACCAGCAGAAAAGTCGCCATCATCAGGCGAATACCTGAATGACGATTTTGCGAAATACGCTTCAGCAAAATCACATCGCTGCCCATCACGGCGATCGACTGAATAAACTGAAACACCAGCATGGAGAGTGAGATAATGCCGAAGGTGGTCGGTCCAACATATTTCGCGACATAAGACGTCACAAAAATCAGACCAAACACTGCGATGAGTTTTTCAGCAACCATCCACATCGAATTTTTTAATTTATCTTTCACAGATCAACCTCAGTAAGAATCATGGCTAAGCCGAACTTCACGTCCCTTTCGTCCGGCTTAACATTAAATTTGATTTATTTAGGAGTTTCCTCAGGCAGAAATCGCCGGCCTTTTAACTCTCATGAAACGGTGGCTTAAATAAGATTATCGCTAATCAAATCGTGCAATTTTATTATTCATTCATTTAACTAAAAGCGCAGGCTACCGCCCCTGGCTTACAGCTACCAGTGTACTGACAACCTGTTACGGGCTATTTTTGGCGTAAAGAAACCACACTGTACTCAGACGAGCTCAGTTAAATATCATGCAGTTACATTAAATATCGTGTTAAAGACATGATGACGCTTAGTGCAATCACCGTGACATCAATAAGAAACGCCAATTATCAATATGCCATTCAATATGATTAAAACGGGTGCAGCCTACTGAATTTTTTTGCACCACAAGAAATGCCGACCGGGATTGAAAAGGTACATCTAAAGACGGCCTTCTCAACGAACGTTACGACATTAACGATTTTGCTGTATGCCCTGCCTTTTTATTATCTCGATGCGTCTTTCGCCGTTCGATAATGGCAAGTGGCGTTAATTCAACATGGCTCTCGCAGCCGTGTTGCAATGGGCTCAGGGCCCTAATTTTGCGATCTGATTCAAACTTTTAATCGCATTCTCACCAGACAACGCGATGAGGTCAATGGCCTGGAGGCCAATACGGAATTTACTTAGCTGGAAATAGGATATCGCAGAAGGGGAAAGATTAGCGCGGATGAATCGGTTTTCAGAAAACTGATTAAGGCGGCAGTCAAATACTGTTAGGAATAATAAGATCGAAATGGACTTACAAGACCATTTTTCGCTAACACCTTGTTCTGTAAGTTAACCTGCTAATTATCCGGGCAAATTAAACTGTAATGAATCTGGAGATAAGAACGGACCTGATATATCGAACCGTTTTATTGCCTGGTGTCGTACTAAAAACTACACCATTTCCAGATTAACGTTTTTTTGTACGCATTAACGTAAATAAAAAGAGAATTAACACATTCCATCTGAGAATATCGCGATCCTATGCGGCTGGCGTGCCAGGAACCATTGTTAAAGACACAACGCACCTGAGACGCTCTGCGTGTATTTTGGTCAAAAAAAAAGCGAGGCCGCAGCCTCGCCAGATAGATGGGTCTCAGTCGTAATAGGGAAGTTTACGATCGACACCGTTGATATTGACCAGCACAAAGCCGGTTGGCGCGGTTTTATTGGTTGGCGTGCCGGCGGCAGTGGCTACTGTCAGCACGCCCTTCTCATTAGCCCCAATCCCCGCCAGCCCATTGTGCATGCCAAAGCGTGCGGCAGGCTTCAGTGTGCCCATGTTGGTGGTATCGGTAACAACCGACAGATCAGACTGGAACAGCGAGCATGAGCCTGAATCGAAACGCGTTGGGCCGGTGGTTTTCAGGTTCAGCATGGTGTCGCCACTGTTCGCTTTCAGCTTCACCCACACCACGGCATAAGTGGTACCGACACGGCCGTAACGCATATCCAGGATGGCGGGCTGCCCCATATGAAAGGCATCCGCCCACACCGTTTCCAGCCGTTGCAAATTGATCCAGGTTTTGCCGCTACTTGCCACGTTAACCGGGGTGCCGGCGGTGCCGGTGGGCTGGGTGGCATCGGCTTTACCAATAAACTCCATCACCCACTGCTGGTTCGCATTCGGGAAGAACAGCTGCCCCAGGCGATACCAGTTGTCAGTTGACGTGTTATTGGTGATCTTGTAGCCGCTATAATAGCCGGCACGTAGCGATCCGGTCAGGAAACTACCGTAACTCTCGTCGCGGCGATAACCATATTCGAAGGTGGAGAGCCATCTGCCGGCCACCAGATCGTTCGACACTTTCGCGCCAGATTGCAGGTTGATTTGACGCATCACCACGCGCGCATTATTGAGATTGAAAGGATTGCCGCAATCCTCAATATTGAGCGTGTCAATGGTCCAGCCACCATCCGACAAGTCTCCTGGATTGCGCGTGTGCTCGATCCACACATTGCGCAAAATCCCCTGTGTACAGCGCGGCATATACAACGTGGCGTCACCATAACCCGTCTGGAAGTTACAGTTACAAATCTCAATCGCGGTAGAGTGATCCCATACCCCATTTGGTGAATTTGACCAGCCCACATCGAAGACGCGCGCATAGGTGTAGAGGGTATAAATCTGGTCAAATTTGGTGTCCAGCGTATCCAGCACTTTAATCACCGTGCCGCCGTTATTCTGTGCGCGGAAACAGTAGATGTTTACCGTGGTGCCTTCGATACAGGTATTTTCGAAGAACGGCTGAACATTGCTGCACATATCGGCAGTGATGGTGCCTTTGTTGGTGGTGATATCGGCCGAGGCCTGACCATTCCAGGCAATGCCGCGAATTGAGGTGCGGCGCGCCTTCACCTTGAATACCGGGTTGGCACTCTTATCCGAGATAATCGTGGTACGCGGCAGCGAACCCAGCTCAACATCATCACCCTGCAGACCGAAGAAGGCGTTATCGGTGCCGCTGATATCAATTGGACTGATCAGAAACTTCCCGCCGGGAAAACGAATCGGCAGGTCCTTAATATTACCGCTGTAATTCTGCGTCCAGGTTAGCATGCGATTAACCGCGTCCGTGTCATTGGCATAACCGTCTCCTTTGGCACCAAAGTGATAGACGTTCACGTCAGAAGGATCGTTAATCACGCGTTTCCAGTAAAAGCCATTACCGATGGCTAAGGTACCGCCATCGTCTGTCGCAGTAGTGGTGCCAATAAAACCGGTGAAGTCACCGCCTCCATGGAAGGTGGAGTCCGCGTTGTAGCGGCGCAAAAACGCCAGATCGCCATTTTTAGTCGGCGTGGTGGTGCGCAGTTCTGCGAATGAATTAACTTCGATCATCATAGCCTCCTCGGCCTTTTCAGGTTTGCAATGCAAGTGTGGGAACGGCGTTACTGCGCCAATCGGCCGCAGTGCTGATCCCAGAGATCGTTGTGGTTGTTGATGGCGCGCACGGTGCGAACATCCATACGCTCGGCATCATTACCGTGGGTGTAAATCGGGGAGAAAAGCGTGCAAGCAGAGTCGATAACGACGGGGGATTCAGGGCTGGTTGTATTTCGAGTGCTGCAGCTTGTCGCGAGCAGCAGCGTCATCAAGATTAAGATTGCTGGCTTCCACACGTTTAGCCTCCTCGCGCAACTGTTGTTGCTGCTGGTTAACCGCGACAGCCTGCACGGCCGCTTTGTTCGCGGAGTCCACCTCTGATTTGGCTTGTTGCTGCACCTTGCCAATCTTTCTGCCACCGAAGTAGCTGGCCACCAGTGCCGCAACAATGCCCGCCAGCGCAGCCAGCCAGTGCCAGCTGCCGCCAAGTAGTGAAGTAATAAGCGTCATGGTTTCTCCTCCAGCGTCTTGCGCTGTTCAATCAGGTTTTTCTGTCGGACAAACTGCGCCAGAACCCCCATCGCCACCATGAAGGCACCAATCAAACCGAGGTAGTTGTGGGGAAGAATGTCTTTGATGTCCTGAGGCAATGCATTCCAGGCATCCAGCGCGGATGAGGGGAAGGATTGCGCCCAGGCGCTGAGCATCGAACCCAATGAAGCCAGCCATACTGACCAGGTTTTGAACAACAGTCGCGCATGCTTCACAAACTCCAGCGTGGTAAAACGCTGGAGCAACAACAGCACAATCACTGCTGCCAGCACCGCGATGACAAACACCATCCATCTCATGTTCATAACAGCCCCCGATAAATGTCGTAGCTGCCGCTGCGCATGACTTCAGCGTGACGCCGTGCGCGCCCGGGCGTTTGCCGTGCCCACAAGCTGTCGAGCATGGCATTGGCGGCGCCATTAAAGTCCCCCTGGGTGATGGCGCTCAGCATGCCGCGAAACAGGGATAACCCATCAACGCCCAATTGATATGCCATGCTGATCAGCACATCACAGCGCGCCTCACTGCACTTGCTTAGCGCTTGCTGCACCAGAGCACGCTGGTTCATCTCCAGCACTTTGTTTTCCACAATGCACTGCTTCCACACATCCCCAACTCGTCGCGGTACCTGGAAGATGTAGTTGCTGAGTGAGGCTCCTTTAGGCCCGATGCGGATACCGCCGGCCACGGTAGGAAACCCTTGCGTATCAAGGTAGGGCGCCTCGCGGTAGCCCTCTTCAAAATTCAAAATGGCAATAATCTGGCTCATAGCGATTCCTCTTTGACGGGCGCAACGATGCAAAAATGACTGCGCAAAGACTCCAAAACATAAATCTCACTGATCTATCCGCCCTTCTGAGACCACGCGTAATCCGCGCTACGCTCAAGCGAGGCTAAACAGTGAGCAATAACGAAACGTTCCGCTTAAAGCTGGGAAATATGACAAGGATTTAGCGCACGGCGTACAAATGGACGTGGGGCAGACAGCAGTTGTCGAAGCTGGCGCTTTCGGCCTGACGTGGTGTGGGGGCCATTACCGCACAGTCGACTCGCGATTGCGTCTGGCGCTGGCAGATGCGTTCTGCGCTACGCAGGCTTGGGTTATCGGGCTCAAGGCCTAAGGCGCAGTCGATACTGCGCTTCAGGCGGCTAAGTGACTGGCGGCGTCGGTGACGGCGGGTGCGCGCGTTCCCGGTGAAGACTGACTTGCCATACTGGATAATCGCCATAACTCCTCCTGTGAATGAGTCTTTGGCGATGGGGTGGCAGGCGCGGCGTGTCGGCTGAAGCCGAGGCGTCCGTGATTCCACTGCAAACACTCGACATCGACCCGCCCGGCTGCGTTCGCGGCCAGGGATAAGCAGAGGAGAGTGAAGTCAGAAGAGAGCTGACGACGCTGCATAATGCGCATCCACCCCATCCCAAAATTCACTGACTTTGGGTGGTGGGTATCGCGCTTGTGCAGCGCCTCAATTGTTTAAGAGCGGGCTCATCCGGGAGCAGTGATGTCGTCCTTCCATGGTCAAATTATTAACAGGTTCTAATGCATTGGCAAACACCAACAGTTAATTTTTTATTTACCATCGGTTAAATTTATGATTTCAGCCGGAATATTTTTTTACCTGCTCAGCGCGTTTTGTGATCAACCTAAAATCTGGTAATCACGCGCCTGGCTCATGATGACGCGCGCCACGACCTGCAATGAGGCCGCCTCATCCAGCGTTAAGTACCAGGTCTCATAGCGCTTGTTGTCGGAGATGACCGCGACCTTTCTGTGTTGCAGCTGCAGACGTTTGAGATAAAGTTGATCATCCAGCGTAAACAGGTAAATCCCGTCTCCGTCAAAGCGATGCACGCTGATGTCCACGAACAGCTGATCACGTGGCGCAAAGGTGCCGGCCATCGAATCATTGTTTAGCGCGATGAGGCGGATGCTCTCTGCCGGACGGCCGCTGAACAGCACGCGTGCCTCATCCAGCCCATACTCGATAGCCTGAATGGTTTCGACCAGTTCATCACGCGCAGCAATGCCCTGAGCGCTTCGCTGCCCAATATCCAGACTCTCGACGCGGAATCGATGTTGCGGGTCAATAAGTGCATGCTGGCTCACCGTGGCATCGGGTTGCTCCATGCCAAACTGCAGCCACTCTACGCGCACGTCCAGCAACTGGCTGAGCGCCAGTAGATTACTGTCATCCGGAATCGATTGAGCGTTAAACCATTTCCAGACCCCCGGTGTTGAGATCCTGC
Source organism: Pantoea sp. USMM079 (assembly GCF_037153115.1). Taxonomy (NCBI): domain Bacteria; kingdom Pseudomonadati; phylum Pseudomonadota; class Gammaproteobacteria; order Enterobacterales; family Erwiniaceae; genus Pantoea; species Pantoea sp. USMM079. The sequence continues at coordinate 9,936 of NZ_JBBCKX010000030.1, forward strand.
ATCCCCTTTTCTGCAGCGCCTGTGCAACCTGTTTGTTTCGTCCATGTCCGACAATTCCCGCGCTATCACACGCGGCAATCAGCCTGGCAGTAAAAGCTTGTCTGTTACTCTCTTTTTTAACCATCAGTTAATAATCTGCCATCAGTTAAAGACTGAATGTTATTTTCTTTTTTGCTACCAGTTCATTTTATATTACCGTCAGTTTACTACCCAACAGCTTTTATCAATGAAGCTGGATGATCATTATCCTCTTCGACGGGGTGGAAACCAGCAATGAATGCCCTACAGCTTGTTCTGACAGGGGTTTTCAGGATTGTTCTGTGACGCTGATACCAGCACCTAAAACAAAAAATGCGCGAAAAAGCGCGTCGGCGCCATAGATGACAGAAATAAATCAAAAAGCTCTGGAAATAATTGGATCGGAAGCAAAAAAAATGGGCACCCTTACGGTGCCCATTGTGTTGCAGAAGTGAAAATTAGCCGCGCAGCGTATCGTCGCCCCAGCCAATCCACTTGTAGGTCGTCAGCGCTTCCAGCCCCATCGGGCCACGCGCATGCAGCTTCTGCGTACTGACCGCGACTTCCGCACCCAGACCGAACTGCCCGCCATCGGTGAAACGCGTACTGGCATTGACATAAACGGCGGAGGAATCGACCTGATTCACAAAGCGGTTGGCGTTGCCAATGCTGCGCGTCAGGATGCCATCCGAATGCTGCGTACCGTGTTCGCGAATGTGCGCAACCGCATCGTCGAGATCCGCCACCAGCTTGACGTTAAGGTCGTTGGATAACCACTCATCGTCATACTGTTCGGTTTTCACCGCTACCACGCTGGCCGGGCCGTTTTGCAGCAGCGACAGGACATTTTCATCGCCGTGCAGCGGGATGTTTTCCTGCGCCATGCGCTGCAAAAATGCAGGAATAAAGCGTTCAGCCTGATCGCGGTGAATCAGCAAGGTTTCCAGTGAATTGCAGGCGCTTGGACGCTGTTTTTTCGCATTAACAATCACCTCCAGCGCGGGTTCGATTTCCATGGTTTCATCAAGATAGAGATGACACACACCGATACCGCCGGTGATCACCGGGATCGTCGAGTTTTCACGACACAGCTTGTGCAACCCTGCACCGCCGCGTGGAATCAACATATCGACGTAGCGATCAAGTTTCAGCAGTTGGTTAACCAACTCGCGATCCGGGTTTTCAATCGCCTGCACCGCACCTTTTGGCAGGCCATGCTCGCTCAGCGCGTTTTGGATTACGCGAACGGTAGCCGCATTAGTGCGATAGGTCTCTTTACCGCCGCGCAAAATCGCCGCATTGCCGGTTTTCAGGCACAGAGAAGCCACATCCACGGTGACGTTAGGGCGTGCTTCATAAATCACGCCAATCACGCCCAATGGCACGCGACGACGTTCAATACGTAAACCGCTGTCCAGCACGCCGCCATCGATCAACTGTCCGACCGGATCGGCCAAACGGCACACCTGACGCACATCGTCAGCGATACCTTTCAGACGCTGTGGATTGAGCGTCAGGCGATCCAGCAATGCCGCGCTCATGCCATTTTGCCGCGCATCGGCCAAATCCTGCTCGTTAGCCGCCAGAATGTCGGCACTTTCCGCTTCCAGGCGATCGGCAATCGTCAGCAGCACCTGATTTTTTTGTTCAGTGGAGAGTTCTGCCAGCTTGTACGACGCTGCACGCGCCGCTTTTCCCATTTCTTCTAACATCATCTGCTCCTTAACTGACGATCATGTCGTCACGATGCACCGCAACCGGGCCATATTCGTAACCGAGGATGTCGCTGATTTCCTGACTGTGATGACCGGCAATCATGCGCATAGCGTCGCTGTTGTAGCGCGTCACGCCGTGGGCGATATCACGCCCTTGCAGGTTACGAATGCGGATCACTTCGCCACGAGAGAAGTTGCCCTGCACTTCACGCACGCCTTTCGGCAGCAGTGAGCTGCCGCGCTCTAATACCGCAGCCAGTGCACCGTCATCAATGACAATTTCGCCAGCCGGCGGTGCGCCGAAGATCCAGCGCTTGCGGTTCTCCAGCGGTGATTGCTGTGCGTGGAAACGGGTGCCCACCGGTTTGCCATACAGCACGTCGCTGATCACATCCGGGCGGCTGCCCGCCGCAATGATCACATCGATACCGGCGCGGCAGGCCACATCGGCCGCCTGCAGTTTGGTCGCCATGCCACCCGTGCCGAGGCCGGAAACACTGCCTCCGGCCAGCGTGCGCAACGCATCATCAATCTGGTGCACATCGCTGATCAGTTCCGCTTCCGGATTGGTGCGAGGATCGGCGGTGAACAGGCCCTGTTGATCGGTCAGCAGCAGCAGTTTATCCGCGCCGCCGAGCATCGCCGCCAGCGCAGACAGGTTGTCGTTATCGCCCACTTTGATTTCAGCGGTAGCAACAGCATCGTTCTCGTTAATCACCGGCACGATGTGGTTATCGAGCAGCGCACGCAGCATGTCACGTGCGTAGAGGAAGCGTTCACGATCTTCCATATCCGCACGCGTCAGCAGCATCTGACCGATATGAATCCCGTAAATTGAGAACAGCTGCTCCCACAGCTGAATCAAACGGCTCTGCCCCACTGCAGCCAGCAGCTGCTTTGAGGCGATGGTGGGCGGCAGTTCGGGGTAACCCAGGTGTTCGCGTCCAGCGGCAATCGCGCCTGATGTGACGATAACGATACGATGACCCGCCGCGTGCAGTTGTGCACACTGACGAACCAGCTCCACCATGTGCGCACGATTCAGCCGACGCGAACCGCCGGTGAGGACGCTGGTACCCAATTTGACCACAAGGGTCTGACTGCCACTCATGTTTTTCCTGCCATATAAGAAAAAAATTCTGCGAAGGGACGTTTTATCAGGAGTGAGCGAGGAAGCCAATAACAGCAAGGGGAAAAGCACAAAAATCCCCTGACAATGCCGTAGACCAAAAGTTCGCGATTAACAAGAAATCAGAAAAACTGTCATAAAACTTTCATCACCAGTCGGTAAAAAGTCCCCTGTTTTACAAACCCTTTCAAGGGTACAACAAATTTTACTCATTGGGATTGATAGCAAATGAAGAAGAGCACACTGGCATTAGTCGTATCAGCGCTGGCACTGGCTTCCACCGCCCAAGCCGCAGAAGTTTATAACAAAGACGGCAACAAACTGGATCTGTACGGTCGCGTTAAAGGCATGCACTATTTCAGTGACAACGCCGGTAACGATGGCGACAAAACTTACATCCGTTTGGGCTTCAAAGGTCAGACTCAGATCAACGACCTGATGACCGGTTACGGTCAGTGGGAATATCAATTCCAGGGTAACCGCACTGAAGGCAGCGATGCTAACAGTGGTAACAAAACCCGTCTGGGCTTTGCCGGTATCAAGTTTGGTCAATATGGTTCTATCGACTATGGCCGTAACTACGGTGTTGTATACGACGTAATGGGCTGGACTGACGTTCTGCCAGAATTCGGCGGTGACAGCGATTACACCGATACTTACCTGCTGGGCCGTACCTCTGGCGTGGCAACCTACCGCAATAATAACTTCTTTGGTCTGGTTGATGGCCTGCGCTTCGCGCTGCAATATCAGGGCAAAAACGACGCGACCAGCGCTAACAGCCGTTCAGATGCTTCTAAGCAGAATGGCGACGGTTACGGTGCGTCACTGGGTTACACCATTGCTGATACCGGCATCAGCCTGATGGGTGCATTGTCTTCTGCGGATCGTACCAATACTCAGTCCTCTACTGGTCGTCTGGGCAGCGGCGACAAAGCAGAAGCATGGGCTGCAGGTATCAAATACGATGCTAACAGCATCTACCTGGCGACCACCTACTCTGAAAACCGTAACATGACCCCAATCACGGGTGGTGTGGCGAACAAAGCACAGAACTTCGAAGTGGTTGCACAGTACCAGTTCGACTTCGGCCTGCGTCCATCCCTGGGCTATGTACAGAGCAAAGGTAAAGACATCGAAGGTATCGGCGATGCTGATATCGTTAAATATGTTGACGTAGCAATGACTTACTACTTCAACAAAAACATGTCTGCCATGGTTGACTACAAAATCAACCAGCTGGATGACAACAATCCACTCGGCCTGAATACCGACGACGTGGTTGCTGTTGGTCTGACTTACCAGTTCTAAGTCGTTAGCTTTACCCTCAATGTGTCTATAAAAAAAGAGCCGGCTCATCACCGGCTCTTTCTTCTTTTTGTCTGTTTAGCTGGCTTAAAGCCGAGCCCGACGATGGCGTGCTTAAGCGCTGAGCTTCACCGGCTCTTCTTTAAAACCCGATGCAGGTTTGAGATCCAACTTAAGATCCTTCAACACCGCTTTCAGACGCTCATGGAAATTACGCAGCGTACTCTCCACTTTCTCGTTGTTCTCTTTGCCTTTGATCGTCGCCACACCCCAGTCACCGTCTTTATCAAACAACCCAAAGTGGTATTCATAGGTGAAATGGTCTTCATGCGCTTCCAGCGTCATCCACCAGCCCCAAAACTCACGGAGTTCGGGTGCGGGTTTAACGTTGACACACGCCGCCAGGCAATCAAAGAAGAAACGCTGTTCTTCACATTTTCCTTCACGGATGTACGGCCCCAATTCGGTGAAGCGCTTCAGCAGGCGACTACGGGGATGACCACTCGGTAACGTCATGCTAATTCTCCCTCAAATAACCGTAAAATTGTTTCTCGTTACGCGAATCACGCGCGCAACGCAAAATATCCCGGATATAAGTAGTAGCAGAGCGTCGAATTTTTGCCAGTCATACACCCAATTGTTTTGCTAACCAGTCACAGATTTGATTTAACGCTTTCTCAAAACTGGAGAACACCGGCGTGGCGGGTATTGCCAATACTTTGCCCTGTGCGGAAGAGTTGGCAATCAATTGAGCCTCTTCTTCTGGGCTGAACAAATCGCCCGGCCAGTATGCCGCCAGCATCGGCGTCGGCGTGCGACGCCCCAACAGACCCTGCACCTTCAGTGAATAGCGATTGAGCTCAATGCGCAGGTTGCTGTCAGACGCGGACGGCATCCCCAGGCGACTGGCCAGCATATCCATGTACATGTCCGGCAGTTGTTGCTGGCGTTGCTCATCGACAAATACGTTGTGCACCATCGCGCCCAGTGTCGCGACCGCACGCAGACGCGGGACTTCCAGATAGGCCAGTCGGGTGGCGACATTGGCGCCAAAACGATAACCAAACAGTGCAACGCGCGTGTGATCAACCCACGGCACATTGCTCAGTTCACGCAGCACCTGCTGGTGAAGCTGACTGGTGTCCTGGTTCAGCTTCCATTTGCTGCTGAAGCCCACCGAGGGCATATCCAGCGTCAACATGGCGATGCCACGCGGCGCCAGATAATCGTGGAACAGGCGATAATGATCGCTCTGCAGCGAATCCAGGCCACCGCACAGCAGCACCGTTGGGTATGGGGCTTTGGCCTCAGCAGGCATATGCAGGAAACCGGTGACCGGGCTGCCACCGCTGATCTGGAAGGTCAGCGCTTTCAGCTCACCAGGCAGACGCTGCGTGGCCTCTTCGTATGCCCGGTTTGCCAGCACCTGTGCCTGATCGGCCAGATCATCGCCTTTGATATAGGGATAGGCGGCAATACTGTAGAGATTAGATGCGCGCATCCACTGATGCCCGGCTTCCTCGTGATCTTCATTCTCCATCGCGCGCTGTTGCCACAAGGCGGCCTGCTTCGACCACTCATAGTTCCAGTTACCCCCGCGATAGCCAATCACCGTGTCGAGTTGGGTGTCATCAGTGTGCTCATACTCACTGATAGCGATGCGCGCCAGCACTTCGCTGATCTCCTGCGGAGACAAACCGCGCCACGTCCACAGCAGCTTGTTGAGCATGCGATACCAGCAAGGTTGGGTATCCCCTTCGAGGGTGTTGTGCACCTGAACCGGATGATGGTGCTGACGATGCACCAGAGAGGAGGTTTCCGGGTGTTTAAAGCGGGGCTTAAAAAGCTCTTCGCTGAGGTTTTTATCCGACATCTTAGACGTTCTCCCGCGATAGTCGCATAGATGCCTAAGAGTGTACTGCACCCGCATGTTGGGTGCGAGGCGTAGAATGCACAACGCCCGGCATAACCGGGCGTTGTTTGCGTTGCATCAATCAGCTTTTGACGATTGGCGGGATGTAAACCACGCCCATGTCCCACGGCTGTTCGATCCAGGTGTTCTGCGGAATATCGACAATGTAGTCGTCCACCAGCGCACGGCCAGCGGGCTTAGCGAAGATGGTGCAGAAACGCGCTTTTGGATACATATCGCGAATCGCCTGCGCGGTGCCGCCGGTATCCACCAGGTCATCAATCACGATGAAACCTTCACCGTCGCCCTCCGCACGCTTCAGCACTTTCATTTCGCGCTGATGATCGTGGTCATAGCTGGAGATGCAGACGGTATCGACATAGCGAATACCCAGTTCACGCGCCAGCAGCGATGCCGGAACCAGACCACCGCGGCTTACCGCAATGATACCTTTCCACTGTTCCACAGGAAGCAGGCGCTGGGCCAGTTTACGGGCATGGATCTGCAACATGTCCCAGGTGACGACGTATTTTTCGCTCATAAAAGAAATCCCGACCAACAATGTTGGTTTAAAAATAGGCAAGGGGGAAAAGGTTGCGCGAGATTATAAGGATCTGACGCGTTAAAAACCAGCATCTGTCGCATTGGATGCAGGATTTTAGCGCGCCTGAGTACGCACCCGGTGAAAAACAGTGATATTCTCAGCCACATCACGTCAGATGTGCTGACGGCGATCTTTCACTGGAACCCGGCGTGCGAGCGGTATGTCCGCCGCGCTGACACAGGAGATGCATTGTGTCTGAATTGTCGCAACTTTCCCCCCAACCGCTGTGGGATATTTTCGCTAAAATCTGCTCCATTCCGCACCCTTCTTACCATGAAGAAGCGCTGGCCGAACACGTGGTCAGCTGGGCCAAAGAGCAAGGCTTTTGGGTTGAGCGCGATCAGGTCGGCAATATCCTGATTCGTAAACCGGCCACTGCGGGCATGGAAAAACGTACCCCTGTCGCGCTGCAGGCCCACCTCGATATGGTGCCGCAGAAGAACAACGATACGGTGCACGACTTCACTAAAGACCCGATTCAACCTTACGTTGATGGCGAGTGGGTTAAAGCACGTGGCACCACGCTGGGCGCCGACAACGGTATTGGCATGGCTTCTGCGCTGGCGGTGCTGGCTGATAACAGCCTGACCCACGGCCCACTGGAAGTGCTGCTGACCATGACCGAAGAATCGGGCATGGATGGCGCTTTTGGTCTCCAGCCAAACTGGCTGCAGGCCGATATCCTGATCAACACCGACTCTGAAGAAGAGGGTGAGATCTACATGGGTTGTGCGGGCGGTATTGATTTCATCACCACCCTGCCATTAAACCGTGAAGCCGTACCTGCGGGCTTTGAAACCCTGAAGCTAACGCTGAAAGGCCTGAAAGGCGGCCACTCCGGTGCCGATATTCATCATGGTCTGGGCAACGCCAACAAGCTGCTGGCGCGTTTCTTTGCGGTCTACGCGCAGGAACTGGATGTGCGTCTGATTGAGTTTACTGGCGGCACGCTGCGTAATGCGATTCCGCGCGAAGCTTTTGCCACACTGGCAATCGACAGCCATAAAGTGGATGCACTCAAATCGGCTGCGGCTCATTTCCAGGCCACGCTGCTGAACGAGCTGGGCATTAAAGAGAAGAACATTGCGTTAACCACCGAGCCGCTGGCACATCAGGGCCAGGCGCTGACCACCGACAGCCGCGATCGCTTCATCAACCTGCTGAACAGCACCCCGAACGGTGTGATTCGCAACTCTGACGTGGCCAAAGGCGTGGTGGAAACCTCGCTGAACGTCGGCGTGGTGACCATGGATCAGGACAATGCCGAAATCATCTGCCTGATTCGTTCACTGATCGACACCGGCAAAGATTGGGTGGTGGAAACCCTGACTTCACTGGGCCAGTTGGCTGGCGCGAAAACCGCACCAAAAGGCGGTTATCCTGGCTGGCAGCCTGATGCTGATTCACCGGTGATGGCGCTGACGCGTAAAACCTATGAAGCCCTGTTTGGCAAAACGCCAAACATTCAGGTGATTCACGCGGGTCTGGAGTGTGGTCTGTTCAAGAAGCCGTATCCGAACATGGATATGGTGTCGATTGGGCCAACCATTACCGGTCCACACTCACCGGATGAGCAGGTGCACATTGAGAGCGTCGGTCTGTACTGGAAACTGCTGACTGCGCTGCTGAACGTGGTGCCAGAGAAGGCGTAAGTCTTTGCGATGCTGTAAGGAACCAGGCTAAGGCCTGGTTTTTTTATGCCTGCAATCCTGAGGTTAAGGATTCTCTTGCTAATAAGGTCGCAATATTTGCCGGAACCCATTTTGAGACCGACGGTAACATGCAGCATATTTCACTATAAATCCTGCTTATTACCCCAGCATTCTACCACTCCACACTCCCTCTCTAGTTTTAGACGCCGTTACGCCCAGATGTCTGGATGGCTAATAAGATTTCGTGCTAGCTTATGCGCTTTCGTTTGTTGCCCAGCGTTATGGGTTCAGAAAAAATGCCACCCACTCTCTTAATGAAAGGCCTGCCCCATGAGTGCGATTAACCGCCTGGAGATGCGTAATATCTCCATCGCTTTTGGCGGTTTTGCCGCACTGACCCAGGTCGATTTTCTGACCGAGGGCGGATCGGTGCATGCGTTGACCGGAGCCAATGGCGCGGGAAAATCCACCCTGATGGCAGTGCTATCCGGCGCGCACAGTGATTACAGCGGCGAGATTCTGCTGGACGATGCGCCGGTCTCCATTCGTTCACCGCGCGATGCCAAAAAACTCGGTATTCATTTGGTGCAGCAGGAGGTGGATGTGGCGCTGGTGCCGCAGCTCAGCGTGGCAGAAAACATTCTGCTCGATCAGCTGGCAGAACCCGGCCATGTCTATAGCTGGCGTGAAATCCGTCGCCAGGCGCGTGCCCTGCTCAATCAGCTGGAAGTGAACATCGATGTTAATCGTCTGGTGGAACGCTGCTCACTGGCGGAGAAACAACAAATCCTGCTGGCGCGCGCCCTCTCCCATCACTGCCGTTTTCTCATTCTGGATGAACCGACCGCGCCGCTGGATCAGCATGAAAGCGAGCGTCTGTTTACCGTGGTGCGTCGTTTACAAAGCAACGGCATTGGCGTGGTGTTTATCTCCCACCGCATTCACGAACTCAAAGCGATTTGCGATCGCTTAACTGTGCTGCGTGATGGCCGCTTGATTGAGAGCTGCCCGATGGCGGCACTAAGTGGCGAGCAGATTGTTGAGAAAATGCTGGGGCACCAGTTGACCGATGTCTATCCACCTCGCCGTGAACAGAGTGAGCAACCGCTGCTGCTGTCCGTGGAAGGTCTGCACGATGATCAACTGCTGGCGGACATTTCACTGCATCTGCGCAAAGGCGAAATCCTCGGCATTGCCGGCTTAGCGGGTGCAGGGAAAACCGAGCTGTGTAAGGCGCTGTTTGGCGCAAGCAAAAGCCGCGTCGAAAAAGGCAAGCTGCACGGCAAACCGTGGCGGCCGCGTTCACCGCACGATTCGGTGGAAAACCGCATGGCGCTGGTGCCGGAAGAGCGTCGCAAGGAAGGTATTTTTATCGATGAACCGGTGAGCATGAACCTGAGCGTCAGCGCGGACAACAGTTTTTCCCGCTGGAGCCTGTTCGGTCATCGTCAGGCCTGGCGCTGGGCCGAAGAGGTGATTCAGCGCCTCAACGTGCGTACCACCGGCCCGGCGCAGATTCTGCGTCGTCTGTCAGGCGGTAACCAGCAAAAAGTGGCAATTGGGAAATGGCTGCGCAACAACGCTGACGTGCTGATCTTTGATGAGCCAACCAAAGGTGTCGATATCAAAGCCAAAACCGATCTGTTCAGCCTGATTGACGGCCTGGCACGTGAAGGCAAAGGCATCATCTACGCTTCGGGCGAGTTTTCCGAACTGGTCGGCTTATGTGACCGTATTTGTGTGCTCTGGGATGGGCGCATTGTGGCAGAGATGGAAGGTCGTCAGGCCACAGAAGAGATGCTATTGCTTTATTCCACCGGAGGAACCCCTGCGTGAGCAGCAAAGAACTATCCCTGAACCCGCAGGTTTCTCTGCGTCATAAACTATTCGATTTCCTCTACAAATGGGGCATGTTGTTGACCGTGGTGATCCTGATCGCCGGGTTTGGCCTGGCATCAGACAGCTTCCTTGAACCCACTAACATCATCAACATTCTGCGATCCATCGCCATCGTCACGGTGATTGCGATTGGCGTGTCGATTTCGCTGACCATCGGCGGCTTCGATTTGTCGGTAGGCTCAACCGCCTCTCTGGCCAATGCGCTGGTGATTTCACTGTTTGTCTGGCACGGCTTTGGCACCACCGAAGCCATCATCATCACGCTGCTACTGTGCACCCTGGTGGGACTGCTCAACAGCTTCCTGATCGTGATTCTGCGCATTCCCGACATGCTGGCTACGCTGGCCACTCTTTTCGTGATTCAGGGCGTGGCGATGACTTACAGCTTCGGCGGTTCGATTACCGAGAATATGGTGATGCCAAGCGGCGATATGGCGGAGGGCACTATCCCCGCAGCGTTCGGTCTGTTGGGTCAGGTGCCGACCATTGTGATCATCATGCTGGTGGTGACGATTGTGGCACAACTGGCGCTGTCATTGACCAAGCATGGCCGTCGCATGTACGCGCTGGGTGGCAATCCAGAAGCCGCACGCCTTTCCGGTATTCGCACCACGCGCTACCGCGTTTTGGCCTATGTACTCGCATCGCTGCTGGCCGGATTAGGCGGCATTCTGCTGGCATCGCGTATTGGCTCCTCGCAGGTGAACGCCGGCAGTGGATATTTGATGGATGCCGTTGCCGCGGCATGGATCGGCTTCTCGCTGGCCGGTTCCGGCAAACCTAACGCGCTCGGTACGCTGGTGGGCGCGGTGATTCTGGGTGTATTGCAGAACGGGCTGGTGATGTTGTCCGTGCCTTATTACGCCATGGACATTATCAAAGGCCTGGTGCTGGCTCTGGCCCTGGCGATTACCTACATTCAGCGCCGTTAAGGCGCGTTTACTGAGAAAGAGATTCTAATGAAAAAAATTACCCTTTCGCTGCTGGCCTTAAGCCTGCTGAACGCCAGCGCTGCCTTTGCCGATACCGTTACCCCGGTTCCCGCAGCGATTGCGAATCACGAAGGTCCGGTGCGCATCGCCATCATCCGTAACCTGGGGTCTGACGATAACACCACGCAGTTTATTGCCGGAGCCATTCAGCAAGGTCGTCAACTGGGCTTTAAAGTCAGTACTTTCCTGAGTAACGGCGATGATGCGCGTTTCCAGGACTTTGTTAATCAGGCGATCAGCCAGAAATACGATGGCATCATTCTCTCTCACGGCAAAGAACCCTACTCCACCGCTCTGGTGCAACACATTGTCGATGCAGGTATCAAACTGTCCGTCTTTGATACCCCGGTAAATACGCCGGTCAATGGCGTGACCGTCACTGCGCAAGATGATGCCTCGCTGGCGCAGGCGTCACTGGGTCAGTTGATCAGTGATTTCCATGGTAAAGCCAACATCATCAAACTGTGGGTCGCAGGCTTCCCGCCGCAGGAACGTCGCCAGGTGGTGTATGAGAAACTGCTGAAAGAGAATCCAGGCATTCATCAGCTGGAATCCATTGGCGCAGTTTCTACCGATGTACAGGGCGACACCGCCAACAAAGTGGGTGCGATCCTGGCAAAATATCCAAAAGGTAAAATAGATGCGATTTGGGCGTCGTGGGATGCGTTCAGTCAGGGTGCTTATAAAGCGCTACAAGAGAATGGTCGTACTGAAATCAAAATCTACAGTATTGACGTGTCCAACCAGGACTTGCAGTTGATGCATGAGAAGAACAGCCCATGGGTGCAGACGGTCGCGGTCGATCCAAAAACCATCGGTGCGGTCAATATGCGCTTAGTGGCCAATAAAATCGCGGGTGAAGCCACTCCGGCAAGCTACGAGTTTAAAGCGTCTTCCATTTCGCAGCAGTTGCTGAATAGCCAGCAAGGGGCGATTAACGTAGCAACCCTGAACAAGATTATTCCAGGCTGGGGTGTGAACAACGATTTTGTTGCGCCGTGGTTTGCCACGCTGGAAGCGAAGTACGCTAAGAAGTAATTCAGTGGCCGAATAGGGCATCCTGGCGGCGCTTCAAGCCGCCAGGATGATAGCCAAGGCCATACTCAAGGTTTTACCAACCCAACACTAGCTGCCGCTCCAATTGCGGATCCACCAGCGTCACATGCAATCCCACCAACCGCACGCCGCGCCCGGCACGCCTTTCATCCCATGCCTGCCGCGCCACTGCGATCATGTCATCCTTGTTCAACACCGGCCAGACATGCTCCTGCGTGGTCTGCTGGAAATCATTAAATTTGAGCTTCACGCCCTGACGCGCGATTTGCTTGTCGGGACGGATATTTGTCAGGCGTCGATCCAGCTCAGCATAGAGGTAATCAATGATTGCCAGACACTGCTCCCAGTTGTGGATGTCCTCCATCAACGTGCGTTCGACACCGAGCGATTTGCGTTCGCGCTCCACCACCACATCGCGTTCATCAATGCCGTTGCTGCGCTCCCAGAGCACGCGGCCGAATTTACCAAATCTCTTCAGCAGCAAGGCGAGATCGGCTCTCTGCACATCGGCGCAGGTGCGCAGTCCCATCTCTTCCAGTTTTTTGGTCGCCACTTTTCCTACGCCAGGAATTTTGCTCAACGGTAGCGTCAGTAAAAAGTCCGGCATCACTTGCGGTGTAATGACGTATTGCCCGTTGGGCTTATTTAAATCGGAGGCGATCTTGGCGAGGAATTTGATCGGCGCAATGCCAGCCGAGGCGGTTAAACCGGTTTCGCGCAGGATATCGGCACGTATCGCCTGCGCCATTAGCGTCGCTGATCCCTGACAATGCTCGCTATTGGTGACATCAAGATACGCTTCATCCAGTGATAAGGGCTCAATCAATGGGGTGTAGCGTGCGAAAATATCGCGTATCTGGCGTGACGCCTCTTTATAGGCATCGAAGCGTCCAGGCAGTAATTTCAGATGCGGGCAGAGCTTGAGCGCCATTGCCGTCGGCATCGCGCTGCGCACGCCATATTTGCGCGCGGGATAGTTGGCGGTGCTGATGACGCCACGCTGCACACGGCTGCCGCCAATGGCGATAGGTATATCCGTTAATGAAGGATCGTCGCGCATTTCAACGGCCGCGAAAAAGCAGTCCATATCGACATGAATGATTTTGCGCATACGCCCTCCGAATACTGGATAAGTATACAGCAGTAAAAAACTTCGGCAATATTTGTTGAGCGATGAATTAAAGTTTACAAAATTCTGGTCGTAATCCCTTTAGGATTGCACCATTTTCACGGAGACTGTCTTGATTAAACCTCAGACAATGTTAATGTTGCGCTGCGGTAGCGGATATTTCCGATAATGCAATACCAAGACGCTCAGCGTCATCGTCTCTCTTCACTTCAAGGTACACACAGAATGGGCAGAATCGCATTGTGGCTTGCGATGATTCTTATGCCAGTCCTTAGCTGGGCCATTTCGCCAGAGCCAACGCAACTGTCGGCACCGGTGAGCAAAGAGTTAAAGAAACAATTACTTGGCACTCCTGTTTTTATTCAGATCTTCAAGGAAGAGCGTACGCTGGAACTGTACGGCAAAATCGGTAATGAATATCGTCTGCTGGACAGCTATCGCATTTGTAATTTCTCTGGCGGATTAGGGCCTAAGCGTCGTCAGGGCGATTTTAAAAGTCCGGAAGGGTTTTATAACGTTAAGCTGAACCAGTTAAAACCGGACAGCCGTTTCTACCGCGCGATTAATACCGGCTTCCCGAATCAATACGATCGTGATAAAGGCTATGACGGTAACTATTTGATGATTCACGGTGATTGCGTCTCAATTGGCTGCTACGCCATGACCAACGCATCAATGGACGAGATCTTTACCTACGTCAACGCTGCGCTGCGCAACGGTCAGCAGGATGTACAGATCAATATCTATCCGTTCCATATGACTGATAGCAACATGCAGCGTCATCGCTACTCAACGTACATCAACTTCTGGCGTGAACTGCAGCCGGGTTATGCGTACTTCGAGAAGTACCACATACCGCCAACGGTTAATGTGACGACGACGGGTCAATATGCGGTGAACAGCACGCCGGTGATTTCTACACCGGATGCTGCCTCGAAGTCATTCCTGGCGCTCACCCAGGCAAAATAATGCCCACTCGCCTGGCACTATTCGGTGCCAGGTTTCATTTCCTGTCAGCGGCTGTGTCGCAATCACCGTCACAACGTCCTTCGGTGTTGTTTGCTGCATAAAATCAATTTCTACATCCTGATCGAGCAATTTGGCTTTGCCAAAAGGCGCACGACGAGTGATCCAATACAGATTGGTCGAGCAGAACGCCATCAGATAACGACCGTCCGACAGCAGCATGTTAAACACGCCCTTCTCGCGCATCTCAGCCGCCAGCTCAGCAATGTAGCGAAATACCGCCGGCCAGTTGCCCGGAGTGCGCGGATAACGCTCAGACAGCTTATGCAGGATCCAGCAAAACGCTTTCTCACTGTCCGTTTCGCCAACGGGTCGGAAAGTCCCGGTTTCCAACTGTTTGTAGCCTTTCAGCTGCCCGTTGTGCGCGTAGGTCCAGTTACGTCCCCACAGCTCACGGGTAAACGGATGGGTGTTTTCCAGCGACACTTCACCACGATTCGCCTGGCGGATATGAGCGACCACGGAATGTGATTTGATCGGGTATTCCTGCACCAAACGGGCGATCGGTGAGTTAAAGCTGGGCTGAGGATCTTTGAATGTGCGGCACCCTTTTCCTTCATAGAAAGTGATGCCCCAGCCATCTTTATGTGGCCCGGTTCCGCCGCCACGCTGCACCAGACCGGTAAAACTGAAACAGATGTCCGTGGGGACATTGGCGCTCATCCCGAGCAATTCGCACATAGCAACCGCCTTAAGTCAGCACTCCCGCGTGAGCAGGAGTGACGCGTCATTACTTAACCATCTCTTTTTCGATCAGCAGCATCAGGATATGAATCACTTTAATGTGAATCTCCTGAATGCGGTCAGCGTAGCCAAAATGTGGTACGCGAATTTCGATGTCCGCTGTGCCTGCCATTTTGCCGCCATCTTTACCGGTCAAGGTAATCACTTTCATCCCTTTGGCGCGTGCCGCTTCGACCGCTTTGATGATGTTCGCCGAGTTACCTGAAGTGGACAGGCCCAGCAGCACATCGCCTTCACGGCCTACGGCTTCGATATAGCGCGAGAACACATGGTCATAGCCAAAATCGTTGCTGACGCAGGAAAGGTGGCTCACATCAGAGATGGCAATCGCCGGGTAGCCAGGACGATTTTCACGGTAGCGCCCTGTCAGCTCTTCAGCAAAGTGCATCGCATCACAGTGAGAACCACCGTTGCCACAGGAGAGCACTTTGCCCCCTGCTTTGAAGCTGTCTGCCAGCAAGACTGCCGCGCGCTGAATCGCGTGAATGTTCGCTTCGTCACTCAGGAATTTATTAAGCGTATCGGCTGCTTCATTAAGTTCTGAGCGAATAATGTCCTGATACATAGGGATGTCCTTTAGAGGAAAGATTTACTCTGCAAGTTTAACGGAATGGGACAAAGCCGCAAAGCACCTGCATCGGGGAAAAAGGCCCAGGCTTTGCCATTCCTGCTCTGTTGGTGTCCAGAGAGTGCGATTTTGTGAGTTCTGTTGTAATTGCGATGTAAACAGATTGCTAAAAAGCGGTCACTGCTCTAAACCTTACCTTATAACAGGTCAGACCTCTTACAACTTACGGAGCGGTTCATTATGTTGCTTGTCTCGATTGTCGCGACGCTGATTGTCATTAGCGCCCTCTTTTACCATCAAGTTACGCTGCGGCTCAGCAGCGTAATCCTGTTGCTATGGACCGCCGGGCTGGCTGCTGCAGGCCTGTGGACGCCGTGGCTGCTGCTGCCACTGGCGATTATCCTGCTGCCCTTCAATCTGCCAGCCATGCGTCGCAGTATGTTCTCCAAACCTGCGCTGCACAGCTTCCAGAAGGTGATGCCGCCGATGTCGCGTACGGAAAAGGAAGCGATTGATGCCGGTACGACCTGGTGGGAAGGCGATCTGTTTCGTGGCAAGCCAGACTGGCAGAAACTGCACAACTATCCGCAGCCACGCCTGACGGAAGAGGAACAAGCCTTCCTTGAGGGGCCGGTCGAAGAAGCCTGTCGTATGGCGAATGATTTCCAGATCACTCACGAACTGGCCGATCTTCCGCCGGAACTGTGGGCGTATCTCAAGCAGCATCGCTTCTTCGCCATGATCATTAAGAAAGAGTATGGCGGCCTCGAATTCTCCGCCTATGCTCAGGCGCGCGTCTTGCAAAAACTGGCGGGCGTTTCCGGTATCCTGGCGATCACCGTGGGTGTACCTAACTCACTCGGCCCAGGCGAACTGTTGCAGCATTACGGCACCGATGAGCAGAAAGATCACTATTTACCACGTCTGGCACGCGGCGATGAAATTCCGTGCTTCGCGCTGACCAGCCCGGAAGCGGGTTCGGATGCGGGTGCCATTCCGGATACTGGCGTGGTGTGCATGGGCGAATGGCAAAGCCAGCAAGTGCTGGGCATGCGCCTGACATGGAATAAGCGTTACATTACGCTGGCACCGATTGCTACCGTGCTTGGCCTGGCCTTTAAACTCTCCGATCCCGATCATCTGCTGGGTGAGACTGAAGAGCTGGGCATTACCTGCGCCCTGATCCCGACGCAAACGCCGGGCGTAGAGATTGGCCATCGCCACTTCCCGCTTAACGTGCCGTTCCAGAACGGTCCAACACGCGGTAAAGATATTTTCGTGCCGATCGATTTCATCATCGGTGGCCCGTCGATGGCCGGTCAGGGCTGGCGTATGCTGGTTGAATGTCTGTCAGTCGGTCGCGGCATCACCTTGCCTTCCAACTCGACCGGTAGTCTGAAAAGCATTGCGCTGGCAACCGGTGCTTATGCGCATATCCGTCGTCAGTTCAAAGTCTCTATCGGTAAAATGGAAGGCATCGAGGAACCGCTGGCACGCATTGCCGGTAACGCCTACGTGATGGATGCGGCGGCTACGCTTATCACTAGCGGCATTATGCTGGGTGAAAAACCGGCGGTGCTGTCGGCGATTGTGAAATATCACTGCACCCACCGCGGCCAGCGCGCCATTATCGATGCGATGGATATCGCCGGCGGTAAAGGCATTATGCTGGGCGACAACAACTTCCTGGCGCGAGCTTATCAGGGCGCACCGATTGCGATTACCGTGGAAGGCGCCAATATCCTGACGCGCAGCATGATCATCTTTGGCCAGGGCGCGATTCGCTGCCATCCATGGGTGCTGGAAGAGATGAACGCTGCGGCGAAAAACGATCTGGTGGCCTTTGACCGTGCCTTGTTCAGCCATATTGGCCATGTCGGTAGCAACAAAGTGCGCAGCCTGTGGCTCGGTTTAACCGGAGGCCGCACCAGCGCGTCGCCAACCCGCGACGTGACCCGCCGCTACTATCAGCAGCTCAACCGCCTGAGCGCCAACCTGGCACTGCTGTCAGATGTGTCGATGGCAGTGTTAGGCGGCAGCCTGAAACGTCGTGAACGTATCTCAGCACGTCTGGGGGATGTGCTGAGCCAGATGTATCTCGCCTCTGCCACCCTGAAACGCTTTGACGACGAAGGCCGCAATGAAGCCGATCTGCCGCTGGTGCACTGGGGCGTGCAGGATGCGCTGCATCAGGCTGAAGTGGCGATGGATGACCTGCTGCGTAACTTCCCTAGTCGCCTGGTGGCAGGCGCGCTGCGCATGGTGATTTTCGCCGGTGGCAAACACTGCCCGGCACCGTCTGACAAACTGGACCACAAGCTGGCGAAGCTGTTGCAACTGCCGTCAGCCACCCGTACGCGGCTGGGCCGTGGCATGTACCTGACGCCAAGCGAACACAATCCAGCAGGCCAACTGGAGCAGGCGCTGCAGGATGTGATGGCAGCGGAAGTGATTCATGAACGTCTTTGCCAGCAGCAGAAAAAACATCTGTCGTTTACCCGTCTGGATGCGCTGGCACAGCGTGCGTTGAAAGAGGGCTGGATTGATGAGAGCGAAGCCAAAGTACTGACGCGCGCTGAAGCCAGCCGTCTCAAAGCCATCAACGTCGATGAGTTTGTGCCGGAGGCACTGGCCTCACCGAAGCCGCAGGATAAAGGCGCCACGCGCGCCAGTGAAGCTGCATAAAACGAAAAAGCCTCCTGACGGAGGCTTTTTTAATGGGGCCTGGCATAACTTATCCCGCATACATACAGCGGTTTCGCTGCCAAAGCGGGCAGTGAATGGCGCACTTATAAGATTGAAGCCTGACTTACCCCGCCTGACGAATACGCGCAATTAACGCATCGACATCCGCAATATGATCTGCCGCGAGAATCAACGTACGGCCCAGCGTGATGCAGCTACGAATACATTCGGTACGCATGGTATCATCAGCAATCTGTTTAAAATCGGCAACGTGTGACATGCCCACGGTGCGACGAATCAGTTCCGTGCCGCAATAACCAATGGTGTCGCTCCATACTTTGCGCAGGAAGGCTTCCGCATAGCCCGGATACGCCAGCGCCACATCAGAAGTGTTGGCGTGTGCCAGTTCGAGGAAGCGGCTGGAGAACTGCGTCCAGACCTCATGCGCATCGCTCAGACGACGCTCGCGCCCTTCTGCCGCTTCACGCGGGGCCAGCAGGCCCGGCAGGCAGCAGTAGTTAATCAGCAGATTGCCAATCGCGCTGCCGACATCAAAGCCAATCGGACCGAAATAGCCAAACTCCGCATCGATCACCTTCAAGCTACCATCGGCCACGAAGATTGAGCCGCTGTGCACATCGCCGTGCAGTAGCGCTTCGGCATCCGCAAAGAAGCGGTGCTTCAGCCCGGCCACCGCGATTTTCAGCGCATCGTCAGTGCGCAGGCTGACCACCAGCGGCTCCAGTGCCGCCGGGTATTTATTACGCTCATGATCGATAAAGGGATCATTGAAGAACAGGTCTTCGGTGATTTCGCACATTTCCGGGTTGATGAAACGCGCGACTTCGGCCTTTTTCTTGTGCGGATGCAGGAAAAAATCAGAAGTATGGAACAGCGTCTGCGCCAGATATTCGCCCAGCTGACGACCCGCTTCAGGGTAGTAAGCCCCTTGCACCAGCTCGCCGCGCCAGATGCGATGGCTGGAGAGATCTTCCATCACCATCACCGCCAGTTCGGCATCATAATGGGTGACGTTAACCGTGTGCTCTGGGCAATGTTTATAGTGCTCAACCAGCGTCTGCGCTTCGAGGCGCGCGCGATCCAACGTTAAAGGCCAGGACTCACCCACGCAACGCACATAAGGCAGTGCCTGTTTCACCACCACACGGCTCTGTCCCAGGTTATCGAAAATCTTGAACACCAGGTTGAGATTACCATCGCCGATCTCTTCTGCGCTGACCAGCGCTGACGGATCGTCCACACCGCCAAATTTTTTAGCATATTCCACCGCATCAGCAGCGGTGAAGGTACGGTATTGCGACATTGCCTGTTCCTCGACATTCGATAGTAATAAGCCGTTTGGACGTCTATACATCCGTCACGCATGTTGGCACAATAGCCGCTATTAACGCAACAGGGATTTCACACCATGCAAACACTTCGTACCACCAGTCTTGAGGTCCGCGATAATCAACTGTGGATCCTCGACCAGCAAGCGCTGCCACAACAACAAAACTGGCTGCCTGCGCACACTGTGACGCAGTTGGTTGATCATATCCATGCGCTCCGTGTGCGCGGCGCCCCGCTGATTGGCCTTTCAGCCAGCTTGCTGCTGGCGCTGTTGGGCGAGCAAGGTGTCACCCGCGCGGCATTGGCGGAAGCGCTGGAGGTGTTGCGTGCGTCACGCCCGACTGCCGTCAACCTGATGAACAATCTGGATCGTATGAAGATTGCGCTGGCGGAGACTGATTACGTCACCGCACTCAGTGTCGAAGCGTTGCGCCTGGTGGCAGAAGATAAGCAGCTGTGTGACAACATTGCCCGTGCCGGCAGCGCTCTGGTCAAGCCCGGCAGCCAGCTGCTGACGCACTGTAATACCGGCGGTCTCGCCACCGCTGGCGTGGGTACCGCACTGGGCGTGATTGCGCATGCCCATCAGCAAGGTTTAGTCAAAAGCGTCTGGGTGGACGAGACGCGGCCACTGCTGCAGGGCGGTCGTTTAACCGCGTGGGAGCTGGGCGAGCTGCACATTCCCTACCAGCTGATCACCGATTCGATGGCTGCAAGTTTAATGGCGCGCGGCGTGGTCGATGCGATTTGGGTCGGGGCAGACCGCATTGCCGCTAACGGCGACGTGGCGAACAAAATCGGCACCTACAGCCTGGCGGTACTGGCGCACTATCACGGCATTCCGTTCTATGTGGCGGCGCCGCACACCACGCTGGATCGTCAATGCCCGAACGGCGATGCTATCCCGATTGAGCAGCGCGCCGCCAGCGAAGTCACCGGCGTGTCAGGCAGTTTTGGTAGCGTGCAGTGGGCACCGGAGAATGCGGTGGTCTACAACCCGGCGTTTGATGTCACGCCAGCTGCACTGATTAGCGGTTGGGTGTTGGATACCGGCGTCGTGACGCCAGAGCAGGTTAAGGAAGGGATTTTTCAGCCTTAAGGGTGCACCAGATGGCGTATCCTGTGTTGACGGTGCGCCAGAAATGAAAAAGTCGCCATAAGTGGCGACCTTATGATGACGAGCCCTATGGTGTCAGAAGCACCCTGAAGTGTGCCCCTTCAATGGCTGATTCCATTTATGCGTATGCAGGTTTAAGCACACAGCACGTTATGCCAGACGAGGATAAGCATCCGCAATCTTGTCGCCGGTAAAGTTGGCGATCCAGCCTTCCTGGTTATCGAAAATACGAATCGCGGTAAAGTGCGGTTCAGAGCCCATATCAAACCAGTGTGCCGTGCCTTCAGGTACTGAAATCAGATCATTCTTCTCGCACAGAATCTGGTAAACCTCACTGCCAATATGCAGGCAAAACAGGCCAGACCCTTCGACGAAGAAACGCACTTCATCTTCGCTGTGCGTGTGTTCATTCAGGAACTTCTCGCGCAACGCCTGCTTGTTAGGATTGTCTGCACGCATGCTCAGCACATCCCAGCTCTGAT
The DNA here is from genome assembly GCF_037153115.1 of Pantoea sp. USMM079. Lineage (NCBI taxonomy): Bacteria > Pseudomonadati > Pseudomonadota > Gammaproteobacteria > Enterobacterales > Erwiniaceae > Pantoea > Pantoea sp. USMM079. Next base: position 31,319 of record NZ_JBBCKX010000030.1, read on the forward strand.
AACCTTTCTCTGCCACCAGACGATCGATCGCGTGCTGATACGCTTTGATCACCGTTTCAGCGTCAGGGTCGCTACCCAGATCGCGATCCGCTTCCCAACGCTCAAAGCGGACGTTTTTGGCGTTCAGGCGCTCGCGAATCGCCTCGGCATCGGTACTGTGCCACAGTGGCTGGCTGGATTCGGTATCGCTAAAAATTGTCAGTGCACTCATGTTAAATCGACTCCGGATTAATCTGCGAAAAATCGTTTACCTGGTGATGGCGACTGGCGTTATCGGCCTCGCCACGAATTAACTGCAATGTGTGCCAGCCTGCTTGTGCCGCGGCATCCAGTTCCTGATGGATATCTGACAGGAACAGCAACGAAGAGGGTGCCAGGCCAATGTGTTCGGCGATGTTGTGATACGACTGGGTTTCACGCTTAGCGCCAACCGCTGTATCAAAATAGCCGCTAAACAGCGAGGTTAAATCACCTTCATCGCTGTAGCCAAATAACAGTTTCTGCGCAGGCACCGATCCCGAGGAATAAACATACAGGGCAATTCCTTGTTGCTGCCAGCGTTCAAAGGCGGGCAGCACATCGGGATAAAGGTGGCCGGTGAACTGACCTTCAACATAACCCGCACGCCAGATCATCCCTTGCAGCGCTTTCAACCCCGGCGATTTGCGATCTTCATCAATAAAACCGATCAGCGTGGCGATGAGGTCATCCAGCGATGCCTGGGGCGTCGCTGACTCTTCACGCACTGCGTTTAGCGCCGCAACCACCTTCTCATCCGTTTGGTTATCCCGCACGAAGGCTGCCAGATGCTGACGTGCATAAGGAAACAGGACATTGTGCACAAACTGGATATCACTGGTGGTGCCTTCAATATCAGTAACAATCGCGCGAATCATTGGGTCTCCAGCAGTCGACGTTGCAGTTCACATTCAAACAGGAATTCCAGCCCTTCAAGGTGGCGGCGCGCTTCGTTGACGTCTTTGCCCCAGCAGGTTAAGCCATGACCACGTAACAGGAAGCCGTACCGCAAAGGCGTGTCCGCCGCAAAAGCTTCAATGCGCTGCGCCAGTGCCTCAATATCTTGATCGTTATCAAACAGCGGAATCGCAACGGTATTGAGATGCGTGTCCTGACCCACGAGGGTTTTCTGCATCTCGTAGCCGCTCAGCAGCAACGCACTGCCCTTCTCTACACGCGACAGTACGGTGGAATTCACCGTATGGGTATGCAGTACAGCCCCGGCCTGTGGGAACAAGCGATAAATCAGGGTATGCAGCCCGGTTTCCGCCGACGGTTTACGTCCCGAAGGGACACTGTTTGTCGCGATCTCCACCTGAATAAAGTCATCACGCGTCAAACTGCCTTTATCTTTACCTGATGCGCTTAGCAGGCAATATTCGGCATCCTGGCGCACCGACATGTTTCCGCCCGTCGCGGGTGCCCAGCCTTTTGCGCCAATCCAGTGGCAGGCGGCCACTAAATGTTCCAGTGGGAGAAAATCCGTCATAGTGAAGGTGAGGCTCCGCAGTTGTTTTAGACGTCTAAGCGTCTCGATTGCCAAATATTAGCATCCTGTGTAGAGTGGCAGCAACACAGGGTTTCTCCGCATCGACATTCGCGCTTAAGGCCACTAAATAATGACGCAGCTCAACCTGACTCCCGAGAGCAAATTACCGGCGCTCGGCACCACGATTTTCACGCAAATGAGCGCCCTTGCCGCGCAGTTCAACGCCATCAATTTATCACAGGGTTTTCCGGATTTTGACGGCCCGCAATATTTACAGGATCGTCTGGCCTATCATGTGAGCCAGGGCGCAAACCAATATGCGCCGATGATCGGTGTGTTACCCCTGCGTGAAGCGATTGCCGATAAAACGGCTGAGCTTTACGGTCACACGCCCGATGTTAACAGTGATATCACTGTAACCGCCGGTGCGACCGAAGCACTGTATGCCGCGATTACAGCGCTGGTGCGCCCGGGCGATGAAGTGTTCTGCTTCGATCCCAGCTACGACAGTTACGCGCCTGCTGTGCAACTGGCCGGCGGCGTGCTGAAACGCATTGCATTGCAGCCACCGGGATTCCGCGTTGACTGGAGTGAATTCCGCAGTTTGCTGAGCGCGAAAACCCGTTTAGTCATTCTGAATACGCCGCACAACCCTTCTGCGACCGTGTGGCGAAAAAGCGATTATGCCGAGTTATGGCAGGCGATCGCTGAGCAGGAAATCTATGTGTTGAGCGATGAAGTCTACGAACACATCTGTTTTGATGCAGAGGGCCACGCCAGCGTGTTAGCGCATGCCGAGTTACGCCAGCGTGCCGTTGCCGTCTCTTCGTTTGGCAAAACCTTCCATATGACCGGATGGAAAGTGGGCTACTGTGTTGCACCAGCAGCGATCAGCGCCGAAATCCGTAAAGTACACCAGTATCTGACGTTTTCGGTTAATACCCCGGCGCAGCTGGCGATTGCCGATATGCTGCGTCAGGAGCCGGAACACTATCGTGACCTGCCGGCCTTCTATCGCGAACGCCGCGATTGTCTGGTTGATGCATTGTCGGGTAGCCGCTTCAAGGTGTTGCCGTGCGAAGGCACTTACTTTGTGCTGCTGGATTACAGCGCCATTTCCGATCTGGATGACGTCAGTTTCTGCCAATGGCTAACCAAAGAAGTCGGCGTGGCAGCCATTCCGCTGTCGGTATTCTGTGCCGATCCGTTCCCGCACAAGCTGATTCGCCTGTGCTTTGCCAAACAACCCGCGACACTTATCGCCGCTGCGGAGCGCTTATGTCAGCTTTAAAAATTACCGTTCTGCAGGAAACCCTGAGCTGGATGGACGGCGAAGCCAACCTGCATCACTTCGATGGCGTATTGAAAGGCATTGAAGGTCGCGATCTGATTCTGCTGCCCGAAATGTTCACCACGGGTTTTGCCATGGAAGCAGCAGAGAGTTCGCTGCCGCAGCAACAGGTCATTGAATGGCTGCACAGCCATGCGAAAACCAGCAATGCGCTGGTCGGTGGCAGCGCGGCCATCCAGACTGAAAAAGGGGCCGTAAACCGTTTTCTGCTGGTCGAACCGAATGGCACTGTGCATCAATACGACAAACGCCATCTGTTCCGCATGGCCAATGAACATCAGCATTACGTTGCGGGTGATACGCGAGAAGTGTTTACCTGGCGCGGCTGGCGCATTTTGCCGCAGATTTGCTACGACCTGCGTTTCCCGGTGTTCTCTCGCAATCACAATGATTACGATCTGGCGCTGTACGTTGCCAACTGGCCAGCACCACGTGCGCTGCACTGGCAGTCACTGCTGTTAGCGCGTGCGATTGAAAACCAGGCGTACATTGCCGGTTGCAACCGCGTCGGTAGCGATGGCAACAGCCATCAGTACAGCGGGGACAGTCGGATTATTTCGCCATTGGGCGAGATTCTGGCCGCAGGCGAGCCTTTTGCCCGCGCCCGTCTCGATGCGGAATTGTCGCTGGACGATCTGCAAGCCTATCGCGAACGCTTCCCGGCGTGGCGCGATGCCGATGGCTATACATTGAAGTCATAAAAAAACCCCGGTTTTCCGGGGTTTTATTTATCGCAAGTTGATTACAGATCGAAGCGATCCAGATTCATCACTTTGGTCCAGGCTGCCACGAAGTCATTGACGAACTTCTGTTTGGCATCGCTGCTGGCATAGACTTCAGCCAGTGCGCGCAGGATAGCATTGGAACCAAACACCAGATCGGCACGGGTGGCGCTGTATTTCACTTCACCGCTGGCACGATCGCGGCCTTCGAACAGCTCGGCGCTCTCATCGGTGGCGCGCCATGCGGTGCGCATATCCAGCAGGTTGACGAAGAAGTCATTGCTCAATACGCCAACACGATCGGTGAACACGCCATGCTGACCGCCGTCGAAGTTGGTGCCCAGCACACGCAAACCGCCCAGCAGCACGGTTAATTCCGGTGCGCTCAGCGTCAGCTGCTGTGCTTTATCCAGCAGCAGGGTTTCAGTCGATGAGCCACCCGCAATACGGCGATAGTTACGGAAACCATCGGCGAGCGGTTGCAGCACGTCAAATGACTCCACCTCAGTTTGGTCCTGACGCGCATCGACACGGCCTGGCGTAAAGGGCACTTGCACCGCCACGCCCGCCGCTGCAGCAGCCATTTCAATACCCACGCTGCCGGCCAGAACGATCACATCCGCCAGCGACGCTTTACCAGACTCCTGCTGAATTTTTTGCAGGGTTGGCAGCACATCGTGAATCACGCTGGCGTTCACCGCCCAACCGTTTTGCGGTGCCAGTGCCAGACGTGCACCGTTGGCCCCGCCACGTTTGTCACCGCCACGGAAAGTGGAAGCAGATGCCCAGGCAGCAGAGACCAGTTGGCTGGCGCTGAGACCGGAAGCAGCAATCTTCGCTTTCAGATCGGTGATCTCATCAGCGGTTGGCTGGTGGATGGCGGCTGGCAATGGATCCTGCCAAATCAGATCTTCTTTTGGTACTTCCGGGCCGATGTAACGCGCTTTTGGCCCCATATCGCGGTGGGTCAGTTTGAACCAGGCGCGGGCAAAGGCTTCATTGAACGCCTGTGGATCGTTGAGGAAACGGCGGGAGATCTTGCCGAACTCTTCGTCAAAACGCAGCGTCAGATCGGTCACCAGCATGGTGGGCTTGCGCTTTTTCTCGGGATCGAACGGGTCTGGAATGATCGCTTCCGCATCCACCGCTTCGAACTGGATCGCGCCTGCTGGGCTGTGTGTCTGTACCCATTCGTATTTGAACAGGTTCTCGAAGAAGTAGTTGCTCCACTGGGTAGGCGTCTGCGTCCACACCACTTCCAGACCGGAGGTAATCGCATCAGCACCGGCACCGCTGCCGTAGCTGCTGCTCCAGCCGAGGCCCTGCGCTTCAATTGGCGAGGCTTCTGGATCAACACCCACGTGGCTGGCGGCAGCCGCACCGTGGGTTTTACCCAATGTATGACCACCGGCAATCAGCGCGACGATCTCTTCATCGTTCATGCCCATATTGCCGAAGGTGGCGCGAATCGCTGGTGCCGCTGATTTCGGATCGCCGCTGGCTTCCGGGCCTTCCGGGTTGACGTAGATCAGGCCCATTTCGGTGGCACCCACCGGCGCATTGGCAAGACTTTCTGGGTGGCGATGCGCCAGCCATTCAGTTTCGTTACCCCAATCCACATCCAGATCCGGTTCCCACACGTCTTCACGTCCGGCACCAAAACCAAAGGTGCGGAAGCCGGCATTTTCCAGCGAGACGTTACCCGCCAGGATATATAGGTCGGCCCAGGAAATTTTCTGACCGTATTTCTGTTTTACCGGCCACAGCAGGCGACGTGCTTTATCGAGGCTAACGTTGTCTGGCCAGGAGTTAAGCGGCGCGAAACGCTGCTGCCCACGGCCGGAACCACCACGACCATCCACGGTGCGGTAAGTACCGGCACTGTGCCACGCCATGCGAATGAACAGCCCAATATAGCTGCCCCAGTCGGCTGGCCACCAGGATTGAGAGTCGGTCAGAATAGCGCGGATATCCGCTTTTAACGCCGGGTAATCCAGCTTGCTGAACTCGTCGCGGTAGTTGAAGTTTTCACTGAGGGGGTTGGAACGGTTGGAGTGCTGATTTAACAGGTCGACACGTAACATATTTGGCCACCAGTCGCGGTTGGTTGTTCCGCTCCCCGCGCCACGTGCCAGTACGCTTTTTTCTTCAGACGCCCCGTGATGAAAGGGGCACTTACCTGACGCTGCTGCATTATCGTTATTGTCGTGCGTGCTCATTTTTCGGCTCCGTTTGCTTCACATTGTCCGGTAAAGATAACCGTACCTTGTGAAAGAATATATTTGGATGAACCGAAGGTTTTGATAGTTACTGTCTTTCAAGCGCAGCGTGTGACATGGCGCACAGAAAGTAGGGTTTTATCGTCAGTTGCGCATAATTTCGTCACTAAAACAGGTGTCGTTTGCAGCCAGTTGTCCCTAAATGCGCACCCTGCAGCCACTGGAGTGTTGCAGGGTCGCCATTTAGGGTGGCCGTGACAAAATTAGCTGCCGCGATAGGTTGACCACGACCACGGTGAGATCAGAAACGGCAGATGATAATGGCTGCCCGCCGAACCAATCACAAAATCAATCTGTGCACTGACGTACAGCGCATCGCGTCCGTCAGCAGCGAAATAGTCACCGATCTCTGCGGTCAATCGATAATGGCCCGGTGCTAACGGCTCGGGCGTTAAATCTTTAATACGGCCATCGCTATCGGTTTCCCCCTCCGCCATCGGCAACCAGCCTTCCGGGCTGTTCTGCTCCAGGGATATGGCCACGCCGATGGCGGGTTTACCCAGCGCGGTATCCAGAATGTGAGTGGTAATGATGCTCATACAATGCTCTCCTTAAGCCGTAACAGGGTGATTTCACGCAGTTGCGTCAGCGCTTCCTGCTGCTCTGTCTCTGCATCATTGTTGAGCCTGCGCTGCAATTCCGCCAGCATCTCCTCGCCACTCCGCCCTTTGGCACGAATCAAAAACACCCGGTTGAAGCGCTGTTCATAGGATTGATTGCCCGCCAGCATGGCAAATTGCAGCGCGCCATCGGCCTGCTGCATCGCCGACTGCTCATTGCGTGACAATACTGCCTCTTTGCCCGCGCCCGCGGCTTTTTCACCAATACGGGGGTGAGCGCGTAATGCTTGTTCCAGTTCGGCACCTTGCCAGCGCTTTGCCAGTGTTTCGGCGGTCGTATAGAGCGCTTCCACATCCGCAAAAGGCCGTGCGGCCACCAGCGCCTGCTGCCAGTCAGGAATTGCCACGCAGTGGGCTATCGCTGTGTGTGCCTCATTGGGCGTGGCATCGTTAAACACCGCTAACTCCATGCAACGGCTCCTTAAGCCTGTGCCAGATCGTTGACCGCTTGCATATAAGCCTGCACGCCCAATGCCACATCGGCTACCTGCACGGACTCGGCTGGATGATGGCTAATACCGCGATAGTTGCGCACGAACAGCATACCCACTGGCCAGCGATCGGCGATCGCAATCGCGTCGTGCCCTGCGCCGCTTGGCAAAGAAACGCTGCGGCCCTGTACGGTTTCCACCGCGTGGCTCAGCGCCTGTTGCAAACGTGCATCACAGGCGGTTGCCGCAATACGGTAATACTCGCTAGCGGTAAAAGTCAGTCCACGCCGCAAGGCAATCGCTTCGGCTTGTGTCAGCAGCGCGGACAACAGGCGCTCCAGCGGCTCATCCTGCGGCCCACGCACATCCAGTGAGAACTGCACTTCACCGGGGATAACATTCACGGCGCCCGGCAAACAGCTCAGGGTGCCGACCGTGGCCACCAGTTGTGGATCTTGCTCGGCAGTGGTGTGCTCAACAAACACCATCCACTCGGCGGCGGCGGCCAGTGCGTCTTTACGATGGGTCATCGGCACCGTGCCAGCGTGGCCCGCTTCACCGATAAAGCTGCAATTCAAACGACGCGCACCGTTAATCGCGGTCACCACGCCAAGCGCCAAATCTTCCTGTTCCAGACACGGCCCTTGTTCAATGTGCAGTTCAAGGTAAGCCGCAATGTCGTTGACGTCGCGTGCTGCCTGCAAAATGTTGGCAGCGTCCAGACCGAGATCCTGCATCGCTTCCGCCACAGTTATACCGTTTCCATCCGGATGCGTGACCCAACTCTCGGGCCATGTGCCGGTAATCCCCCGGCTGCCCAACAGCGTGATGCCAAAGCGCGTGCCCTCTTCATCGCCGAACCCGACAATCTCAATCGCCAGCGGTAAGCGCAGCTGACGATCGTGCAGCCACTGTACGGTTTCAATAGCGCTCAGCACACCCAGCATGCCGTCATAGCGCCCGGCATTGCGCACCGTGTCCAGATGAGAGCCCAACAGCAGCGCCTGCGCGCCGGGTTCAGCAGACTCATAACGACCACAGATATTGCCTACAGCATCTTGCCAGGTGGTCATGCCGGCCGCCTGCATCCATTCTGCCACGCGGGCGTTGGCGCGGACCTGTTCAGGCGAGAGATAGACACGCGTCAGTCCATCCTCACTTTCACTGATTTCAGCCAGGGCATCGCAGCGTGCCATGACGCGGGCAGCGGCGGACTGCGCCTCGCTGGCGGTCATCAGGCTGTTGCTCATGCGTGGCTCCCGTAATGATCCCACGCCGCCTGCATGGCCGCGCCTTGTGTCGAACGGTAACCCACATGGTTCAATACCGCTTCCAGCGCGCTCAGGGTTTGCATCACGCAATCTTTGCGCGCGTTGTAGCCCATGGTGCCGATGCGCCACACTTTGCCGTGTAGCGGGCCAAACGAGGTGCCGATCTCAATACCAAAATCTTCCAGCACCAATTTGCGCACCTGGTCGCCATTCACGCCCTGCGGGATCACCACACCGAGCACGTTGTTCATTTTGTGTTTCAGGTCGCCAAAGGTTTCGAGGCCCATGCCCTGAATGCCTTTCAGCATCGCCTCGCCGTGCAACTTATGACGTGCAATGCCGTTATCCAGCCCTTCCTGCATCATCAAACGCGCGCACTCACGTGCACCAAACAGCGCGGTGGTGGCTTCGGTATGGTGGTTCAGACGTTCCGGCCCCCAGTAATCCATGATCATGCCGAGATCGAAATAGTTGGAGTAAATCATCTCCTCATCGCCATCCTGATGATCCGCAGTACGGATGCCCTCTTCCACACACTTACGTTTGCGGATCACCGCTTCCATCTGCGGGCTGAGGGTGATCGGAGAAGTACCCGACGGACCGCCAAGGCACTTCTGCATACCGGCAGAGACCGCATCCAGTCCCCAGGCATCGGTTTCCAGCACGTTACCGCCCAGTGAAGCGGTGGCATCGGTGTAGAACAGCACGCCATATTTCTGGCAGATGGCGCCGAGTTGTTCCAGCGGCTGCAGCATGGTGGTGGAAGTATCACCCTGCACCGTCAGCAGCAGGCGCGGCTGCACTTTTTTGATCGCCTCTTCAATTTGATCGGGGGTGAACACTTCGCCCCACGGCACTTCAATAGTGTGCACTTCGGCGCGGCAGCGACGGGCAATCTCACACAGCAGATGGCCAAATCGGCCAAACACCGGCACCAGCACTTTGTCGCCCGGACGGATAGCCGAGAGCAGAATCGCTTCGATACCGGCGCGCGAGGTACCGTCAATCAACATGGTCCAGCGGTTTTCGGTACGAAATACACCACGATACAGCGCCATCACTTCATTCATGTAGTGCGTCATCGCCGGATCGTACTGACCCAGCAGCTGGCTCGACATGGCGCGCAGGACACGCGGATCGGCGTTGATAGGACCAGGGCCCATCAGCAGGCGTTGTGGTGGATTAATTTGCGAAAACTGACTGATATCCATGTGCTATTCCTTTTGAAGACTTAAAGACGGACGGTGGAGATAAACTGTTTAAGCTCGGCGGTCTGCGGATTGGCAAACAGCGTTTTGCTGTCACCCTGCTCCCAGACACGGCCCTGATGCATAAACACCACGCGATCGCCCACATCACGGGCGAAATTCATTTCATGGGTAACGAGGATCAAGGTCATGCCCTCGGCAGCCAGCTGTTCCAGCACCTTCAGCACTTCACCCACCAGTTCAGGATCGAGCGCTGAGGTGATCTCGTCACAGAGTAATACTTTCGGCTGCATTGCCAGCGCACGGGCAATCGCCACACGCTGTTGTTGTCCACCGGATAAATTGGCCGGGTAGTAGTTGATGCGTTCGCCGAGGCCGACTTTCTCCAGCATCTGCGTCGCCAGCTCGCGACATTCGGCTTCGCTTTTCTTCAGCACCCGGCGAGGCGCCAGCATCACGTTTTCCAGCGCGGTCATGTGCGGGAACAGGTTGAAGTTCTGGAACACCATGCCCACCGAGCGGCTGATTTCACGCGCCTGGGATTCACGGTCGGTGATCGTCATACCGCCGAGTTTGATGCTGCCTTCCTGGTAGCCTTCCAGCCCGTTCATGCAGCGCAGCAAGGTACTTTTGCCTGAGCCGCTGCGGCCGATGATCGAAATCACCTCGCCGTTGTCGATATCCAGATCGACACCTTTCAGGACGTGGTTGTCGCCGTAGTACTTCTGGACCTGATTAATGGTGATGAGCGGCATTGAATTTTTTCTCCAGGTACTGGCTGTAACGCGACAGCGGATAACACATCAGGAAGTAACCCAGCGCCACCAGGCCAAATACCTTAAAGGGCTGATACGTCACATTGTTCAAAATAGTGCCGGCTTTCGTCAGCTCGACGAAACCGATAATCGAGGCCAGCGCGGTGCCTTTAATCACCTGAACGGCAAAGCCCACGGTCGGCGCGATGGCGATGCGAATCGCCTGCGGTGCCACCACGCGAAACAGCGTTTGACCAAAAGTCAGTCCGAGGCAACGCGATGCTTCCCACTGGCCCTTCGGCAGCGCACGAATACTGCCGTGCCAGATATCCACCAAAAATGCGCTGGTATAGAAAGTTAATGCCAGCGAAGCGGCGGTCCAGGGCGCCACATCAATGCCAAACAGCCCGACGCCAAAGAAGGCGAGGAACAGCTGCATCAACAACGGCGTGCCCTGAAACAGTTCGGTATAACAGCGAATCAGGCGCGTCAGCCATGGGCGTTTCAGCAGACGCAAAAACAGCAGTGGCAAGGTCACCAGCGTACCGCCAAAGAAGGCCACCAGCGACAGCAAAATCGTCCAACGCGCCGCCAGCAGCAGGTTGCGCAGGATGTCCCAGTCAGTAAACGATGTCATGCGGGCTGCGCTCCAAACCATTTACGCCCTAGCGCCAGCAGCAGCTGTCGCATGGCAATCGACAACGCCAGATAGATCAGCGTGGTCACGAAATAGACTTCAAAACTTAAAAAGGTGCGTGACTGAATCAGGTTGGCGGCGAAGGTCAGCTCTTCGTACGACACCTGCGACACCACCGACGAACCGAGCATCACGATAATGCACTGGCTCACCAGCGCCGGATAAATGCGCTGCAGTGACGGCGGCAACACCACGCGGATAAAGGTCTGCGTGCGGGTTAAACCCAGCACCCGTCCTGCTTCCCACTGCCCTTTCGGCGTGACCTGAATACCGGCACGAATAATTTCGGTGCTATAAGCGCCGAGGTTAATCAACATCGCCAGCAGCGCTGCTTCGCCCGCCGTCAGTTTCAGACCAAGATTGGGCAAACCAAAGACGATAAAAAACAGCTGTACCACGAATGGCGTGTTACGGATCAGCTCGACATATACGCCCCAGATGCGACTCGCCCAGCTCGGTTTGCCACTGCGCAGTGCCGCACCAAGAATCCCCAGGCTTACCCCGCCGACGGTGGCCAGCACCGTTATCTGAATCGTGACCCACAGCCCTGCCAGTAACTCTGGCCAGTGCGGCCAGAGATCTGCAAAATTGAGTTGCCCAATCATTGCGTTATGCGCCGAGGTTGGCTGGCAGTGGGGCTTTCAGCCACTCTTCTGACAGTTTGTTCAGCGTGCCGTCTTTAATGCCCTGCTCAATCAACGCATTCACTTTATCTTTCAGCGCTGGCTCATCTTTCTTCAGACCGATAAAGCACGGTGAATCTTTCAGCATGAACTGCGGTACTGGCGCTTTTTCTGCGTTCTGACGCGCAATCGCTGCGACCACGAGGTTACCCGTCGCCACATACTGCACCTGACCTGACAGGTAAGCTGATAGCGTGGTGTTGTTATCTTCATAACGTTTCACCTGTGCATCTTTTGGCGCCACATCGCTCAACACCATGTCTTCCACCGCGCCACGCGTCACACCAATTGATTTACCGCTTAAGGCCGCCGCATCTTTCAGTGGCTCACCTTTCGGGCCAAACACCCCAAGGAAGAACGGCGCGTAAGCACGGCTGAAATCGATCACTTTCTCGCGTTCGGCGTTTTTGCCCATGCTGGAGATCACCAGATCCACTTTATCGGTTTGCAGATAAGGCACGCGGTTGGCGCTGGAGACCGGCACCAGCTGCAACTTCAGTTTCATCTGCTTCGCCAGGTACTTGGCCATGTCGATGTCATAGCCTTGTGGCTGTAAATCGGTACCGACTGAACCAAACGGCGGGAAGTCCTGCGGCACCGCAATGCGGATGACGCCACGCTTCTGAATGTCTTGTAGCTGATCGGCCATCGCACTGCCGACCTGAGCCATCAGCAATGCTGCGCCTGCGACTGCCAGTAAAACTTTTTTCATTATGCACCCCGGTGAGTTTATCGTGAAACAAAAGATTCTTGATAAAACGATTTGCAACTAATGTGCCAACCGCAGGGTGTGGGGCGCAAAGGGAAGAAAAACGAATAAACACGGAGTTTAAGGCGATAAAAACGGGCATTACGCCCGTATTAAAACCCGATCAAAAAAGGTGCAAAGCACCAAAGTGGTGCCCACTATCGGTGTTCCAGTTCATCCAGGTGCTGATAAAGATCGGCAATTTGATGAATACGCTGACGGCCTTGCGACAGCATTTCATGCAGCAGTGCATTTGCCAGCAGGTTGATCAGACTCATCGCCGAGGCATAGCTATCAAAGGCGGAGACGCTATCGAGCGGCGCGCATAGCTGCCAGTGTGCCAGGGTGATAATGCCCTGTGCCTGCGGCTCGCACAGCGCCAGCACCGGGATGTTGCTCTGCTGTAGCTGCTGCATCAGCGGGCGGATGATACGTGGACGGCGGCGGAAGGCCATCACGACCACAATATCTTCCGCTGTGATATCCACCAGCTCCTCGCCCAGCGTCTGGCCGGGTTGTGGTAACACATGTACCTGCGGACGCGCCTGCATCAGCTGCTGACGCAGGTGCAATGCCACCGGATAGGCGTTACGCATGCCGATAATAAACACCCGCTTTGCAGCACCCAGCGCCTGAATCACTTCGCCAAACTGCTGCGGGTCGATGCTGTTCACCCACTGCGTCAGGTTGGCCATCTCCTGCTTGTAATGACGCGACAGTAAGGTATTGCCCTGCACTGCATCGCGATTGTCGGTGAGGGGCATCCCGCTCTGACGCAGCGTACGCAGCTCATCACGCATGTCCTTGTATTTCTCATAGCCCAGACGTTTAAACAGGCGGCTGACTGTCGCCTTCGATACCCCGCTCAGCCGCGCCAGCTCGGCGCTGTTGTAGCTGATCAGGTCATCAAAATGGTCAAATACAAAATCGGCAATACGCTGCTCCTGCGGCGACAGTTGCGGATAGTGACTGCGAAGGCGTTCATCAAGCTGTTTCATCATTGGTCCTGTAACTTTCGTTTCATCACAAGCTAGCACAAATCGATCCACATTGATGTCCGACCAAAACTGGAACAGCTCTTGCTTAGATCACCTCACGGATTTGTAGGGGCTCCCATTACGGCGACCGCTAACCCAATCCCCCTACAAAAGAATCAATGATGAAGAGTTTACTATGATACAGAGCAACATGGCCCCGCTCGGCATGGCCGTCACCCCACATCATCTCGCCAGTGAAAGCGCACTGGCGGTTTTACGCGAAGGCGGCAACGCGATTGAAGCGATGGTAGCGGCAGCGGCCACTATCGCGGTTGTCTACCCGCACATGAACGGCTTGGGTGGCGATGGCTTTTGGTTAGTCGTGCCGCCCAATGGCGATCCTATCGCTATCGATGCCAGTGGCGCAGCAGGCTCACTCGCCCACCTCGACTTCTATCACGGCGAAAGCCATATTCCGCATCGCGGTCCTAAAGCAGCGCTCACCGTAGCAGGCACGGTGAGTGGCTGGCAGGAGGCGTTAACGCTAGCTGAAGAGCTAGGTTCTGCGCCGTTGCCGTTAGCCCGTTTGCTGCGTGACGCCATTCGCTATGCTGCCGATGGCATTCCTGTTACCGCATCGCAGGCTGCAGCCACTGCCGCAAAGCAACATGAATTGCTTGATCAACCCGGCTTCGCTGCGACCTTCTTGCCTGACGGCACCGTGCCTGGTGCCGGTAGCCGTTTTACCCAGCCCGCGCTTGCCAATACACTTAGCGTGTTGAGTGAACAGGGTCTGGAGAGTTTCTATCGCGGCGAACTGGCCCACCATCTGGCACGTGAAATGACCGCGCTGGGTATGCCGATCACCCTGGAAGATCTTCAGAAACAGCACGCGCGCCGCTGCACGCCGTTACATCTGGCGCACAGCGAGGGCGACATCTGGAATATGACGCCACCGACTCAAGGTTTGGTATCGCTGGCCATTCTGGGCATCACCGATCGGTTGAACATGGCAGAGGCGGATGAGGCACAAACTGTGCACCGCATTGTTGAGGCCACCAAAAAAGCCTTTGCCTTGCGCGACGAACACATCACCGATCCGCGCCATATCGACTTCAATGTGCAAGACCTACTGAACGCCGATCATCTTTCCACACTGGCAACGCAAATTAATGACCAACAAGCCGCGCCGTGGGGAACCGGACGAGGTCCTGGCGATACCGTATGGATGGGGGTGATGGACAGCAGCGGGCTGGCCGTTTCCTTTATCCAGAGCATTTATCACGAATTTGGCAGCGGCGTCGTGCTACCGGGTACAGGCATTACCTGGCAAAACCGCGGTGCAGCCTTTAGCCTGCAACCGGGCCATCTGCTGGCACTGGAACCCGGTAAACAACCGTTCCATACCTTAAATCCAGCGGCTGCGCGCCTGAAAGATGGCCGCACGATGGTTTACGGATCAATGGGGGGCGATGGCCAACCACAAACGCAGGCGGCGATTTTTACCCGCCACGTGATTCAGGGACAGCCACTACAACAGGCGGTCAGTGCACCGCGCTGGTTGCTGGGGCGAACCTGGGGACAATCCTCTGACTCTCTCAAACTCGAAGCGCGCATGTCAGCAGAAACGGTGCAGCAGTTGCGCGAACTCGGTCATGACGTTGAGCTGTTGCCTGATTTCAGCGAAGTCGTCGGCCACGCTGGCGCCATCGTCAGACACAATAACGGCATGCTGGAAGGTGCCTTCGATCCACGTAGCAACGGCAGCGCAGCCGGCTTTTAAAGGAAACCATCATGCATTCGCAACCGGACTGGGCGGCTTATATCGCTCAAATGGAACAGATTCTGGCTCTGGAGCTGGACGAAGCACGTCGCGCTGAATTGCTGGTGCAGTTCAATCGCATCGCCGCCATGGCTGAACCGCTCATGGCTTTCCCGCTGGCTGACCGGCTGGAAGTGGCAGGAGTGTTTCATCCATGAAACTGGCATCGTTATCCATCAAAGCGCTCAATCATGCGCTGAATCAAGGCGATATTAGCGCCCGTGAAGTGGCGCAACAGACGTTGAACGCCATTGAACAGCACAATCCTGCACTCAATGCGTGGACCGAAGTCACCGGTCAGCGCATGTTGCGCGAGGCGGATCAGGTCGATTTGCAACGCCAGCGCGGTGAAGTATTGCCTGTGCTGGCGGGTATTCCTTATGCGGTTAAAAACCTGTTTGATGTCGCCGGTCACAGCACCCTTGCTGGTGCCAGCTTATTCAGTGAACGTGCAGCGGCCCGCGAAGATGCGTGGGCGGTGAGTCGACTGCGTCAGTCCGGTGCACTGCTCTCCGGCATGCTGAATATGGATGCCTATGCTTACGGCTTTACCACTGAAAACACCCATTATGGCCCGACCCATAATCCGCGCGATTTGAGCCGCGTGGCCGGTGGTTCCTCAGGCGGCTCGGCGGCGGCTGTCGCGTCAGGCTTAGTGCACTTCTCACTGGGCACCGATACCAATGGTTCGATCCGCGTGCCGGCCTCGTTGTGCGGTATCTATGGACTCAAACCGACCTTTGGTCGCTTATCGCGCAGTGGCAGCCATCCTTTTGTCGCCAGCCTCGATCATATCGGTCCGTTTGCTCGCTCGGTAGAAGATTTGAGTCTGGTGTACGATGCGCTGCAAGGTCACGATGCCAGCGATGCTTTCCAGGCAGCGCAGGCGAAGGAACCGGCCAGTGACGGATTAGTAAAAGGCGCAGAAGGCATACGTAGCGCAGTGTTGGGTGGTTTCTTTTCGACCTGGTGCAGCGAAGAAGCGCGTGCCGCCGTGCAAGTGGTGGCACAAGCGCTGGATGCCAGCGAAGCCGTCACGTTAGCCAACGCGGAAATTGCCCGTTCAGCGGCCTTTATCCTCACCGCCTCAGAAGGCGGCAATCACTATCTACCTGCTTTGCGCAATATGCCCGAGCAATTCGAACCGAACTCTCGCGAGCGTCTGCTGGCCGGAGCGATGCTGCCTTCCGCGTGGTATGTACAAGCGCAGCGCTTCCGCCGTCATTTCCAACAGCAGGTGTTACCGCTGTTTGAACAATTCGATGTCCTGATTGCACCGGCGACCCCTTGCACCGCGACCACCATTGGGCAAGAGACGATTCATATTAACGGCCAGGATTTGCCGACGCGCGCCAGTATGGGCATGTTAACGCAGCCGATTTCCTTCCTCGGCTTGCCGGTCTGTACCGTGCCTTTGCAAACTGCCAGCGGATTACCGATTGGCTTGCAGTTGATCGCCGCACCGTTTAAAGAACATTTGGCACTGCGCGCCGCCTGGGCTTTACAGCAGCAAGGGCTGACTCTGCCTCAAACCACCCTGATGGATGCATAATAATGACACCTGAACATATTGATCGTCCTGCTGTGCTGGCTGAGGTGACCGCTGCGTTTTACCGCTATGAAGAAGCGCTGGTAAGCAACAATGTTGATGTGCTGGATGAACTTTTCTGGCACGACGAGCGTACCGTGCGTTTGGGCGCGGGTGAAAATCTGTATGGGATTGACGAGATCCGTGCGTTTCGCGCAGCACGTCCAACTAAAGGGTTGGATCGCACCCTGCGTAATACGGTGATCACCACTTTTGGTGATGACTACGCGGTATGCAGTACCGAGTTTACGCGTGAAGGCGTGGAGAAAATCGGTCGCCAACAGCAAACATGGGTGCGCATGCCTTATGGGTGGCGGATTGTCGCGGCGCAGGTGAGTTTAATGAGCTAGCGGGTTAAACCGGCGCTCGTCAGTATGACTTAACTCACGTGGTCAGGGCCGGTACGACAGTTCATGTCGTACCGGCCAAATGTGTCGGCGCGGAGTATCGCTGGTCGTTAAACAGCAGGAGCCGGGTGCGTCTCCATCCAGTGATCGGCGATTTGCTGGCGCGTACAAACCCACACATTCTCATGCTGCTGGATATGGTCAAGGAAACGCTGCAAGGCACGGAATTTGCCAGGGCGGCCCAGCAGTCGACAGTGCATGCCAATCGACATCATCTTCGGCGCGGTGTCGCCCTCTTCATACAACACATCAAAGGTGTCACGCAGATAGACAAAGAACTGCTCGGCGGTATTAAAACCCTGTGGCGAGGCGAAACGCATATCGTTACATTCCAGCGTATAAGGAATGATCAGATGCGGTTTCACCGTGCCATCCTGGCACGTCACCTGCGTCCAGAACGGAAGATCGTCGCCGTAATAATCGCTGTCATAACTGAAGCCACCGTTCTCCACCACTAAGCGGCGGGTGTTGGGGCTGTCGCGGCCGGTATACCAACCGGTGGGCGCTTTACCAAACAGATCGCGCAGTACATCCACCGCCTGCTGCATGTGCTGACGTTCGGTTTTGGCATCCATCGACTGATAATGGATCCAGCGCCACCCATGGCTGACTACGTCGTAATCCGCGACTTTGATGGCGTCCACAATCTCCGGATGACGCGCCAGCGCCATCGCCACGCCGAAAACCGTTAATGGCAATCCGCGCTTCTGGAACTCGTTGTGAATGCGCCAAAAGCCTGCGCGCGAACCGTATTCATAGAGAGAATCCATCGACATATGGCGGTCGGCGTAACTGGCGGCGCCAATGATATCGGACAGGAATTGTTCAGATCCTGCATCGCCGTGCAGCACATTGTTTTCTGCCCCCTCTTCATAGTTGAGGACAAACTGCACCGCCACTTTCGCGTTGCCCGGCCACTGTGCGTGCGGCGGATGGTTAGCATAACCAATCAGGTCACGCGGGTAGTTTTTGTTGAAGCTGTACTCTTTCTTTTCAGATACATCACTCATTCTGTAAATTCCTTAGTCAGTCCTCAACCAGCACTTAGTTTAGGTGCTGAAATGCGCCGCTGAGCGGTTTTTCGATCGGGTAATCTAAATCCCCATGTTTACTGGTACCAAAGCCCAGCGCCACCAGTGATTCCACCATTTTTACCGCCGCGCTGACGCCATCAATCACCGGCAGACCTAGCTCTTTAGTCAGCTCCTGTGCCAGTGAGGCCATACCGCCACAGCCCAGCACTATCGCGCCGCTGCCATCTTCTCGCTTCGCCTGAATGCAACGCTGGCGCACTTTTTCCTGCGCCACACCGCTGCCATCTTCCAGCGCCAGCACCGGGAGATCGATAGCGTGCAACGCCGCACAATGATGGGTAAAGCCATATTGCTGCAGCAGATGGCGGGCAATCACCAGGGTGCGCGGTAGCGTGGTGACGATTGAAAAGCGTGTCGCCACCAGCGTTGCCGTGTGCATCGCGGCTTCCGCAATGCCGATCACCGGACCGCTGGCCAGTTCACGCGCGGCCAGCAATCCCGGATCGCCGAAACAGGCAATAATGTGGCCACTCACGCCCTGTGCTTTGCCGACCCTGACCTGTTCCAGTACGCCAATCGCCGCAATGGCTTCATCGAAGTGCCCTTCAATCGAAGGCACCCCCTGGCTCGGACACACCGCCAGAATTTCAGTTCCTGGTGCCGCTACCGCACGTGCGGCTGCACCGATGGTTTCTGTCATCGCCAGGCTGGTATTGGGGTTGATCACCTGAATCAGGCTCATGATGCGGCTCCATTGTGACCGGAAAATAACCGGGTGAAGTCGGGTAAGGTTTCGCCGCTGCGCTCAAAATGCAGGCTGGCCACGATGTGTTCGAAGTGATGCTGTAAGGCTGCGGTGAGCGCGGGAAGATCTTTCTGCCGCAGTAGCTCCACCAGCCGATCGTGATGATCGCAACGACACCCGCGCTGCCAGGGCGCACCATAGGCGGCAATCACTAATGATGAGCGCTGTGTCAGGCGCGTCACCATATCCGTCAGCACCTGATTACCGGAAATCGCCTGTAGCTGAATATGAAAAGCCGCAGAGAGCCGAATTGCCGCCGCACCATCGTGCTGTTCGTGAGCCTGCTGCTCTTCCTCAATGAGTGTGCTCAGGGCTGCAAGGTGTGGTGGCTGAACGTGAGCCAGCACCGCGGGCAAATTGGCGCACTCGAGTAAGCTGCGTGTGGCAAAGATATCGCGCGCCTCGTCAACGCCCGGCGTGGCCACTTGTGCACCACGCCTGGGCGACAAGGTGATCATTTGCACCGCCGCGAGGCGTTGTAGCACCTTGCGAATGCCGGTTCGGCTCACACCAAAAGCTTCTGATAGCGCCTCTTCTGGCAATTTGCTGCCCGGTGGCAGCTGATGTTCCACAATGGCGGTGAGTAATGCCTGATAGATGGGTTCGTCGCGATCATTCAGATCGGCAGCCGTTTTCTGGCCTGTTTCGCTCTTCATTACCTGCTCCGGTAAGTGTCTGTGCACAGCACATCGTATACGTGAAATTAATTTTTTGTATACAAAAAATCAATTCTGGCCTGGATCCTGCAATACCGTTTCACGCTGTGATTATTTTTCCCATGTTGTTAGAGGAGCAGGTTTCATGCCAAATCATTCTGAAGTGACCTCCGGGGTGGCCTCTGGCGCCAACGCCCACTACAGTCCACGCCTGTGTAATGAAGATCTGGCGCCCACGCGCGACCAGAACTGGTCGTGGTATAACATTTTCTCTTTCTGGATGTCGGATGTGCACAGCATGGGTGGCTATGTGGTCGCCGCCAGCTTCTTTACGTTGGGACTGGCGAGCTGGCAGGTGCTGCTTTGTCTGCTGGTAGGTATCTGCATCGTACAGTTGTGTGCCAATCTCGTCGCCAAACCGAGCCAGATGGCGGGCGTGCCTTACGCGGTGATTTCACGTCAGGCATTCGGCGTGTTCGGTGCCAATATCCCCGCGGTGATTCGCGGCCTGATCGCTTTCGCCTGGTATGGCATTCAAACCTATTTAGCGGCTAATGCGCTGATGCTGGTACTGCTGAAGTTCTTCCCTTCATTAAGCGGGATGACGCAAAGCAGCTGGCTGGGGTTGTCTCAACTGGGCTGGTGCTGCTTCGGCGTGATGTGGTTCCTGCAGGCCATGGTGTTCTGGCACGGCATGAGCGCGATTAAACGCTTTATCGATGTGGCGGGTCCGGCTGTCTACGTGGTGATGGTGGCGCTAGCGGGCTGGATTGTATACAAAACCGGCTTTGACGGTATCTCCTTTACGCTGGCCAGCAAGCAGTTAAGCACTGGTGAGCAAACCTGGCAGATGATCACCGCCACCGCATTAGTGGTCTCTTACTTCTCTGGCCCATTACTCAACTTTGGTGACTTCTCTCGCTACGGTAAAAGCATGGGGGAAATCCGCCGGGGGAACCGCTGGGGCCTGCCGTTTAACTTCCTGCTGTTCTCGATTGTCACCGTGGTGATCGTGTCAGGTACCCAATCGCTGTTCGGCCGCATGATAACCGATCCCATTGAGACCGTGAGCATGGTTGGCAATGATGTCGCCGTCGCGATTGGTTTACTCACCATGATTATCGCCACTATCGGCATCAACATCGTGGCGAACTTTGTTTCCCCGGCTTTCGACTTCTCAAATTGCTCACCGCAGAAAATCAGTTTCCGTACCGGTGGAATGATTGCCGCAGTGGGTTCTGTTCTGCTGACGCCATGGAATCTGTTCCAGTCACCGGAGTTGATTCATTACACGCTGGATGTGCTGGGCTCCTTTATCGGCCCGCTGTTTGGCATTTTGGTGGCCGATTTCTATCTGATTAAGCGCAGCAAGGTTTACGTGGACGACCTGTTTGATGACACACCAAAAGGACGCTACTGGTATCGCGGTGGCTTTAACCCGAAAGCGATTGCCGCACTGCTGCCGTCGGTAGGTATTTGCCTGGTGATCAGCTTTATTCCGTCACTGCATGCCGTGGCAAACTTCAGCTGGTTTATTGGTGTGGCATTAGGTGCAGGTTGCTATCGCTGGCTGGCTCGCGCCGATCGTGAAGTCTCAGTGGGCACCTATCGTCAGGAAGTGGCGGTGCAGAAGGATTGATCTGATGATCAGGTTGGCGCCGATGCCAGCCTGAAAAAGCAAAAAGCCGATGCATTTCTGCATCGGCTTCTTTAATGATTGGCGGAACGGACGGGGCTCGAACCCGCGACCCCCTGCGTGACAGGCAGGTATTCTAACCAACTGAACTACCGCTCCGCGCTTTGTTCCCCGTCGAGAACGAGGCGAATATTAATGGCAGCCTTATGAACCGTCAATGCTTTTTCTGAGGGAATGAATCGTTTGCCGATTTTTTCAGCTTTACGTTGCTTTTCCACGCAAAATCATCCCATTCAGGCACGCCACAGGCAGCTTCCGCCCTTCTTCAACACTAAATCCAGACGGCTTTCATGTGCGATAATCTCATCATCGCTGGCGTTGACCACGCGTAATCCTGCACTCGGACGCACGATGCGCTGAATGTTATCGCCGGTATTTTGGCTGCTCTGATCACCTTCCGCCGAGAAAGCCAGCGAAGTTTGGCCGCCCGTCATCATCAGGAACACTTCAGCCAGAATTTCGGCATCGAGCAATGCGCCGTGCAGCGTACGTTTGCTGTTGTCGATTTCGTAGCGATTACACAGTGCATCGAGGCTATTGCGCTTGCCTGGATACATTTTACGCGCCATCGCCAGGCTATCTGTCACCTGACAGAAGGTGTCGGTTTTGCCGATACCGCGCTTAAGCATGCCAAACTCATAATCCATAAAGCCGATATCGAACGACGCGTTATGGATCACCAGCTCTGCACCACGGATGTATTCGAGGAATTCATCGGCGATGTCTGCAAACATCGGCTTATCGGCAAGAAACTCATCGGCAATACCGTGAACGCCGAAAGCTTCCGGATCCACCAGCCGATCGGGCTTGAGATACATATGGAAGTTGTTGCCGGTCAGGCGACGGTTAATCACCTCAACCGCACCGATTTCAATGATGCGATGTCCTTCATAGTGCACACCGATCATGTTCATGCCGGTGGTTTCGGTATCGAGGACGATCTGGCGGTTATTTGCAGTGCTCATAGGACTCGTTTTATGTCAGACTTGGCGTTTTGTCAGAAGGAAGTCTACCAGAGATGCGCAAACAGGTAGAAATATTCACCGATGGATCCTGCCTGGGCAATCCCGGCCCCGGCGGTTACGGTGCCATTTTACGTTATGGCCCACATGAAAAAGAGTTCAGCGCCGGTTATCGACTCACGACAAACAACCGCATGGAAATGATGGCGGCGATTGTGGCGTTAGAGGCGCTAACGCAGCCCTGCGAAGTGGTGCTCAGCACCGACAGTCAGTATGTGCGCCAGGGCATCACCAGTTGGATCCATAACTGGAAAAAGCGCGGCTGGAAAACGGCCGATAAAAAGCCGGTGAAAAATGTCGATCTCTGGAAGCGACTCGATCTCGCGCTCAGCCACCATGAAATTAAGTGGGAATGGGTAAAAGGCCACGCCGGTCACCCGGAAAACGAGCGCTGCGACGAACTGGCACGCAACGCAGCCGGCCATCCGACGCAGGATGATGTCGGCTATCAGGTCGAATCCTGATCCTTCACTTCACGAAATTGCCGGGTGGCATTCACCGTTTGTCTGACCTGCGCTTTGTTTAAGCTCTTCTTCGCTTTGGTGGGCGTTAATGGGAATGTTCGTTTGCGTGCCACCACAATGTTCAGACATCCCAGCGCGGGCAGGTGCGCACTGATCACTTTGCCGCCCTGCCGATGCCACGGTACCACTTGAAAACGGGTGCGATAGACCACTTCATAGTTGAGCAGGCTGAGCCAGTCGAGCAAGCGTACCTGGCTGAACATGCGTCCGCTCCATGGCGCACGGGCGTGCAAACCCGGGATACCTTTGCTGATCCCCAGCAAGCTGAACGGGTTGAACCCGCTGATAATCATCCAACCATCGTCAATCAGGACGCGATCCACTTCTCGTAACACGCGATGGGGATCCTGACTCCATGCCAGGGTATGCGCCATCAAACAAGCATCAATCGATTTCGCT
Organism: Pantoea sp. USMM079; assembly: GCF_037153115.1. Classification (NCBI taxonomy): domain Bacteria; kingdom Pseudomonadati; phylum Pseudomonadota; class Gammaproteobacteria; order Enterobacterales; family Erwiniaceae; genus Pantoea; species Pantoea sp. USMM079. The sequence goes on from NZ_JBBCKX010000030.1 coordinate 54,521, forward strand.
TCAAAAGGTAATTGCGTGGTATTGGCGATCACCTGCAAGTCATCGCCCTCAATGCCCACATTTACCTGATGCGATATGGCACACTGGCTGGTATTGATTTCTGCGCTGAGGCTGCCAAGTTTAAGCATATGAAAGCCATACAGCTTTCCAAGGTAAGGCTGCAACTGCTGCGTGAGTGCATCGCGAAAATAGTCTCCCCATGGCATATCGCGCCAGGAGCGCGGCGCAGTCAGAATTTGGCGTGTTTTCGCTGGCTTCATGCTCTACCATCATCCTTTTTCTACGACCTGAGAGGTGTTTATGAATCTTACCAGTATTCCCGCGTTGCAGGATAACTACATCTGGACACTGACGGACGATGATAAAAACTGTCTGATCGTCGATCCCGGCGAGGCTCAACCGGTGCTGGATAAAATCAGAGTCAACAAGTGGCAACCGGTGGCCATTTTACTCACGCATCATCATCACGATCATGTCGGCGGTGTCGCCGAATTATTGCAACACTATCCCGATATCGCGGTTTACGGACCAGAGGAAACCGCGGATAAGGGGGCAAAACATATCGTCGCCGAGAATGATGAATTTACCCTGCTTGGGCTAGATTTCCGTGTCATCGCAACACCCGGACACACTTTAGGACATATCTCATATTTCAGTTCACCTTATCTTTTCTGTGGTGACACGATGTTTTCTGGCGGCTGTGGAAGATTATTTGAAGGCACAGCAGAACAAATGTTTGAGTCATTTCAAAAGCTTAATGAACTCCCCGCAGATACCCTGATTTGTTGCGCTCATGAGTACACTTTATCCAATATGAAGTTTGCTGCGGCTATTCTGCCTCATGACCCGAAAATTTTGGCAAGATATCAGCAAATTAAGGACTTACGTGCAGAAAATCGCATTACTTTGCCAACAAAACTGGCACTTGAGCGGGATATAAATTTATTTCTCCGTACGCAAGATGCTGATTTACAAAAGGCTTTGGGGACTAATGTTGCTTCCTCCCCGTTATGGCAAACTTTCGCTGATCTACGCGAGAAGAAAGACCGTTTTTGATATTTAAGGTTGTGTTGTGTGTACCCCTAACGTATAGTTGCTCGTCTTTTAAGCGAACTATTGACACACACATGAAGGCTAAAGCGATCTTACTCGCCTCGGTCTTGCTGGTAGGATGTCAGGCATCAAGGAATGACGCCAATATCCCCGTACAGCATGCACAGAGCCTGTCTTCAGCTGGTCAAGGTGAAAATGGAAAGTACGGAGATCAATTATTATCGCAGCGCTGGCAGGATGATGGAACAAGCCTCGCAGAAGATACCGATCTCTGGAATCACATTAGTGACGAGTTGAAGATGGGGATTCCGGAAAACCCCCGGATCCGCGAACAAAAAACAAAGTTTTTAAAAAATAAGAGCTATCTCCACGATGTAACATTACGGGCAGAGCCGTACATGTACTGGATTGTCGAGCAGATACAGAAACGTAAAATGCCGATGGAACTGGTACTGCTACCCATAGTGGAGAGCGCTTTTGACCCACATGCAACATCTTCTGCGAATGCCGCTGGCATCTGGCAGATTGTTGCACAAACGGGCAAAAACTATGGTTTGAAACAGAACCAATGGTATGACGGACGCCGCGATGTGGTGGCCTCGACCAAAGTTGCGCTGGATATGATGCAGCGTCTGAACGGTATGTTTGACGGTGACTGGTTGTTAACAGTGGCCGCCTATAACAGCGGTGAAGGACGCGTGCTGAAAGCGATAAAACAGAATAAGGCGCGCGGCAAGCCGACTGATTTCTGGCACTTATCGTTACCACGCGAAACCACGGTCTATGTACCTAAGATGTTGGCCTTGAGTGAAATCCTCAAGAACAACAAGCAGTACGGTATCAAATTGCCGACCCCGAACGAAAGCCGTGCTTTAGCACGTGTGGAAGTGGGACAGCAAATTGAACTGACGCAGGCTGCAGATATGGCCGGCATGTCGCTCAACAAGTTGAAGAGCTTCAACGCCGGTTATAAAAATGGCACCACTGCGCCAAACGGACCGCACTATATTATGGTGCCTAAGTCCAACGTTGCTAAGCTGCGCAATTCACTGGCATCCGGTGACATTGCATCCGTGCAGCCTGTTGAAATGGCGAAAGTCAGTGCAGCAGGAAACAACTACACGGTACGCAAAGGCGACACCTTGTCAGCAATTGCTAACAAGCTTGGCGTCAGCGTCAGTGCACTGAAACAGCAGAACAACTTGCGTAGTGCTTCAGTACGCATCGGTCAGAAATTGACGGTGGGCGGCAAAGCAACGCAGTTGGCTGATAACGGCAACAGCATCACCTACCGTGTTCGTAAGGGTGATTCTTTTGCCAGTATTGCAAAACGTCATGGTGTGAACACCCAGGATGTTATGCGCTGGAACAGTGACGCTAAAGACATTCAGCCGGGCGATAAGCTCACGCTGTTTGTGAAGAATAGCGCAACACCTGATACCTAATGCGTCGAAAAGGCTGACTTTTGTCAGCCTTTTTCATTTTTATTACCTCAACGAGGTCGTGGCAACCTGTTATCTTTCTCCTCATTCCCCTTCTGAAGACTTTTATCCCGATTAAAAACCCTTAGACGTGATGTTGGTCAAATATCCACCCGGAGCAACTTGTATGGTAGAAGCCAACCGATAGTGTTAACGAAAGGCGCCGCATTCGTAATTTAAATGTTACATGGCGTGCATTCACTCTATCGCTGAACCGTGAGTTCAGTGATTCGATAAACCATCGGTAGGATAAGGGTTGAGAATGAGCGATAGCCTTAACGAACAGCTTAAGGAAGCAGATAATGCTTCAGGGCAGCAAACGAACACGACAACACCACGCTGGTTACCACGTGCCCATCCTTTATCATGGGCCATGCTGGTCATCACGACACTTGCTATATTGATGAACTCGATAGACCGTATCATCTTACCCACCCTATTGCCGGCAATAATGAAGGATTTCAATCTTAGTGAAGTGCAGGCTGGGTGGATTAACTCGCTAAGCTTCTTCGGTACGTTGTCAGGTGCGGTGCTATTTGGCCTGCTTTCCGATTATATCGGTAGCGGTTATCGCCGCTGCTATAGCTGGTGCCTGGCAGTTTTGGTGGAGATCATATCTGGTGTTGCTACAGCATTTTGCAAATCGCTGGGGGCATTTCAGGCGCTGCGTGTTTTTATGGGGATGGGTACCGGCGGCTCAGAGCCAATTAATGTGGCATTGCTCGGCGAGTGGTGGCAAAAAGAAAATCGAGGTTTCGCCATTGGCGTACATCACACCGGTTTTCCGCTTGGGCAATTCATTGGTCCGATTTTAATTGCTGCGATTTTAATGTTTGGTGATTGGCGCCATGCATTTCTGTTTATCCCTTTGATCGGGTTAATCATCGTGGTATTGCAGTTGATTATAGGAACCAAAAAAAATCATCAACGCGTCTTTAACTGGATCGACGAACACAAACTGACTCGCCCGATCGAAGCCAAACCGCAGAAATCCAGCCTGAAAAATTCCTTTAGCTGCCTTAAAAACCGTAATTGCCTGATGGCGATTGCACTGGTCTTTGGTTTTATCTGGGCTGAAATGGGGATTGCAAACTTCTTAACCCTTCAACTCACACGTGAGGTCGGTTTGGACCTATCCACCGCCGCCATCATTTCGGGTGCTTCGGGTATCACCGGCTGGATTGGTCAGATCGTTTGGGGCAGTTTTTCGGATAAACGCGGGCGTAAGACATCTCTGACGATCATTATCGCGGGCTGGATCCTTGCCTGTTCGCTCTGCATTTTTATTCATTCTGCCGCACTTGCCTGGGGGATCCTGATTTTTTGGGGGCTGTTCCGCAATTCGCCCTATCCTGTTGCGTATGCGCTGCTGATTGATTCTTCACCTCATGCAGCAGCTTCGAGCCTTGGATTGATGATTGGTTTGGCGGTGGGTATCGCTGGCATTCTGGTCGCCCCTGTTAGCGGCTGGATTATCCATACGTGGGGTTTCAGCGTGCACTATGCCGTAATCGTCGGGATGCTGCTGCTTTCTTGCATTCCCCTTGCCCTGCTCAAAGAAACGGTAAATGTGAATAAGTGAGGATGACATGACAGCTCTCTGGAAACAGATTCGCAGCAGCAAAATAGTAGAACTGAGTCATTTACATCAAACCAGCATGCCCGTATGGCCGACACACCCGAAATTTATCCGTGCGGATAATGAAACTTATTCAACCGGCGATGGAAATTATAACTGCCAGATAATCATGGGGGATCATTGCGGGACTCATGTCGATGCTCCTTCACACTTTATTGAAGGCGGCAAGACAATCGAAGAGATTGATGTATGCCAGTTAATGGGCCGGGGCTTGCTGCTGGATATGCGACATATTGCGCCCTGCCACACTTTTGGTGTTAAGGACATTCAACTTTGGGAAAGGGACTTTGGCGCAATTGAGGCTGATGACATCGTCATTTTTCGCACAGGCTGGCATGAAAAATGGGCTCTTAAACCCGATCACAGCGCATTTCTGCAGGATTGGCCGGGGCTTTCTGCGGAAGGTGCTGCTTATCTGATTGCAAAAGGTGTAAAGGTATTTGGCACCGATGCCCTCTCGCTCGATGCCTTTGGCAATGCAGAAAATCCCGCACATTTAGCTGTACTGGGTAACGATAATCTTATTATCGAAAATCTGGCTAACTTAGAGATGTTGCCTGCGCATTTTTGCTTTCTTGCACTACCACTTCGAATTGAGCGCGGGTCAGCCTCGCCGGTGCGGGCGATTGCGTTCATTGAGACTTAGCGGGCAAGCGCTGTTGGCGTGAACTCGACTAACAGTGGATTGTGATCAGAAGCGCGCGTGACCAGCACAGAAGCCTCGCTAACTTTCATATCACGGTAGAAGACAAAATCTAACGGACGGCCAAACGCTTTACGCCGATGGTCATCCGTGAAATTCACTTCGTGTAATGCCATCTCTTCGGCAAAGCGATACAGCGCGTTCATGCGCTGACGGCTCCAGGCATTGAAATCGCCGGCCATGATCACCGGTCCGCAATGATGTTGAATCTGTTCGCCAATCGGACCAAGTTGCTTGCTGTAGACATCCACGCCAAGGCTGAAATTCACCGCGTGGATATTGACCACCATCAGCATTTCGCCGGTCGGCAGTGGATAGGCCGTCACCAGCGCCGACTTAGCCAGGCGTAACAAAGGTTCGCGTTCACGCAGTGGACAGCAATACACAGGATGCGCAGAAGCGAGCGTCATCACGCCGGAGGGATGTTGGGGTAAGACGAAGGCAGGTACCTGATCGGCCGCCAGATAGTTACTGGTGGCGAATTTGACCAACTCAGGGGTGGTTTGTGCTTCCTGAAGTAAAACAAGGTGAGCATCTTTGCCGAAACCCTGCAGTACGGACATCCAATCAGCCCGCTGCTGCTTGAAGATATTCCAGACTAAAACCCGCAATGCAGGATCCGCAGGTAACGGTGCACCAGGCGGCAGCGCCTGTCCCAGATGCAACATCGCCCCAGGCGGAAATATCCGCTCTGCAGGCTGACCCGCTGTGTAACGCATTGCATATGTTTTCTTTCGCACTTTCCCGCCTGGCTGATTTACGACTACAACTTCACCTGACAGTTATAGGGATTTTAGGACAGGGTTTCAATTGGCGTTGTTAATTGTCGGAATTAGCTTCACAGCATATTACGGTAACAACCCGCCCTTTAGCGGGTTGTTGACCTCATTATTCCGTGGCAAATGCAGTACGGGGTTTGTCGAGCTGACCGCTCAGTCTTACCAGCAATAGCGCGAGCAAAACAATGACAGCACCAACCCAGGGGGTTTGAGCCAGACCATAGTGTTCGACAATATGACCACCAACCAATGACCCTAGTGCAATCCCGATGTTAAACGCCGCGATATTCAGTCCTGACGCCACATCAACTGCACCAGGCGCATAGGACTCAGCCTTCTGCACCACATAGACCTGCAGGCCCGGTACGTTAGCGAAGGCAAAAATCCCCATCACTAGCACCGTTGCCAGCGCCATAAAGTGTGTATTAGCCGTAAACTGGAATATCAACAGCAATACCGCCAATGCGCTAAAGATTAGCGTTAACGCGGGTACAGCCCCGTGACGATCGGCCAACTTGCCACCCCAGATATTACCGATGGCGACGGAGATACCGTATCCCAGCAGAATGACACTGACCGCTGCAGGGGAAAAACCGGCCAATGACTGCATCATCGGCGCCAGGAAAGTGAAGGCGGTAAACACGCCGCCGTAGCCCAACGCGGTAATAGCATAGATTAATAGCAGGCGTGGGTTCACCATGACGCGCGCTTGCTGTGCCAAAGTGGTAACAGGTGGCTGCGCAACATTACGCGGTATCAGTACCATGCTGCTGACTAAAGCAATGACACCTAACAAGGAAACTGCGAGGAAACTTTCACGCCACCCAAAGTGCTGACCAATCAGTGTACCCAAGGGCACTCCGGTTACCAATGCCACCGTCAGACCGCCAAACATGATGGCGATGGCACTTGCAGCCTTCTCCTTACTCACCAGACTGGTAGCAATCGTTGAACCGACCGAGAAGAATACACCGTGCGCGAGTCCCGTTAGCAAGCGAGCAACGACCAACGTCTCATAGTTCGGTGCCAACCAGGCGACCAGGTTGCCCACCGTAAAAAGCACCATCAGCCCTATCAGCAGTGGCTTGCGCGGCACTTTGCCGGTTAAAGCAGTCAGCACTGGCGCTCCCACGGCGACACCAAGGGCGTAAATTGAGACCAACATACCAGCTGAAGGTAGCGTGATGTTAAGTTGTTCCGCAATCGTAGGGATTAAGCCTACGATCACGAACTCAGTGGTTCCGATAGCGAAGGCGCTGATAGTCAGCGCCCAGAGTGCAAGTGGCATGATTGACTCCCATGTATGTTTTGATGGGCGCCATTATCGACTCATGCTTTAATGACAAAAAGATGCAAAGTGAGAATAGACTTTTGCTTAGGAGAGCATAATGAAAGCATCGTCGGATGAGTTGAAAGTTTTTATTGCTGTGGTAGAAAGCGGCAGTTTTAGCCGTGCGGCGGAACAACTGCAGATGGCGAATTCGGCTGTGAGTCGCACTGTCAAAAAACTGGAGAACAAACTTGGAGTGGCTTTACTCACGCGCACCACCCGGCAGCTCGCACTGACTCAGGAAGGTGAGCAGTACTTTAAACGCGTTCAGAAGCTCCTACAGGAGATGTCGACTGCTGAAAATGAGTTAATGGAACGACAGCAAGCTCCGCAAGGTCTTCTGCGCATAGACGCAGCCACGCCGGTCATTCTGCATTTGATTCTGCCGATGATTAAACCCTTCCGTGAGCGCTACCCCGACGTCACCCTGTCGCTTATCTCGTCGGAGAGCTTTATCAATCTGATTGAACGTAAAGTCGATGTAGCTATTCGCGCAGGCAACCTGACGGATTCGACCTTACGAGCACGTTTGCTGTTTATCAGCTATCGCAAATTGGTAGCAACTCCGGCTTATCTGGCGAAAAGGGGTGTCCCCCTCTCTACATCGGATTTGATAAATCATGAATGCCTTGGATTTGTAGAACCGCTGCGCCTGAACCGTTGGCCTGTGTCTGAGAATGGTCATGACCTTTATGACATCGTGCCGGGAATGTCCTCAAACAGCGGTGAAACTATTAAACAACTTTGTCTCGATGATCAAGGTATCGCTTGTTTGTCCGATTATATGGTAGACAGTGAAATCGCGGATGGGACATTTATTGAGGTGTTGGCACAACAGCGAGTACCCGTAGCGATGCCGTTCAACGCGGTCTATTACAGCGATCTGGGCGTTAGCCAACGAGCACGTGCTTTTATCGACTTTCTCAGTGAGTGGGTTAAGCAACAGCCCTGGCGAATGCAGGGCTGAATATTTCGTCACTTAATCCCAGTCCGGAGCCAACCCTTCAGGGCTAACCAACCGCTGCTGGCGATCCAGTGATGAGATGCTTTTCATATCCTCCGCATCAAGCATTAAGTTAGCAGCATCCATATTGCTGGCCAGATTATCGCGCTTAGTTGAAGAAGGGATCACGCTGAAGCCAGATTGCATCGCCCACGCCAGAACGATTTGTGCCGGTGTCGCCTGATGTTTGCGTGCAATCGACTGGATGGTCGCATCCTTTAGTGCCTCACCGTAAGCCAGAGTCATGTAAGACGTGATGTGCATTCCTTGCTGCTTAGCAAATTCAACCACCTCGCTGTTTTGCAGGAAGGGATGGAGTTCAATCTGGTTGGTGGCAATATTTTCAATGCCAACTGCGGCAATGGCCTCTCTCATTAGCGCAATCGGGAAGTTTGATATGCCAATCTGGCGCGTCAGGCCCGCCTCTTTCGCTGCCATTAATGCCTGCATACTCTCTTTCACCGGGACTGCTGCGCCAGGTGAAGGCCAGTGAATCAATGTAAGATCAATATACTCGGTGCGCAGTTTTGACAGACTTTGTTGCAAACTCGGTATGAGTTTTTCAGCAGTGAGATTTTCGATCCAAATCTTGGTGGTAATAAAGAGTTGGTGACGATCTATTCCACTTTCAAAAATGGCCTGACCAACAGCAGCCTCATTTTCATAGATTTGCGCGGTGTCGATGGCACGATAACCCAGTTCCAGTGCTGTCTTTACGGAATGAATTACAACATCGTCTTGCAGGCGGAAAGTACCTAAACCAAAGGCAGGGATTGTCATGTTTTCCTCATCGTTTTGTGAATGATTTCGATGGGGAACATTGTGGCAGCATTATTATTGCTGAAAAATCCGCTTATAAGCAGAAGAATATTGTGATTAAATCAACAATTGAGCTGGAATTTTAGACATGAAAAAGCCCTGACTTATTAAGTCAGGGCTTATCAATTAAGTGGCGGAACGGACGGGGCTCGAACCCGCGACCCCCTGCGTGACAGGCAGGTATTCTAACCAACTGAACTACCGCTCCACCGATTCTGTACCAAAATCAGAAAACCGTTCT
>NZ_JBBCKX010000031.1:0-60900 GCF_037153115.1 Pantoea sp. USMM079
CAGGGCTGGTGCTGCCGGAAAGAAGAGTGCGGCATTACCCAAGGGCGGTAAAAAAGAGGCCACAACGTTATCCGTTGCGGCCTCCATTAAGATCTTAACTGACAAGCATTAGGGCTTCACAGCCCGCCTTTGTCACATCAATCCAGAAACTTATTTAGCATCTGGCAGTGCGTAGGCAATGACGTAATCGCCCAGCTTAGTACCAAACGAACCGTGACCACCTGCAGCAATGACAACGTACTGCTTGCCATCTACTTCGTAGGTCATCGGTGTTGCCTGGCCACCGGCTGGCAGACGTGCCTGCCACAGCATTTCCCCGGTGTTGGTGTCGAACGCGCGCAGATAGTTATCGGCAGTCGCACCAATAAAGAACACGTTACCGGCCGTGGTAATTGGGCCGCCCAGCATTGGCATACCCATTTTGAACGGAACCGGAACCGGCGCGCTGTCGCGAACGGTACCGATACGTTTTTTCCACACGGTTTCGTTGGTTTTCAGGTCAACCGCTGAGACATAGCCCCAGGCCGGTTGTTTACATGGCAGACCCAACGGAGACAGGAACGGATTCAGCTCGACGCCGTACGGTACACCGTACTGTGGCTGGATACCGGTTTCAGTACCTGAACCGCCTTTGTCATCGGCTGGTGGCTCGATCGGATTACCCGGACCGCGTGGCACCAGTTTAGAGACAAACGGCAGCGCCATTGGGTTAGCAATCGCGATCTGGCGATGTGGATCTACCGCGATACCGCCCCACTCGAACATACCGAGGTTACCAGGGAACACCAGCGTACCTTGCTCAGACGGCGGGGTGAACGGACCTTCGTAGCGCAGACGCTTGAAGATCACGCGGCACACCAGTTGGTCGAACATGGTTGCGCCCCACATGTCCTTGTCCGTCAGATTGTTCTTCGGACGGAAGGTCAGTTCGGAGTACGGCTGAGTTGGGGATACGTGATCACCTTTCGCAGCGCCCTGTGGCACTGGAGTTTCCGGTGCGGGGACAACTGGCTTACCGGTACGACGATCCAGGACAAAGATGTTACCGGTTTTGGCCGGGGCATAAATCACCGGAACGGTGTTGCCATCTTTGTCAGTGATATCGGCCAGCGTCGGTTGTGACGGCAGGTCCATATCCCACAGATCGTGATGCACGGTCTGATACGACCACACCAGCTTGCCGGTGGTGGCGTTCAGTGCCAGTACGCTGCTCGCGAAACGTTCCTGGTCAGGCGTACGGTTACCACCCCAGATGTCTGGTGTGGTCACGCCCATTGGCAGGAATACGGTATCCAGTTTTGGATCGTATACTGCCGGTGCCCAGGAGTTCGGCGAGTTCATGGTGAAGGTATGTTCATCATCTGGAATCGCGTTGGGATCTTTCGCGCCCGGATCAAACACCCACAGCAGTTTACCGGTATTCACATCAAAGCCACGAATAGCGCCTGACGGTTCACGGGTTGAGTAGTTATCGGTGACCGCACCGGCGATCACGATAGTGGTATCCGTGATGATCGGTGGTGAAGTCGGCTCATACTGGCCTGGGGTCAGTACCGGCTGTTTGTGCTGCAGATCCAGCTCACCGTTGTTACCAAACGCGGCACAACGTTCACCGGTTTCGGCATCCAGCGCGAACAGACGACCGTCGTTCACTGGCAGATAAATGCGACGTGAACACAGCGCAGGCTGGGTGTTAGACGCATCCGCTGCTGCTGGCATTTCATGGTAAGAGACACCACGACAGGTCACATGCTGGAAGGTTGGATTCGGTTTTAAGCCCGGATCAAATTTCCACTTCTGCTTACCGGTTTTTGCATCCAGCGCAAACAGAATCTGGTGCGGTGAGCAGAGATACAAGGTGTCGCGGATTTTAATCGGCGTCACTTCGTCGGTGATTTCACCTGGGTCGTTCGGGGTTTTCAGATCGCCCGTCTGGAACTGCCAGGCTACCTGCAACTCTTTCACATTACCGGTGTTGATTTGCTTCAGTGGAGAGAAGCGCGTGCCTTGCTGGTCACGCGCGTACGCAGGCCAGTCAGCATCCTTGATGTTGCTCAGCGGCTGTGCTTGCGGGGCATTATCTGCCGCCGCTGGGATTTCACCGTTCAGCTCCTGCGGATCGTGGAACACTGCCCACGCCAGCACCAGCACGCTGGCAATCAGCGCAACGGCCATCAGACCCAGTGCGCCTTTACCTGCGTGATTCAGACCGCGATACACAAACGGCAGAATCAGCCAGATGCCGAAGATCACCAGCACATCGGTACGTGGTGCCAGCGCCCAGAAGTCGAAACCAACTTCCCAAACGCCCCACACCAGCGTTGCCAACAGCAACAGTGCATACAGCATGATCGCTGCACCGCTACGGCGCCACAGCAGGATAGCGGTGATCAACATAATCACACCGCCAATAACGTAGTACCAGGAACCACCAATTGCGGCTAGCCATACACCGCCTACCAGCATAAATGCGCCTGTGAGCAGTGCGAACAGCACCGTCATAAAGCGAATCACGCCAAAAGATGAGGAAGCTTTCCCCATAATATTAACCTCTTTCTTTGCCATAAACTTAAAAGGAAACAACGCATTAGGTTGTTTCCCGACATAGAGTACGAAGTGACTTAAAATGTTCGATCGCAGCGCTTCCGTTACGCCAGATGATCCCTTTGCGTTAAATTTTATCTTAAAAACGTTAACGGGTTTGATTTTTTTAGTGCTTTGCGCTTGTGGAATGGTAGTAGTGCGACATTTTATGAGGAGATTCTAACGTTATGCCCGAAGAGATCGGGACATAACGGCAAGAGGCGGCATTTCGTGTAAGCGTTTACACTTAAAACAGGGTGTTGCTGATGCGTTGTTCCTGCCAGCCAGAAAGTTGCAGGTCTTCATAGACAGACAACGGCAGAGTTAATTGCGGAGTGCGTAATATCACCTCTGCTTCTCTTTCCCGGCAGGATCCGAGCAAAAAGGGAAAGCTGAACTTGAGATAATTATCATTGAAGAAATCATCGTTCAGGACAATTCCCCTGAAGGGAAAAGAGGCAATATTCTTCCAGCACGTTCCTGGCGGAGCCAAATCATAAAGCCAGAATGCGTGATGCTGTGCGGCTTCTCGTAATGCCGCTTCATGCTTAACTAAACTGGCATAATTGATAGCAAGGGAGACATTTTCCATTTGCAGGCTGGGATATTTTTCTGGCGCCTTTAAAAAGCGCGCAAGAGTATTTCCCACTAAAGGGATAATTATTCGTTCGGGCGTATCGGGCAACTGATTGTGCAGTGAAATTATGTTGCTTCCGTTAAGTAATACTGTGCTTTCCTGTTCACAATGCATAAAGGGTGCTGAATAACACACGCCCATCAGTGCCCCGTCGAGGCGACGGATACGCTCAGTAACATAAGGATTGTATGAACTGTTTTCCATTTATCTCTATGAATAAATTAATTAACTGGAACGTCTTAATTATTATAAGGACGGCAAGGTTGCTGTGATCTTTACGCTTCCAATATAGATCGAAATGTTTGTTAAGGTCACCTTTTTTAGCTGTCTCTGATAGAGAGATATGGCGGCTAAAAGATGTATTTAATATTGAGTTATTGGAATTTCTGGAATGATTCAGATATTTTCAGGTGAAAACAATCAGCCTGCTAATATTCAGAACTCTATGCTTAGTTAAATTTTAGATAAGCAACTGTTTTTAAAGCGCACGGCTAGCCATTGCTTGCCAGCGTCAGATGTCGCACTCTGTGGCCGCAAAATGATAATGAGAGTCGGTAAACGGCTTTTCACCAGGCTGGTGCAATGATGCTGGCCGGAAGATGATTTAGGATGGGATAAAATATGGCTTCACCGTTATCCGCAGCAGAAGACTCTCTGTTGCGGCACAGGTCGTTTGTCGCCTTCTGGCTGGCGCGCACCTGTTCATCGTTTGGTTTCCAGATGTTCTCCGTGGCGGTTAGCTGGCAAATCTACGCCCTTACGCACAGCGCGATGGCGTTGGGGATGATTGGTCTGATGCAGTTCCTGCCTTCGGTATTACTGGCTCTGCCGGCCGGCCATCTTGCCGACCAGTTTGATCGCCGCCGCATTGTGCTGGTCGGGCAATTGATTGAATGGCTAGCTCTGCTTGGCCTGGTGGCACTGACGCTGATGCACTGGGCGGATAAAATTGAAATTTGGGGACTGGTGTTTCTGATCTCCGTGGCCAAAGCGCTGGAGTGGCCGTCGATCACGTCGATGCTCCCTGCGCTGGTGCCTCCACCGATTCTCGCGCGTGCCATGGCGGCGAGTTCAGTGGGCGGCCAGGCTGCAGTGATCGTCGGCCCAACCTTAGGTGGCCTGCTGTATGTGGCCGGTCCCGAGGTGGTTTACGGCGTCTCCGCCCTGTTTTATCTCTTCTCTCTGGTGTTGGTCAGCCGCCTTCGCTATGAACGTCCACCCCAAACGCGGATGCCGATGAATCTCACCACCATGTTTGCGGGCGTGCGTTTTATTCGTGAGCGCAAAGATGTGTTGGGTGTGATCTCTCTCGATCTGTTCGCCGTGTTACTGGGAGGTGCCACCGCGCTGTTGCCGATCTTCGCGCAGGATATTCTGCATACCGGCCCCTGGGGATTGGGCATGCTGCGCGGTGCACCTTCTGTAGGGGCGCTCATTGTTGGCGTGTGGCTCAGCCGTCACAAGCTGGAAAAACACGTCGGCATGATTATGTTTGGTTCGGTGGCGGGCTTTGGGGTCGCCACGCTGGTGTTCGCGCTCTCCACGCAATTATGGCTCTCTCTGCTGGCGCTGGCCGCGCTGGGTGGGTTCGACATGGTGAGCATGGTGATTCGCGGCGCGCTGGTGCAGCTGGATACGCCGGATGACATGCGCGGTCGCGTGAATGCGGTCAACGCCATCTTTATTAACACCTCAAATCAGCTGGGTGAGTTTGAGTCAGGCATGCTGGCAGCGTGGATGGGTGCGGTGCCTGCCGCAGCACTTGGCGGTATTGGCACGCTGGTGGTGGTAGCGGTCTGGATGACGATTTTCCCGCATCTGCGCAAACGGCAGAAGCTGGAGAATGAAAACGCAGGTTAAGTGCCAACAAAAACCGGCTCGCGGGCCGGTTAATGATGTCACCACTCTGCACTGCCATGAAAAGCCCCGCGCAAAGGGGGATCTGCGCGGGGAGGTTGACCTTATACGGTCGCGGCTTTCCCCAGGCTGGCGTCAAATTGTTTCCAGCTGTCTGTCATATCCACCACGGTTTTCGATTTTCGTGCTTCATCGATTTTGATCGCGGTCAGACCCGCTTCCAGTGCATCCACCACGGATACTTTCAGTGGCGTTCCCTGTTTAATGTGTTTGACGATCTCTTCAGCCATCAACGCATCGGCACCATAGTGACCGTCATAAGCATTGCCGCTGTAGGTGGTATCGACTTCGCGCTCGCCGGTACGGGCGTTGTGTACGCGGAAGTAGTTACGCACAAAGTCGCCCTCGGCCATGCCGTCGGTGCCCATCACGCAGAAACGACGAAATTCATCCGGCACGTTGAGGTTGGCGTGGAAGGCGAGAGTTGCGCCATTGGCGTATTCGATCAGCGCCGTCTGGTAATCGACGATATCGGCGTCGCCGTCAAACACCGCATCCGTGCTCGACCAGCCGCTGGGCTTCACGTGATACACCTCTGATTGCGGCGTGACAGCCCCGGTGGGTGCATGCTGCGGGGTGAAGTTCTTACGTCCACCAAAGCTGGCTACGCGCACCGGGCGTTCACCGACCAATCCCTGATAGAGATCGATGTCGTGGCAGCATTTTTCCAGAATATAAGGACCGGCGTATTTTTCCAGACGTCGCCAGTCGCGCTGGAAGAAGGCGCCGTGATAAGGCTTGATGTGTTCAGTGGCTTCGATTGAGGTGATTTCACCGAGACGATTTTCATCGCGTGCGTTCAACAGATCGTGATACAGCGGTGAGTAACGCAGCACCAGGCCGACCAGAATGCGCTCATGCCCATATTGTTGTACCAGTTGTGCCATCGCCATGGTTTGTTCTTCATTGATCACCACCGGTTTCTCGGTAAACACGGTGTAACCGGCTGCCAGCCCCTGCCGAATATGCTCAAGGTGCATAAAGTTGGGTGACCCTACCAGCAACAGTTCGAAACCGCCGTGCTGGAGCAGCGCATCCACGCTGTCGAACGCCTGCCCGGCATCAATGCCGAAGGTGTGAAGATTTGGCAAGCCAGCGGGAGCCGGATCGACGTAACCCACCACGGAGAACTCTGCGTCAGCTTTGTTGAACTCTTTCACCACATGAGAAAGACGAAAGCCCAGACCAATAATGCCCACTTTCATGTTGTACCCCTGAAGCCCGTTGCTTGTTAGCTGCCCGACCCATCAGGCTGCTGATAATCTGACCATTAACTTATTACGGCAGAAAAACTAATGTCAATCCTTAACGCCGATCTCAAATTGGTGCTTTTTGTTATCTTTATGTTTTAAATGAATATTAATTAACTATAAGGAATGCGTATTTATTTGTGATTGCGATTTAAGTTTTTTTCCCCTATCTTTCGCACATCTATAAGCATCATGCCGTTCGTGGCAGGCAGGAGGAAGCGCGTGCAATCACTTTTGCTGGGTATTGATGGCGGTGGTACACACTGTCGCGGGCGCCTGACGGACCACGCTGGCCACGTGCTGGCGGAAGCAACGGGCGGGCCCGCCAATGTCTGGTCGCAGTATGATGCCGCCATCAACGCCATTGAATCGGTCATCGACAGGCTCTTTCAACAAGCGGGGCTGGCTGCTGATGCGCGTGACCGCACCCTGCTGGTGGCGGGTTTGGCGGGGGCCAATGTGGCATCGGTGCATTCACGGCTGCAAAGCTGGCAGCCTCGTTGTCAGGCGCGTTATCTGTTTACCGATGTCGAGATCGCCTGCGCGGGTGCGCACGATGGTGCACCAGGCGCGGTGCTGATTGTCGGGACGGGCAGCCAGGGCGCAGCCTGGGACGGCGCGCAGTTTACCCTGCTGGGTGGCTGGGGTTTTGCCCTGTCGGATGCCGGTTCAGGCGCCATCCTTGGACGCCGTGCACGGCGCTTAGCGTTGCTGGCGCACGAAGCTATCGTGCCTGCTTCAGCGCTGACTGAACGTATTATGGCGTTGCATCAACACAGCCCGGAACAGATGTTACTCTGGTCACAGCAGGCAACACCCGCCGAGTGGGGCAGCGTGGTACCTGAAGTCTTTGCCGCTGCACAGCAGGGCGATCCCCATGGTATTGCGCTGGTGCAGCAGGCCGCTGCCGATATCGTGCAGATGGTGCAACCCTTGCTGGCACGCAGTCACGGCAAACTGGCCCTGATGGGGGGGCTCGCGGCGCCGATTCAGCCCTGGTTACCGGCCGAGATTGCTGCACAGCTTGTGCAGCCGCAGGGCGATGCCTTAAGCGGCGCACTGCGCCTTGCCAGCCAGTTCAGCCAGCAACCGGCTTAGCCTCTTATAACTTAAAAAAGAGATCCATGAGCGCTCCCAACGTAACTGCACGCATTTTGCGGCTGATTGTCGAAAATGCGCCAATCAGCCAGTCTGACCTCAAAGTCCGTAGCGGCCTGAGTATGTCCACGGTTTCGCAGGCCACCAACCGCTTGCTCTCCGGCGGTATTGTGCAGGAGCTGGGGTTGCGTCGTGTATCAATGGGACGACCGAAAACCCTGCTCGGCCTCAACCCGGATCACGCCAGCGTGGTCGGCATTCAGCTTAACGCCGAACGTAATTTGATCGTCTTAACCGATCTCAGCGGCAACATTATTGGTGAACAGCAGATCCCTTCAGGCGCGATGACCCCCAAGCAACTGGGTGATGCGCTGGCGAAGTTTTTGCGTGGTGTGGAAGGAAAGAAAGTCGGTGCCATTGGGCTGGCCCTCTCGGGGCTGGTGGATGCCAGCAACGGTGTTTGCGTCTTGTCACGCGCGCTGGGCTGGAACAACGTGCCGATTGCCCGCCTGCTGGAAGAACGTTTTTCACTGCCGGTCTTTATCGAAAATGATGCCAATGCCTTAGCCATGGCCGCGCTGGTATTTGGCCAGTTGGGCCATGCACAGTCAGCGGTGATCGCCACCTTTGGCAAAGGGATCGGGGCGGGAATCTTACTGGATCGCCAGCTCTATCGCGGCCGCCATGGCAAAGCCGGTGAGATTGGTGTGTCATTGCTCGGTGATGGCTCCGAACGTTTGCTGGAAGATGTCGCCTCGTCACAGGCGATTTTGCAGCGTGTGGCAGTTTCACTGAAAGAGGCGCTGCCGCAGACGTTACGCGATCTGGATAGCCAGCCCACACCTGAAGTGCTTAGCGCGCTGGCGGAGGCCGGGCAGCATCTGGGCATGTCGCTGGCGAATCTGTCGGTGGCTTACGATCCTGACGTGGTGTATCTGGCGATGGAGCCGCAGATGGCCTCGCGCATCCTGCTCGACCACATCACCCAGAGCTTCCAGACCTATCGCCTGAAGATCACGCCGCAGATGACGCCGCTGCAGTTCCTCACTGAGTCGAATCGGATGTGGGCACAGGGTGCGGCAGGTTTTGCGGTGAATAAGCTGTTGGATTTACTGGCGGCGCAGGCTGATGAAGAGACGGTGTCTTAAAGCAGCAATAGCTGTAGTGGCGCGATCTGCATCGACGTTGTTCGCTCGTTATAAGGAGAGCGCCGTAGCATAACTACGGCGCTTGCTTCGTTCAGGCGCTTAACGCAGGCGCAATCCCTGCTCATCAAACAACATTCCGCGCTCAGCATTGATCTGATAGCTGACGCGGTCGCCAATCTCATGTTCTGCCGCGTTACGCTCCTCAATCACCAGTAAATTCTCCTCACCGATATCCAGGTAAAGATAGTTGGTGTGCCCCAGCATCTCGCTGAATGACAAATCAGCGCTAAAGCTCAGCGCATCGGTATCCTGATTAGCCGGCGAGAAGTGTTCAGGTCGGATTCCCAGCGTGACTTTTTGTCCTTCATGGCAGGCTGCGTCGATCTTCATGGTCAGCGTGTGAATGCCTAAGGCAGGCACGCGCAGCTGCACGGCACCTGGCGCGATCGTGGCAATTTCCGCCTGCAGGAAGTTCATCTTCGGAGAACCGATAAACCCGGCGACAAACAGATTGTCGGGATCGTGATACAACGCCATCGGAGCACCCACCTGCTCAATTTTGCCCTGACGAAGTACCACGATGCGGTCGGCCAGCGTCATCGCTTCCAGCTGGTCGTGCGTGACATAAATCATGGTGTTGCCCAGTGAGGCGTGCAGGCGAGCGATCTCAATGCGCATCTGTAGCCGCAGCTCAGCATCCAGATTGGAGAGCGGCTCATCAAACAGGAAAATGCGTGGATGGCGGATGATGGCGCGACCAATGGCCACACGCTGACGCTGGCCGCCGGAGAGCGCACGTGGCAGGCGATCCAGCAACTCTGTCAGATGCAGACGCGCAGCCGTCTGGCTAATCGCTTTCTCAATTTCCGCTTTAGATTTCTTCATCACTTCCAGCGGGTAAGCCAGATTGCCGCGCACCGTCATATTCGGATAGAGCGCATAGGACTGAAACACCATGGCAATGCCACGCTCGGTGGCGGGCTGGTGCGTCATGTCTGCGCCTTCAATCAGCAGCTTGCCGTCACTGATCTCCTCCAGCCCGGCAATCATGCGTAGCAAGGTCGATTTACCGCAGCCGGAAGGGCCGACAAACACCACGAACTCGCCGCTGTTAATGGTGAGATCGATACCGTGGATCACATTCACATGGTCGTAGGACTTTTTAACGCTTTGCAGGTGCAGGCTGGTCATGGTGAGGCCTCAATCAGAGTAGTTGACCCATGTAGATGGCGTTGCTGCGCATAATGTGTGTGAAACCAAGACGTTGATAAAAGCCGCATACCTTCTCGTTTTGCAGACTCACGCCCAGATAAACACCCGACACGCCAGCGGCGCGCAGATCCTGCAGCAGTTGCTCAATCAGTTTTCGTCCCCAGCCGCCTTGCTGGGCTGGCGGCAGCAGATTGATGTGCAGATGTGCAGGCCATTGCGCTACCAGTTGTTCCGCAGCGGCATCTGGCTGGAGGATGGCGTCCAGCACTTTGCTGTCGAGGGGGGCTCGCGGCGTGTAGTCGCGATATTGCTGTTGCAGCGGTGGCCACCAATGCGCATCCAGTTCTGCTTCGAAGGCGCGTGTATCCGGTGCTGCCACCGCATAACCCATCACTTCCCCCTCTATTTCAAGGGCATAAGCAAAGTCCGGCGCAAAGCGCGCGTAGGGAATGACAAAGCGCAGGCCGGGCAGTGCCGGGTCGGAATAGAGCGCGGTGGCGTCAGTGCCCGCATTGGCCGTTTCTAAGCAGATGCGCGACAGGGCAGGAAAATCGCTCTCGCTGGCGCGGCGAATAACACCTTTAGCCGTCATGGTGGTGCCTCTGTGGTCATGAGATAAACAGATTTTACGGTAAATAAAGCTGACTTAGTTTTCAAGGTGTAATAATTGCGCTACCGCACAACATCGAGGTAAATCCTGAGGGCGGACGGTGGCGTGAACGGCCACGTGAAGCGGCGCAGAGCCTGTGGTGCCTGTGTTCTGGGATGATTTTGCCGCAGAGGCCTCTCACCTCTCTCAATAAGTATAGAATTTTCATATGGTCTGTCAGTGGGTTAATGCGGCTGAATGGCGTAAGTGATTTGTGCTGTCGGCAGAGGCATGTCTTCTTATGGTGTGCGCTTCAGCGGCTGTCATGCAGAATTCTCTACTGCATAGCCCGCTTTTCTTCTCACAGTTTGCACTGTATCACAGAGCAAAAATTCCGCAGTGAGGGTGTTTGACTTTCTTTTGTTCATAAAGTAAGTATGAATTAACGTCGTTATTACTGCTGCTGAATCAACCTGCCAGGACATGCAGGTGTCGCGATGAAGGGATGCCAGTCATCTGTTGGAGAAACCGAGCATGATGTGTGATTCAACCAAACGTCCGTCCCTTATGAAAAGCTCACTGCGCAGTGTGTCGCGTCTGGTTTCAGCCGGGATTTTGCTCGGTGCGACCCTGGCGACGGCACAAGCGGTCACGCTGAACGAATGGGATATTTATAACTATCCGCAGCAAACCGAAGCCGTGGATGAAGCGGTGAAAGCGTTCCAGCAGAAGAATCCGGGCATTACCATCCAGCGCTCGGTGCACTCTTTTGAAGACACACGCATTCCACTGAAGCTGGCGCTGACTGCCGGTGATGGCCCGCAAATCGCGCAGGTCAATCAGGGCGGTGGCGATATGGGTTCGCTGGTGAAAGACAAACTGCTGTGGCCGCTGGACGATTATGCCAAAACTTACGGCTGGACCACGCGCTTCCCGGATTCGATCCTCAAGCGTAACCGCTGGTCTGATAAGCAAGACTTTGGTAGCGGCAAACTGTATGGCGTGGCGAGTCTCGGTGAAATGGTGGGTCTGTATTACAACAAGGCGCTGCTGGACAAAGCGGGTGTTGCGGTACCGAAAACCCTGCCTGAACTGGAAGCGGCAATGGAGAAACTGAAAGCCGCGGGTACGCCGCCGATGATGCTCGGCCTGCTGGATGGCAATATGGGCCAGCAGTTGCTGAGTACGGTATGGGAAGCACAGATTGAGAGTAAAGATCGCAAAGCCCTCGACGATCTGATCTACGACGTCGGCGGCACCTTCAAAGACGACAAGCTGGTGAAAGCGGCGAGCATGATGAAAAGCTGGAAAGACAAAGGCTACTTCTTCCCCGGCTTTGAAGGCATTGGTCATGATGATGCGGCCACCCTGTTCCAGAATGGTCAGGCCGCGTTCCTGGTGAGCGGCACCTGGTATCTCGGCCAGTTTAAAGACAATAAAGATGTGCACTTCGCGGCGATGCCGATGGGTGAGGGGGTACAGCATGCGCTAATGGTGGGCGGTACCGATCTGGCGTTCTCGATCACCAACACCGCGAAAACCAAAGAGCAGCAGGATGCGGCGGCCAAATTCATCGATTACATCGTTTCCGATGAGATGGCTAACCGCTGGTTGAAAGTGGGCTTCCTGCCGGCAGGCACCAGCAAGAATGCACAAATCCCGGCGGATAACCCGTTGCTGGCAGAGACATATCAGGTTTGGGTGACCCTCAACGAGCATGATGGCCTCGGCCATTATCTGGACTGGGCCACGCCGACCATGAACGCCGAGCTGAATCAGAACGTGCAGCTGTTACTGGCCGGAAGACAGACGCCGGAGCAGATGGTCACCAATTTCGACAACAACTATCAACGTTACCTGAAAACCCTGAAGCACTGATGACGTCCGGCCCGACAGCAATGCCGGGCCGTGAATTAGCCTGCAAGCGAGTAAGGTTATGCTGAACAAATCTGCCTGGCGCAATGCGCTCTATCTTCTGCCTGCCGTACTGGTCTATGCGGTGTTTTTACTCCTGCCGCTGCTGGCCTCGCTCGGCATCAGTTTCACCGAGTGGGATGGCATTTCCCTGCCGATTTTCACCGGTATTAGCAACTACGTACGTATGTTCCAGGACCCGGTGTTCTGGGTGGCGCTGGGCAACAACGCGCTGCTGATGTTGTTTTACACCTTGCTGCCAATTGGCGTAGGTCTGCTGTTGTGCAGCTTCCTGTATGAAACGCGCAACGGCAAAGAGCGCAGCGTATTGCGTATTCTGTTTTTTCTGCCTTACATCATGCCGATGGCGGTATTGGGCGTGGTGTGGCGCTGGCTGTATAACCCAGCGTTTGGTCCTATCGATCAGTTCCTGCGCGCGATTGGCTTGCCGCAGTTGGCTCTGTCGTGGCTGGGTGATTTCACCTGGGCGTTACCGGCAGTGGGTTTTGTCGCCACCTGGTATTTCTTTGGATTCTGTCTGGTGCTGTTTATGGCTGGATTACAGCGCATGGATCCTTCGCTGTTAGAAGCCGCCGATTTGGATGGTTCTTCACGGCGTCAGAAGTTTATGCGTATCACGCTGCCCTCACTGCGCCCGGAACTGCGCATTGCGCTGCTGCTGACGGTGATTGCCAGCCTGAAGGCCTTCGATCTGGTGTATGTGATGACACAAGGCGGGCCGGGCACTTCGACTATGGTGACCAACATCTTTATGTATAAGCACGGCTTTGATCTGCACTACTTTGGCTACGCGTCTGCGGTTGCCGTGTTCAGTATGTTGATTGTGCTGATGATCAACGCCTGTATTCATTTTGCTATTCGGGAGCGTCACTGATGCGCGGTACGCCTGTTGTCTCACGCGCACTGATTTGGATTGTCGCGCTGATGACCATCCTGCCGTTTTTAATGGCGCTGATGACCTCGTTCAAAACGCAGATGGAGCTGTTTCAGGGCGTGTTCACGCTGCCTTCATCGCTGAACTTTAAAAATTACGTGACGGCCTGGCAGCAGGGGCACTTCAACGTCTACTTTATGAACTCGGTGCTGGTGGTGATTCCGGTGGTGATCAGCAGCATTTTGTTAGGGATTCTGGCGGGATTTGGTTTTGCCTGGCTGAAAATCCCTGGTAAGAAGGTGATAGCGGCGATGCTGGGTCTGGGCATGGTGCTACCGAGCGAGGCTTTCATTATCCCGCTCTACCACGAACTGCGCTGGATGGGGCTGACGAACACGTATCTGGCGCTAATCCTGCCACAAATTGCCTTATCACTGCCGTTTACCACGTTGATGATTGCCACTGCACTGCAGCAGGTGCCGCGCGAACTGGTGGAAGCGTCAGTGATGGACGGCGCATCCCGGCGCAAAATCCTGTGGGGCATTCTGGTGCCCGCCATCTGGCCCACGCTCTCAACGCTGGCGCTGCTGCTGTTTATCTGGACGTGGAATGAGTTCCTGATTCCGCTGATTCTGGTCAACAAGGATGAACTGCGCACTTTGCCAATCGGCATGATGTTTTTCCAGAACAAAAACACCATTGATATTCCAGTGCTAATGGCGGGCGCGATGATTGTGATTCTGCCTCTGGTGGCGGTGTTCCTGGTGTTCCAGCGCAAGTTTATCAGTGGAGTGACGGAAGGGGCGGTGAAGTAGGGACATCCTTTGCGGCGTCTGGATTGCAACCTGTGATGGAATGCACAGTGTTGGACTATCCAGGGATATTTAATTAACACCCATAAACCGTTTGTGGTTATTGTGCCATGGTTAATTTCAGGAGGAAATTACATGGCTATCAACGGAAAGTTTATTCTTACGGGTACTCAGTTCTCGCCACTCATATTGCCGGGGATTGGCCATTTCATGGCTTTCTCAGGTAATAATCATTATCGCAATCGCCCGGCATGTGCATCCATTCCATTTAATGGACCTTTACCCTTAGGTCTGTATTACATCGTTAAGCGACCAACAAATGGCGTGAAAAGTATGTTATATAATATGAGCCGAGAGTTTTGGTCATGGCCCGGCAGTTCACCTGTTGTTCATGCAGAGTGGTTTGGACTTTTTCGCCACGATGCACTCATTGACGATTATACGTTTATTGAAGGTATTAAACGCGGCAACTTCCGTCTTCATCCAATTGGCCCTGCCGGTATCTCACAAGGTTGTATTACCTTGCAGTATCGTAGTGATTTTCTAAAAATCCGTCAGGCATTGATGACTTACACTTATGGGAATAAAAACATCCCAGGCACCAGTTTCTATTCTTATGGGACAATTGAGGTCATTGATGGGAGTGTTTCAGATGCCTGTAGCGCATAGTTCTGGTATCAGATTTCCACTAAAAATTTTATTTTTCTTCCTTGCTTTTTTTATCCTTATTCCGATTAATCACTCAATAGCATTCACCTTTCTCGAAGGAAATCAGTCTGCATTTGTTGACTTTACCTATGCATATGGTTTGGGTGATGCGGAGGGGTTTTACGGTGAATTGATTATTGCTTCATCTGTTATTGAAAGCGCGAGTCTTTTAGCACTCACGCTTTATCTGATAAAGGTGTTCAAAAAGCGTCACTGATCAGGGTTTGATTAGCTTCGTTCATTCCATGCATCAGTGTGCTGTACATTGCCATCACAATATCGCCATGTGACTTTTTCATACATCATCGCAACGGATTCGACATGGTTAGTTTGAAGGTTGTTCGCTTTTATATTTGCCATGCCAGGAATGACGGAAACAATTTTTACACCTTCGAAAAGCATATTGAAGTATTCGACCTCTTGCCCTGTATCACTAATACAGTACCATTTAAATTCTGCTGAAGTTAATGTCTGGCCTGATGTGGCTGCTTTATAAAGGTAGGGACTTGATGAATCGAATACCTTTTCAAAACTTACCGGCATATGTGTACGCGTTCCCGTAATCTTACCCGTGGCACCATCAACCGGTAAAGTGACGCCATGAGAGAATCCTTGCACTTCAATACTGTGTTCTCTTGCTGTTACATCTACGGAGCCTTTAATAATCGCTCCACCATCATCCTTTAACCACAAATAAGCCGGGATAGGCATATTATTTCCTTTTTACCGTTGTCCTGAAAATAAGGTACATCAATAAAATTCATTTCCCATGCTTATTTTGTGGTTATTGTGATCTCTATTGACACTTAATTTTTACAGCGCAGCCGCGATCGCCGCACCCAACTCTTCCGTTGAGGCGCTGCCGCCGAGGTCGCGCGTCAGGCTGTTACCGGCGGCCAGGGTGCGCTCAATGGCATCCAGCACGGCGGCACCCGCTTCGGCGTAACCGAGGTGCTCCAGCATCATCGCACCACACCAGATCTGTCCAATCGGGTTTGCCACGCCTTTGCCCGCGATATCCGGCGCTGAGCCATGCACCGGCTCAAACAGGCTGGGGAATTTCCCTTCCGGGTTGATGTTGGCGGAGGGCGCAATACCGATGGTGCCGGTACAGGCCGGGCCGAGATCCGACAGAATGTCGCCAAACAGGTTGCTGGCCACTACCACATCAAACCAATCCGGATGCAGCACGAAGTTCGCGGTCAGAATATCGATATGATACTTATCGACTTTCACTTCCGGATAGCTCGGTGCCATGGCTTCGACGCGGCTGTCCCAATATGGCATAGTGATGGCAATGCCGTTGGATTTGGTGGCAGAGGTCAGGTGTTTTTTCGGACGCTTCTGCGCTAACTCATAGGCAAACTTCAGGATGCGATCGACGCCCGTACGCGTCATCACCGTCTCCTGAATCACCACCTCGCGGTCGGTGCCAGGGAACATGGTGCCGCCGACGGACGAGTACTCGCCCTCGGTATTTTCACGCACCACGTAGAAATCGATATCGCCGGGCTGACGATTGGCCAGCGGCGCTTTGACGCCTGGCATCAGGCGAACCGGGCGCAGGTTGACGTACTGATCGAACTCGCGGCGGAACTGCAGCAGCGATCCCCACAGCGACACGTGATCCGGTACCACATCTGGCCAGCCCACCGCGCCAAAGTAGATGGCATCAAACTGGCTCAGAGTGGCGAACCAGTCATCCGGCAACATCTTGCCATGCTGCTGCCAGTACTCAGCGCTGGCAAAGTCAAACCATTGCCACTCCAGAGAAATATCGAATTTCTTTGCCGCTGCATCCATTACACGGATGCCTTCTGGCATCACTTCTTTGCCAATGCCATCGCCAGGGATGACGGCGATTTTGTAGGTTTTGCCGCTCATAGGGTTCTCACAGGTTGCTGTTGATGTTCTGAACGCAGTATAACCATGCATCACCGGGAAATAATTAGCCTGAGCGGCAAGCCAATGTTGAATAAAAGTAGAGAATCGCGCACTTCGACTGATGATCTGGCCTTCTTTGTGCGCGTCGCCGCGCTGGAGAGTTTAACCGCTGCGGCGCGTGAACTGGGGTTGTCGCTGCCCGCCGTCAGCAAACGTCTCAGCCACCTTGAACAGCGTCTGGGGGTGCAACTGCTGAAACGCACCACGCGGCGACTGGAGCTCACCGCTGAAGGAAAACGCTATCTGGAAGGGGCTCGCCCGTTGCTGGATCAACTGGCAGAACTGGAGGAGTCGGTGAGCAGTCAGGCGGCGGTGCTGCGTGGCCGCCTGAACATTAACGCCTCGTTTGGATTTGGTCGCCGCCATGTTGCCCCCTGCGTGTCGCGCTTTGCGGCGCTGCATCCTGAAGTCTCGTTATCACTACAGCTCAGCAGCCAGCCATTGAATTTCATCGATTCGCACATCGACATTGATATCCGTATTGGCGAACCGCCCGATGCGCGACTCATCGCGCGCAAGCTACGCACCAATCCACGCGTGCTATGCTGCGCCCCGATTTATGCGCAACGTCACGGCTTGCCTGACAGTATTGCGGCGCTGGCGCAGCACAACTGTATTTTGCTACGCCAGTACGAAAGCGATTTCGCATTGTGGCGATTGAGTGATGGCCAGCAGCAGGTGACGCAAAAAGTGCAGGGCAGCCTGATCACCAACGATGGCGAAGTGGCGATGCAGTTAGCGATGGATGGGCACGGCATTTTGCTGCGTTCCTGGTGGGATGCCCAGCACATGATTGAACGCGGCGATCTGCTACATGTGCTGCCCGCATGGAGCAGCGCGGACGGGGATATTTTTGCCGTATGGCGGCCACAGCGTCAGTTACCCGCCCGCATTAGCGCCTTTGTGGATTTTTTGCAGTCCGCCTTGTAACTATTAAATAATATTTGATTATTTATAATCACCATTGACTGTTTGTGAGCATGATCAAACAAATCATTGGCTATTTAGCCTATAAATTGCCCTGCTTATGCGTGAGTTCATTCTCATGTGAGTGAAATAAATCAATGAGCATAAACAGGGTTGCCTTTGTGCACAGACACTAAATAACAAAACAGGCAACCTCATTAACGGCAAGCGTGAAGCCCAGCGCAGGCCACGACCCTACGTTATCAATGAGGCTAAAATGAAACAGTTTTCTGCAGAAGGGATGATGATTATTGTCGGGATCGTCATCGCGTATATTCTGTTTACCACCTGGCTGACCTGGCGCCTGCGCAGTAAAAACAGCGGCGACTTTATGGCGGGATCCAACGTGATGCCGGCTTTTGTTGTGGGTGTGATGTTAATGTCTGAGTACATTGGCGCAAAATCGACCATTGGTACCGCCCAGGCGGCGTTTGAAGGTGGGTTTGCCGCATCCTGGTCGGTGATTGGTGCCGCGATTGGCTTCCCGCTGTTTGGATTCCTGCTGGTTAAGCGTATTTATAACACCGGAAAAATCACCATTTCGGGTGCGATTGCTGAACGTTACGGCAACTCAACCAAGAACATCATTTCCCTCATCATGATCTATGCGCTGCTGCTGGTGAACGTGGGGAACTATGTGAGCGGCGCAGCGGCGATCTCGACCGTGTTGAACCTCGATCTCACCACGGCGGCCGTGATCACCGCAATCGTCAGTACCTTCTACTTTATGTTCGGTGGCATGAAGGGCATTGCCTGGGTCACGCTGCTGCACAGCGGACTGAAATATATCGGTATCCTGATCATTCTCGGCGTCGCACTGCATATGACCGGCGGCGTTAGCCCGATGATCAAAGAGATGCCGCATTTCTACTGGACGTGGGACGGCAACATTGGGGCCAGCACCATATTTGCCTGGATGATTGGCACCATCGGTTCGATTTTCTGCACCCAGTTTGTCATTCAGGCCATTGCTTCCACCAAAAGTGCCGCATCCGCTAAGCGTGCAACCTGGGTTGCCTTCTTCTTTTGCATGCCGATTGCGATTGCCATTGCGTTGATTGGCGTGGCGGCGAAGTACCTGCATCCGGATATCAAAAGCCTGTATGCACTGCCGGTGTTTCTGCAGGATATGAGCCCATGGCTGGCGGGGATTGTGACCACCTCGCTGGTGGCATCGATTTTCGTCAGCGTCAGTACCGTGGCGCTGGCGATTGCCTCGCTGGTGGTTAAAGATTTCTATGTACCGTATCGCAACCCAACGCCAGAACGTGAATTCCGTATGACGCGCTGGCTGTCGCTGCTGATTGGTTTCCTGCCGTTAATCCTGGTGCTGTTCGTCCCCGAGGTGCTGAAGCTCTCCTTCTTCACCCGCGCGATTCGTCTGTCGATCTCGGTGGTGGCGATTATTGCCTTCTACCTGCCGTTCTATAAAAGTACCCGAGGGGCGAATGCCGGTCTGATTGGGGCCTGCGTGGTCACCACCGTCTGGTATCTGCTCGGCGATCCGTTCGGCATCAACAATATGTACGTGGCGTTGATTACGCCTGCAGTGATCATGGTGATTGATCGCCTGATCCCTTCGGTACAAACGCACGACAAAAAAGCACCAAAATCTTCAATGCAAAACAGTGGAGCCTGATATGACCGAATCAACGATTACCGTCGAACGTAACGGTAACCTTCATCCGCACGCGCAGGATGCGCAGCAGCTCACGGCGATGCTGCCTTCGGTCTGTCCGCAGAATCATGCCGCTAATCTGCTGCCGCTGCCCAACGGTGATCTGCTGTGTGTCTGGTTTGGTGGTACGCAGGAAGGGATTGCCGATATCTCCGTGTGGTGCTCGCGCCTGGAACAAGGCGGCAGCCAGTGGAGTGAGGCGCAGAAACTTTCTGATGATTCGACGCGCTCTGAGCAGAACCCGGTGCTGTTCCTCGATCCTGACCAGGTATTGTGGCTGTTATGGACAGCGCAGAAGTCCGGTAATCAGGACACGGCGATTGTGCGCTATCGCCAGTCACGTGATTTTGGCCGCAGCTGGAGCGCCATCGACACGCTGCTCGATCAACCCGGCACCTTTATTCGCCAGCCGATTACGGTGTTACCGAATGGCAACTGGCTGTTGCCGGTGTTCTATTGCCGCACTCAGCCGGGCGTAAAATGGGTCGGTAATGACGACATTAGCGCGGTAAAAATCTCCAGCGATAAAGGCAAAAGCTGGCGCGATGTGCCGGTGCCGGATAGCCTCGGCTGCGTGCACATGAACATTACTTTATTGCAGGATGGTAGCTTACTGGCGCTGTATCGCAGTCGTTGGGCAGACTTTATCTACCAAAGTCGTTCTGTTGACGGTGGTGAAAGCTGGAGTGCGCCGGTGGCGACGGAACTGCCCAACAACAACTCCTCAATTCAGGTGACCACGCTGAACAACGGCCATCTGGCGCTGGTGTTCAACGCCATGAGCGCCAAAGATGCCAGCGAGCGTCGCCTGTCGCTGTATGACGAAATCGAAGATGAGGATGAGGATGACGATGTGGCGGTGGCCGCTGAACCGGTGGTGCATAGCGGACGCACCGCATTTTGGGGCGCACCGCGCGCACCGATGACGCTGGCCATTTCCCCAGACGGCGGCAAAAGCTGGCCGTGGCAGCGTCATCTCGATGAAGGCGACGGCTACTGCATGACCAACAATTCGCAGCAGAAACTCAACCGTGAGTTCTCCTATCCCAGCATCAAGCAGAGTGAGGATGGCGCACTGCATATCGCCTACACCTATTTCCGTCAGGCGATTAAGTACGTCCGCGTTAACGAAGCGTGGGTGAGGGGCGAAAAATGAGTCGACACGCGCTGGTCACGGGTGTCAGTTCAGGTATTGGCGCGGCGATTGCTGATCATCTGCTGGCGCAGGGCTGGCAGGTGACGGGGTTCAGTCGCACACTGGTCAAGAAAGATCATCCGGGCTTTACCTCGGTGAGCGTGGATCTGTTCGATGCCAGTTTGCTGAAGCAGGCGCTGGCCGCTTTGCCAAAGGTGGATGCGCTGGTGCATGCCGCGGGCATGATGGCGGCTGCGCCACTCGGCGAACTTGATGAGGAGCAGAGCGCGCGCCTGTGGTATCTGCATGTGCAGGTGGCGCAGATCATGGCGAACGCGTTGCAGCCGCAGATGACGCAGGGCGATCGTATTTTGCTGATCGGCAGTCGCACTTCACGCGGCGCCGCTTATCGCAGCCAGTATGTCAGCACCAAAGCGGCAATGGTTGGGATGGCGCGCAGTTGGGCGGCTGAATTAGCGCCGCAGGGGATCACCGTGAATGTGATCGCGCCCGGTGCCACTGAAACGCCCATGTTGCTGCAACCTGGCCGTGCCAGTTCACCACCCAAGCTGCCGCCCATTGGGCGCTACATCAAGCCGGAGGAAGTGGCGGCGCTGGCGGGTTTTGTGCTGTCCCCCGCTGCTGATGCAATAACCGGGCAGGAATTGGTTATCTGCGGTGGAGCGTCGTTGTAGATAGCGATTCGTGTTGTTATCCGCAGCTGATGCAATCACCGGGCAAGAGTGAATGATTTACGGTAGAGCGTCATTGTAGATGGCGGTCAATATACTCCCCCTCATCCGTCTTCCCTGAATCCCGTCCGGGATTCAGGGAGTGTTGGTACGAGAGCGGGTGGGCTAAAGGAAGCACATGAACCCTTTTTAACCTATCTCCCTCGCAATGCCGTGACATCTACCTGCCAGACATTCAGTTTGTTATACAACGCGGTACGTGAAATCCCCAGTTGCTGTGCTGACTGGCGCAGGTTGCCTTTCTGCTCACTCACCACCTGCAATACATGCTGGCGCTCATTCTCCTGCAATGATGTTAAAACGCTGGATTGTGGCGGCGAGACGCGCTGCGTCATCTCTTCCGGCAAATCCGGCTTGCCAATCTCCAGCCCTTCACACAAATTCACCATGCGTTCGACCAGGTTCTCCAGTTCACGCACGTTGCCCGGCCAGTGCCACGTCTGCAAGCAGTGCATGGCTTCAGACGACACCTGCGGCGCGATACGTTTCAATCGAGTACAGAGCGCCTGAATAAACGTATTCACCAGACCTGGAATATCTTCCTGACGTTCTCGCAACGGCGGAATGGCTAATGAAATCACGTTAAGACGGTAATACAGGTCGCGGCGAAAGGCGCCTTTTTCCACCGCATCCAGCAGATTACAGTGGGTGGCGGCAATGATGCGCACATTGACCTTAAGCGGATGCGCGGCGCCAATACGCACCACTTCACTCTCTTGTAATACGCGCAGCAGGCTGGTTTGCGCCTCCAGCGGCATTTCGCCAATTTCATCCAGAAACAGCGTGCCGCCATCCGCCAGCTCGAATTTTCCCGCGGAGCCGCCGCGCCGGGAACCGGTGAATGCGCCATCGACATAACCAAACAGTTCGCTCTGCACCAGGTCACGCGGCAGGGCGCCGCAGTTGAGGGCGATAAAGGGTTCCTGATGTCGTGGGCTGGCGTTATGGATCGCCTGCGCGAACAACTCCTTGCCGGTGCCGCTTTCACCGCTTAACAGCACGGTGCTATCGGTACGGCTGCTGGCGCGTGCCTTCTGAATGGCTTGCTGCACGCGCGGAGCGTGGCCGCGGATCATCTCAAAGGTATAACTGGCGCTGACGCCCATTACCTGCCGCGTAATCGCCCGGATGCGCTGGTTCTCGCGCAGAGACAGCACACGTCCACCATCGGGTGCCGGCATCAATGAAATCAGACAGGAGAGGGGCTGCACGCCGTCCGGGATAAACTGCAACTCACGGTCATTACAGAATGGCATGGTCAGCAGCGATCCTCCCTGGGGTTGCAGTAACACATCAATCGGCCCGGCTTGAGGATCGAGACCACTAAAGATCTGCCGCGCATAGCGGTTTAACGTTTTGATCCGTCCGTGGCGATCGCAGACGATCACGCCCTCATTCAGGGTTTCGAGGATCGACTGTTGTTCTGCCAGCAAACTGCGCAACATTAATTGTTGTCCCACCGCTTCTGCAGCGGCCTGTACCGTGCCCAGCGTGTGCGCATTAAAGTTATCCGGTGTGGCGGTGAGTGTGAGCACGCCGAGCAGTTGGCCGCTGGCATCTCGAATCGGCGCGGCTGCGCACTGGTAGTGGCGCTTACGCAGATCGATCTTCCAGTTTTCACCGCTCAACACATACACCAGCCGTTGCTCAATCAGACAACGAGCTGTGCAGTTGGTGCCGAGCACCTCTTCGCTCAGGATGCTACCAATCGGCGTCAAATCAGCGCCGCAAAAATGCAGCGTGACACCTTGCGCGTCGGTGAGGTTGATATGGCCATCCGGGTTATAGGCCAGCAGGTTTTCCATTACGTTACGCGCCACCGCAATCAGCTCGGCATTGTGCGCCAGGATGGCCTTCAGCTCATCCGCAGGAGGCGAAGTGTAGATGAAGGTGTGTGGATCGATGGCGCGCTGCTGCGATCGCTGCCATGACTGCAAAATACTGCGCCGCATCCAGCCCGGTTGTTCCCCCCGGACAAAGCTGTGCCAGCCCTGCCAGAGCAAGGTATCCCATTCGCCCGCTTCAGCCCCTTCCGGCAGGCTGAAAATCGGGTCGCTTTCATCTTTAAACGGCAAACGTTCGCTGGCGCGCATTAGAGGCTCCTGGTCAATCTGGAATGTCCATTTTATTGACATGTGAAGTTGACATGTAAAGTTTATGACCAATTCAAAGCGCAACGCTGTGTGGTTCCTCACATAAATTGCCCCTTTTAAGTTGGCATTTGGATTGCAATGAAATGCCTATCTCACCTGTCCCGAACGGACATATCCAAAACAGTAAGGAATGATTTATGACATTTCATCTTCAACCGGTACGTGTTGGTCTGATTGGCGCAGGGCGAATGGGCAGCTTCCACGCCGAGAATCTGGCATATCGCGTCCCCGGCGCCACGCTGGCAGCCGTCGCCGATCCGCAGCCCGGTGCAGCGGAAAAGCTCGCCAGCAAGCTGGGTGTCGCGAAAGCCTATAGCGATTTGCATGCGCTGCTACTCGATCCTGAAATTGATGCGATTGCCATTGCGGCGCCCGCTCGCACCCATGCCGAGTGGGTGATTGCCGCTGCGAATGCCGGTAAGCACGTATTTTGTGAGAAGCCAATGGCTGTCACGCTGGAGGAAGCTGACCGCGCCATTGCCGCCGCCAAAAGCGCAGGCGTAGTGTTGCAGGTGGGCTTTAATCGCCGTTTCGATACGGGTTTTGCGGCGGCGATTGCGGCAGTGAAGGCAGGCGAGAACGGTATTACGCAGTTGAGCCGTTCTGTAACGCGCGATCCGGCGCTGCACGATCCGTCGCGCATCCCGCAGTGGACCATTTATCTCGAAACGCTGATCCACGATTTTGACACCCTGCTGCATTTCAACCACGGGGCGAAGCCGGTGGAAGTGTATGCCATCGCCGATGCGCTGGTGCGGCCGGACTTCAAAGATAAAGGCTTACTGGATACTTCGGTGGTGACCATTCGCTTTGATAACGGAGCGATTGCCATCGCAGAGGCCAACTTCCAGGCAGTGTACGGCTACGACGTGCGCGGCGAAGTGTTTGGCAGCAAAGGGATGCTGCAGGCGGGCCATATCACCTCTTCTAACTGTGTGCGCTACAGCGCCAGCGGCATCAGCATGGAGACCTCGCGCATGGATTCGGATCTGCTGCGCGATGCCTATGTGGCGGAGATGATCGAATTTGCCCGCTGTATCCACACCGGCGAAACACCGCGTGCCACCGGCGAAGACGCGCGCAATGCGCTGGAGATTGCGCTGGCCTGTATTGAATCGGTCACCCACAACCTGCCTGTCAAAGTAGGAGCGCGCTAATGGCTGCTTATCAACTCTCGGTTTGTGCCGAAATGGTGTTCCTCGATCTGCCATTTGTTGAGCGTGTGAAACGCATTCACGCGCTGGGGTTTGGCGTTGAAATCTGGGGATGGGCCAATAAAGACATTGATGCGTTGGTGGCGACCGGTGCGCGATTCACCTCCATGACCGGCTATCTCACTGGCAATCTCACCGATGATGACGAGATCCAGCAGCTCTTACAGAGTGCCGAAGCCTCGCTGGCGGTGGCTGAGCGGCTTAACTGCCCTGGATTAAATTTGCACGGCACCGGGCTGGATGACAAAGGCTTGCCGGTTAAACCCGTGGAAGTGGTGACCGGTGCGATGTGGCTGAAAGCGGTCGATACCTTGCGCAAAGTGGCGCAACTGGGCGAGCGCGCCGGGCGCGTGTTCACCCTCGAAAACCTCAACCTGCCGGTCGATCATCCCGGCACCCCGTTCGCGCTGGCCGCCGATACCCTGGCGCTGGTGGAAGCGGTCAACAGCCCGGCGCTAAAGATGAATCTCGACCTTTACCATGCGCAGATTGGCGAGGGGAATTTGATTGAGCTGATTCGCCGCAGCGGTTCCGCCATTGGCGAAGTTCAGGTGGCGGATGTACCGGGTCGCCAGCAGCCGGGCACCGGCGAGATCAACTATCGCGCCATCGCGCGTGCACTGCAGGAAGTGGGTTACAGCGGTACGGTGGCGATGGAGGGCTGGGCCAGCGGTGACAGCACCGCCGCGCTAGAGCAGTTCCGCGATCACTTCACGATTTAAGCGTTTTACCGCCGGGTATTTGCCTGTTGCCCGGCGTCATAACAATAAAACCTCAACCTACAGGAATCACCTCATGAACATCCGAAACATCGTGCTTTGTCTGTGCTCGCTGCTGCTGAGTTTGAGCGTCAGTGCGAAAACCTTCACCGTCGGCGTTGCGCTGGCCAACTTCGACCTTAACTTTGTCTCGATTCTGCGTACGCAGATGCAGGCAGAGCTAAAAGCCAATCAGCTCAACGGCCAGTTCGTGGATGCCAAAGGAGATGTGGCACTGCAAGTACAGCAGGTTGATGATTTTATTAACCAGGGCGTGGACGCCATCATTCTTAATCCCGTCGATACGCAGGGCGTGTTGCCGATGATCACCGCCGCGAAAAACGCCAATATCCCGCTGATTTTCGTCAATCGTAAGCCAGAAGTGAAACTGCCGGGCGACATGGCTTATGTGGGTTCTGACTCTGCATTGGGCGGGGAAATGCAGATGGAAGCGTTAGCGAAGAAGATGAATTACAAAGGTAATGTGGCGATTCTGATGGGCGCACTGTCCAATGAAGAGGCGCGCGAGCGCACCCGTGCGGTCGAAGCGGTGATCGCCAAATATAAAGACATGAAAGTGATTGAGAAGCAGACCGCCAAGTGGCAGCGCAATGAAGCCGTGGATGTGGTATCGAGTTGGTTGCTGAACCAGCGTCCGATCGATGCGATTGCCGCTAACAATGATGAAATGGCGATTGGTGCCATCATGGCGCTCAGTCAGGCGAAAAATGAAAAAATTCTGGTCGCGGGAATCGATGGCACGCCTGATGGACAGCAGTTTGTGAAGAACGGCAAGATGACACTGACCATTTTCCAGGACGCTAAAGGTCAGGCAACCGGTGCAGTACAGGTGACGAAGGCACTGCTGGATAAACAGAAAGTGCAGGAGTACAACTGGGTGCCGTATCAGACCATCACTCCGGAAAACTACGCGCAGTTTGCTGCAAAGTAAGTTGAGCGTCATGGCACAGGCGCACGACGTTGCGCCTGTGCTGCCCGGGAAATCATCACATTCAAGTGAACCTGCTCACATCCTTCTCTTTCAATTATTCACGGTCCTAAACTTTCCCATTAACGCGCCGATAATTTCACCACTCAGTCTGAGCACTTTGCCCTGACGTTTGGGCATCTTAATCAACCTCTGGTGTGGAAAATTGCCATGATCGCAACGCCCTTGTCAGGCCCGGATGCCGCGCCGGTGGAGATGGTTTCGCTGCGACGTATTGCACAGCGCGCAGATAGCCTTGCGGTGATCCTCAACTGGGGATTGTGGCCGATTGCACTCGGCGTTGGGTGGATGAATGACAGTTTAACCGTAGCGCTGATTGCTGGCCTTGCGTTGGCACTGCTGTCGACCTTCTTTGGCACCGTCCTGCGCGGCACGCTGACTTCAAGGTTGGTGCTCTCAGCCCTGTTGATCGGCTGGGCAGGTTTACTGATTCAACTCGGCGGTGGTGAAACCGAATATCACTTCTCGGTATTTGTGTTGATGTCGGTGCTGCTGGCGTGGCGCGACATCCGTCCACTGATCATGGGCGCGGCGGCAGCGGCCACGCATCACATTCTGTTTAATTATCTGCAGGAAAACGATCTTTTCGGCGTGGTGGTGTTCCATCATCCGGGCTGGGACATGGTGGTGTTTCATGCCCTGTTTGTGGTGGCGCAGACCGCCATCTTGCTGGTGATTGCGCGTCAGATGGCCGCCGATGCACGTTCCGCGAGTGAAGTCGCGGAGCTAGCCTCACGGATCAATCAGCAGGCCGGGTATCTGACGCTGAATGCGGATAGCCAGCAGAGTGAAAGCCCGTTCGCCCGCACCTTCAGTACCACTTTGGGCACCATGCATGGCACGCTTCATCAGGTGAGTCTCGGCGTGAGCGCCTTGTTGACGGAGTCTGAAAGTATATTGCAACGCAACGCTGAACTGTCGACCCGCACCGATGAACAGGCGCAGGCACTGGAAGTCGCGGCCAGTGCGATGACGGAAATCAGCATTGCTGCCAGCTTAACGCGTGACAAAGCACAGAGTGCAAGCGAACTCGCGCGGGATGCACGTGCGGTGGCCACGCACGGAGAGGAAAATATCCAGTCGGCGATGAGCTCAATGGCGAAAATCAGCGAAGAGTCACAGCGGGTGAAAGTGATTTTAGCATTGATCGACGGCATCGCTTTCCAGACCAATATTCTTTCTCTGAATGCTTCAGTAGAAGCGGCGCGCGCCGGCAGTCAGGGGCGTGGTTTTGCCGTGGTGGCAAGCGAAGTGCGCAATCTGGCGATGCGCAGCGAGAATGCTGCGCGCGAAATTCGCCAACTGATGGATGCCAGCAGCCTGAGCACCGAACATGGCACCGTGCAGATTGAACATGCTGCACAGACCATGCGTGATATTCACAGCAGCATCAGCGGATTGTCACAGCTGGTCACCGAGTTGTCTGAGATGAGTGAACAGCAGAATTTGAGCATCGAGCAGATTCAGCAGAGCATCAACAGCATCGATCACAGCGTGCATCACAACGTTCAGCACGTGGCGGAAACCTTGCAAGTGGCGCATCAGCAGCAACAGCAGGCGAATCGGTTGCAGCAGGCGATTGCGCTATTCAGACTGGATTGATCGGCGAGACGAGCAAATCTCGACCTCTCTGGCTGGCAGGGCGCACCGATTGAAGTGCGCCCCTGTTGGCAGATTAAGCCACACCCTTGACCAGTAACACGCGATAGTTCGCGCCTTTGACCCGATGGGCTTTCGCTTCCTGATACGCCGGGCTGTGGTACCAGGCTTTTGCTGCATCAATATCCGCAAATTCCAGCACCACTACGCCTTCCGCCTCACGGCCTTCCAGCACTTCAAGATCGCCATAAAATGCCAGCGGCGTGATCTGATGATCGCCGCGTGCCTCACCGGCTTTCTGCGCGTAGGTCGCCAGCTCATCTTTATCCAGCGTTTCGTCTTTAATCATCACCACATAAGCGGCCATTACTGCTCTCCTCGCGCCTGACGTTTGTCTTCGGTGTTGGTATCGAAATCAGAGGCATCGTGGCGTTCCAGCAGTTGATCCTGTGGTTCGGCACCAAATGCCTTATTCACTTTGCGACCCCGAATCACCGCTGGACGCTCAGCGATCTCTTTAGCCCAGCGCACCACGTTTTTGTACGACTGCACATCAAGGAACTCGCCGCCGCCATAGATGTTGTTCAGCACCAGGTTGCCGTACCACGGCCAGGTGGCGATATCGGCGATGGTGTATTCCTCACCGGCGAGGAAACGGTTATTGGCGAGCTGACGATCCAGCACATCCAGCTGACGCTTGGCTTCCAGCGTGAAGCGGTTGACGGCGTACTCGATTTTTTCTGGTGCGTAGAAATAGAAGTGACCATAGCCGCCGCCAAGGTAAGGCGCAGAGCCCTGCAGCCAGAACAACCAGTTCAGGGTTTCGGTGCGGCCTGCAATATCCGCCGGGATGAAGTGACCAAATTTCTCGGCCAGATACAGCAGAATGTTGCCTGATTCGAACACGCGCAGCGGTGGCGTGACTGAGTGGTCACTCAGTGCCGGAATTTTGGAGTTCGGGTTCACGTCAACGAAACCGCTGGAGAACTGAGCGCCATCACCGATGCGAATCAGCCAGGCATCGTATTCGGCTTCTTTTGCCCCGACGGCCAGCAACTCTTCCAGCAGGATGGTGACCTTCTGGCCGTTTGGCGTCCCCAGTGAATAGAGCTGCAGCGGATGTTTGCCCACCGGCAGGGTCTTCTCATGCGTCGGCCCGGCGAACGGACGGTTGGTTTTTGCGCCGTTACCTTTGGCTTCCGGGTCCCACGTCCAGACTTTCGCGGGCTGATACTGATTTTCCGACATAATGATTTCGCCTTGTTGTGATTGCGTTTTTTGCTGCTACTGAGTGTAGCAGCGACAGATGAAGGCGATTTAACCGCGCTGGCGGTGAGATGCAAAGTGTGATTATGCGAAGTTCTCTTGCGTAAACAGCATAAAGTCGACTTTGCCGGACTGGTAGGTGTCAGGCTGTTCACCCTCTTCGAGATGTTTTAGCAATAAGGTCAGCGCCAGCTGAGCATGGCGCAGGGTGTTTTGATCGAGTGTTAGCGTCAGCACGCGCTTCTCAAAAAGCTGGCGCGTGGTGGCATAAAGTTCATGCGTCACGTACACCACTTTGCCGCCGAGTCGATGGCGCGCCAGCGCTTCGTGAATCTGCGTATTGCCGAGGCCGGTGTTGTAGAGTCCGACGATATTTTGCGATCCGGCCAGGGTTTTCTCCAGCAGGCGGCTAATGCGATCGCGTTCATCCTGCCCGGCAAGAATTTCCCGCAGAAGCAGCTGCGGGAAACGCTCCGCCAGCACGGCTTGAAAACCTTCAATGCGCTGACGATGTGCTGAGTAATCTGCGCGGCCACTCACCAGCACCACATCCCCCGGTGCATTGATCATGCTGCCGAGCATCAATCCAGCGGTGCGTCCGGCTTTGTATTGATCGATGCCGACGTGACACAGGCGCGCTGCATCGGGCAGATCCGTGACCATGGTGATCACCGGTACGCCGCGCGCCTGACACGCCGCTAAGGCATCATAAATCAGCGGATTTTCATGGGCGAAAACGATCAGCGCATCCATTTTCTTACTGCTGGCCGCAATGTGTGCAGCCAGCTTCTCGGGGGCGTTTTCCGGGATCAGCGTGCGATGCAGGCGCAGGCGACGATAGCCCAGCTCATCAGCGAGACGGGCAAAGTCCTGTGCCAGCTGCTGAAAGAAGAACGAGCCGTTGCCGCTGAGTAGCACTTCAATCTGCCAGCTGTGGCGATGCTCCTCCGGCAAAATACGCTTTAAACCCGCATCCCGCGCCGCCTGCAGAATTTTTTTTGTCATCGCCGGGGACACACCACCGCGATCGTTGAGTACCCGATCAACCGTGGCCACGCCTACGCCTACTTGCTTCGCCAGCTCCGCCAGCGTCAGTGCTTTCATCTGAGGTAATTCCATCAAAAACCGCGTACAGCTAGCCTGCCAGAAAGCGCTATTTTGACAACATCGGCTATTCCGAAGTGTGAACAAAAGGAGCGTTAAAATGCGGACTCCGCAACGTTTTGCCTTGATTGGCAGTGGATTTATCGGCCAGGTGCACGCTGCCAACCTGGCAGCGCATCCCGGCGTTGAGCTGGCGCTGGTGTGTGATATCGATGCGTCGCGTGCCGAAGCGGTGGCACAGCGCTATGGCGCAAAAGCGGCCAGCGTGCAGCAGGCGCTGAGCAGTGATGGGATCGACGCGGTGCTGATCGCCAGCGCTACGCCAACCCATGCCGAACTGCTGGAGCAGGCGGTGCTGGCGGGCAAAGCGGTGTACTGCGAGAAACCGATCGACCTGTCGTTGCAGCGCGCGCGGGAAGTCGTGGAAAAAATCTCTCCGGTGCAGGTTCCCGTTACCGTCGGCTTTAACCGTCGTTTCGACCAGAGTCATCAGCAACTTAAATCCCAGCTGAAACAGGGGCTGATTGGTCGTACCGAGCTGATTCAGATGGTGTGCCGCGCGTCAGAATTACCGCCGATCAGTTATCTGCAAGCTTCTGGCGGCCAAATGCGCGATCAGGCGATCCACTTTTTTGATCTGCTGCGCTGGCTGACAGAAGATGAAGTCAGCACCGTTGGCGCACTCGGTGCCGCACTGGCGATGCCGGAGATCCGTGATTTTGATGTCGATACTTCGGTGCTGATCATGCGCATGCAGCAGGGCGCGCTGGCGCAATTGGATAACACGCGCCGCACGGCTTACGGCTACGACGAACGCATCAGCGTGATGGGCAGTGAAGGGATGCTGGCTTCAGAGAGCCAGTCAGCGCGGGGTGCCACACTTTATCAGGGCAAAGGCATCACTCAGCCCGGCTTGTATGCAGACTGGTTTAGTCGGGTGAAAGAGACCTACTACACCCATCTGGATGCGTTTGTACGCCACATCGGCGGAGAGAAAATCGAAGGGCTGCCGGGATTGATCGACGGCCTGCGCGCGCAGGCGATTGCCGAGGCGGCACAGTTATCGCTGACGCGAGGTGAATTTACAGAAGTGGAGAGGGTGGCCATTTGATGGCAGGGCGCGGCACACTGGCCGCGCCTTCAACTTTATTTCAGCAGCTCACGCTCAATTAATTCACGTGTTTCCACCGCTTGATATTTCATCTTCTCAGGATAGCCAAACAGCGCCGCCGAGATAATCGATTCACCGCCAACCTTATACGTGCGGTTGGCGAAATCCATTTCGCGCAGCGCTTCAAACAGCGCATCGAAGTTCACTTCCCCTTCACCCACCGCCACGTGCTGGTGGATGGTGGCATCGACACCCGGTGGGTTGACGATAT
The DNA here is from genome assembly GCF_037153115.1 of Pantoea sp. USMM079. NCBI lineage: Bacteria > Pseudomonadati > Pseudomonadota > Gammaproteobacteria > Enterobacterales > Erwiniaceae > Pantoea > Pantoea sp. USMM079. Next base: position 31,724 of record NZ_JBBCKX010000031.1, read on the forward strand.
AGCGGCAGTGCTTGGTGTGGTTCATGGTATCGGCAATCAGCATATGCGACAGATCGTCGCCCGCGTAGTGCAGCATGTTTTTCACATCGCCCACGCCTTTGTCGTAGTAGAAGGTGTGCGGTGCGCTATAGATGTATTTGACGTTATCGCTGCGGAACGATTTCACGATATCTGCCGTTTCGTTGCTTTGTTCGCAGAAATCCCACGGATGTGCCTGAATTTCGACGCGGATACCTTCACGTTCGATAATCGGCAATAACTCATCCATCGAGCGATAGAACATCTCTTCACAAATCTCCGGCTCGTTCGGATTGCCTGAGAGTTCGGTATTGATCACCTGCACCCCCATCTCGACGGCGATCTCGATCATGCGTTTCCAGTTCTTCACCGCCGCCTGACGACGCAACTCGTCCGGGCCTGACCAGCGATAAACCGTGATAAACGATGAGATTTCCACGCCAGTGGCATTCAGCGCATTTTTGTATTCGCGCATGATTTCCCGGCTGGCTTTCGGGTGTTTATAAAACGGATTGATCTGTGGATGGGGCGATTGTTCGATGTACTTGTAACCCCATTCGGCCACCTGGTGCACCATGCGCGTGATGCCCATTTCTCTGATGACATCCACATCAAAAGCGATTTTCATGTTGTTCTCCTGATCGTTAAGCGGTGCGCTCTTCATTAAACACCACACCGATCTGCTTCCTGACTTCATCCATGGCGTGCAGCGTGGCCAGTGAGGTGGCCAGCGGACGGACAGGCGAATCAAGCAGCCCCTGGTGGATACACCAGGCGGTATGTTCGATTTCATGACAGAGCTGAATATAGCGATTAGTCGGTTCTTCCCAGCGCAGCGTATGGCGGCCATCGCTGGAAGTGAGACGGAAATTGCCCGGCGCATAGAACTGGCCGTCGAGATAAAGCGTGGCATCACGACCGGCGATCACGGCAGTGCCCGGTGTGTTGCTGAACAGCGTGGTGTTGAGCACTGAGTGCATGCCGTTGCCGTGGGTCAGCAGCATTGATGTTTGCCCATTCACACCGCCAGGTGCAGGCTGGCCTTGCGCCACAATGCTATCGGGTGCGCCGCCGACCAGCACGCTGAAGCCGATCAAATAGCTGCCGAGATCCAGCATCGGCCCGCCCGCCAGATCGAGATTGAAAATGCGGTGATCCTGGGTGAAATATTCACCATGATCGGCGATCAATGTATGAACATCTCCTAACGCGCCATCGGCCAGCAATTGACGGATCACATCGTATTTCGGCGCAAAATCACACCACATCGCTTCCACGCACAAGCGTTGTTGTTTGTGCGCTTCCTGCTGCAACTGCAACGCCTGCTGTGCATTGAGCGCCAGCGGCTTCTCAATCAGCACATGCTTGCCCGCTTGCAGCGTGCGTAGCCCATCAGGGAAGTGATGATTGTGCGGTGTGGCGATATACACCACATCAATGTCATTCCGGCTCAGCAGTGCGTCAAGGCCTTCAACGGCGTGCGGGATATCCCATTTGCTGGCAAAAGCTTGTGCTTTCTCCAGACTGCGTGACGATACGGCCACCAGCTGTTGCTGAGTATGATGACGCAACGCATTGGCAAAGTGGTCGGCGATCCAGCCGGGTCCAACAATGCCCCAGCGCAGCGCGGGGATCTGGTTTTCAAGGGGACGGCGAGGTGCAGGTAGGGTCTGAGGGAACATATCATCTCCGTTATTGTTGAGTCGTTCATGTGCCGGGAGCCGATAAGGCAGATCGCTTTCACTATAGAAAGGCGCGACCGCCGCCTCTATGGATTTACTGATGCAAATCCATCAGCCCTCACCTCTGTCCTCGAACAGGAAAATATCAAACATTTATTCCGGTAGGTAATTTAATGAAATGGATCATTTCATTTTTGCGATAACGATCAAATTACTGAGAGATTCTCTATCAAATATTGAGATTTGATGACGATTTACTCCGCAATGTCTTCGCACTCCCGGTCCATTTCGGGCATTATTTTGATAACTTACTATCAAACTGGAATCTGTTGATGAGCAAAATCACCATGAACGCTATCGCCAATGCGGCTGGCGTTGGCGTCGCCACGGTGGATCGGGTACTGAATCGGCGGGCTCCGGTTCGAGCGGCCACCGAGCAGAAGGTGTTAGAAGCTGCCAACCGACTGGGTTATCGCATGGCGCCGGTTATGCCTGTCAGCGCTGAGTCGCAGTCCGCGCACGTGACGCTGCGCATGGGTTTTGTGCTGCTATCAAAATCGTATTCGTTCTATCACTCGCTGACAGATGCCCTCAGGCAACAGACGCAACCGTTGCATCCTGCGGGCAGTGAGCCACGGTTTTACTGGCATGACATTGATGATGTGGCAGCTGTGGTGGCCTCACTGCACAAGCTGGCGCAAGAGGTGGATGTGATTGGCTTAGTCGCGCTGGATCACCCACTGATCCGCCATGCCATCGAGCAGATATCACGCCAGGGCGTGCGGGTTTACGCCCTGTTTTCCAACTTCTCGCCCTGCGGACATGCGGGATATTTCGGGTTGGATAATCAGAAAGCCGGACGCACTGCCGGTTGGGTGGCCTCGCATTTGCTGCATCAGCCGGGATCGGTGGGCGTGCTGGTGGGCGACCATCGTTTTACCTGTCAGGAGAGCTGCGAAATCAGCTTCCGCTCCTATCTGCGCGAGCAGGACAGCACCCGACGCGTATTAGAGCCGCTGAAAACCCATGAGTCGATTGATGGCGGCTATCACGCCACGCGTCAGTTGCTGGAAGAGCATGCCGATCTCGCCTTAATCTACGCGCCCTGTGGCGGTATTGAAGGCGTGATTCATGCGTTACGCCAGCAGCCGCAGCGCAAGGTGGCGTTAATCTGTCACGGCCCGGTGAAAGAGGGCGAACTGGCACTGATTGACGGCACAATCACCGTGATGATTCGCCATGAAATTGAGAAAATGGTGCGGCAATTTGTCCGCACGACTCAACAAACTGTCGAATCAGGGGAGCATTTCTCTCAGGTCACGCTGCCGTTTGAGATCATCACGCGTGAGAATCTTTAGCCTCTAAGCACCGAAATCTGGCGACGCGATGAGAAGCGTCAGCCTGATTCGCTCTCAGGCTGGCTGACCGGGAATGCGTTGGCATTACTTGAGTGGTTGGCCTGAAAGTGGCGCCAGTTATGGATTTGATAGATTATCTATCATTTTGATGATGAAATATAACATGATCGCTATCAAAAAATGAATGTTTCATGATTGCTGCTGGTGAAATTTTTATTTGATACTTGCGCTATCTAACACCGCAAGGAACGATCATGACGATTCATATTGCTAATGCGCCCTGCAGCTGGGGTGTCGACGATCCTAAAAACCCTTTCCTGCCGCCCTGGCAGAAAGTCCTGTCGGAAGCCGCTCAGGCCGGATACAAAAGCATTGAGCTGGGTCCGTGGACCTATCTGCCGACCGATGCCGCTGAACTGCGTCACCAGCTGGAAGCCCATCAGCTTTCACTGGTGGCGGGCACGATCTTTGACGATCTGGTCAGCGAAGCCAATTTCCCGGCGATGGTTGAACTGACACACAACATCTGTCGCAACCTGTCGCAGGTTCCTACTGCCGAGAAAACCCACGCGGATAATCTGCCCGCGCCTTACCTGGTGATTATCGATTTCGGTAATCCTGAGCGTGCCAGATTTGCCGGGCAGTCAGATAAAGCGCCGCGCCTCTCCAGTGAAGAGTGGCAGCGCATGATGCAGCACATCACCACCCTGAGCCAGATTGCCTGGGATGAGTATGGCGTGCGCGCGGTGATCCATCCGCATGCGGGCGGCTGCATTGAGTTCGCCGACGAGCTGGAGCAACTGGTGCAGGACATTCCACACGAGGTAGCCGGTTTGTGTCTCGACACCGGGCATCTCTACTACTCCGGTATGGATCCGATCCCTTATCTGAGCCGTTACTGGGATCGCATCGATTACCTGCATTTTAAAGATGTGAATGACGCAGTCTGGCGCGATGTGATTGCGCGTGGCGTGGACTTCTTTGCCGCCTGCGCCGAAGGGGTGATGTGCCCGATTGGCAAAGGCGCGATTGATTATCCGGCAGTGCGCGCGTTTCTCGCTGAGCGCAACTATCAGGGCTGGATCACCATCGAGCAGGAGCGCGATCCGCGCAACGCCGATACTAGCCTGCGCGACGTCACTGCCAGCCTTCACTACCTGCAATCGGTCGGATTCTGAGGAGATCATCATGATTAACGGCATTAAAGCTCTGGATCGTTCACTGCGCTGGGGCATGGTGGGCGGCGGCGGTACCAGTCAGATTGGCTACATCCATCGTTCATCGGCACTGCGTGATGGCAACTTTGTGTTGCAGGCGGGCGCATTTGATCTTAACGCCGAACGCGGTCGCGCGTTTGGCGTATCACTGGGCGTCGACGCGGATCGTTGCTATCCGGATTACGAAACGATGTTTGCGGCGGAAGCGGCGCGTGCAGACGGCATCGAAGCCGTTTCTATCGCCACGCCGAACAATACCCACTTCACCATTTGCCGTGCGGCGCTCAATGCCGGTCTGCATGTGGTGTGTGAGAAGCCGCTGTGCTTCACCACCGAAGAAGCGGACGAGCTGGAAAAACTCTGCGCCGAGAAGAAGAAGATCATCGGTGTGACTTACGGTTATGCCGGCCATCAGCTGATCCAACAGGCGCGCGAGATGATCGCGGAAGGGCTGCTGGGTGAGATCCGCATTATCAATATGCAGTTCGCGCACGGTTTCCATAACGAAGCGGTCGAACTGCAAAACGAAAGTACCAGGTGGCGCGTCGATCCACGCTTTGTTGGCCCTAGCTATGTGCTGGGCGATCTGGCGACGCACCCGCTGTTTATCGCCGAAACCATGGTGCCGAAACTGCAGGTGAAACGTCTGTTGTGCAGCCGCCAGAGCTTCGTGAAAACCCGTGCGCCGCTGGAAGATAACGCCTTTGTGATGATGGAGTACGACAACGGTGCCGTCGGCACCATGTGGGCCTCGGCAGTGAACTGTGGCTCGATGCACGGCCAGAAAGTGCGAGTGATTGGTGAGAAGGCCAGTCTGGAGTGGTGGGATGAGCAGCCGAACCAATTGCGCTATGAAGTGCAGGGTGAGCCGCTGCAGATTCTGGAGCGTGGTATGGGCTATCTGCACAAAAGTGCGCTGGCTGATGACCGTATCGGCGGCGGCCATCCGGAGGGGCTGTTTGAAGCCTGGTCAAATCTCTATCGCCGTTTTGCGCTGGCGATGGATGCCACCGATCGCGGTAATGAGGCGTTTCTGGCTGACTTCTGGTATCCCGATGTGCATGCCGGATTGATGGGCGTGCGTTGGGTAGAGCAGTGCGTGAAGTCAGCGGATGCCGGTGCGGTGTGGGTGGATTGCTGATTGAGATGAAGTCAACAAACCGGTCGGCGGCTCTGCCGACCGGGATGCATCAATGCGAACGCAAATCGCTCAGGAAGCGCTGGGCACGTGGGTGCTGCGGTTGGGTGAAGAACTTCTCTGGCGTCGATTTTTCCAGAATTTGCCCCTGATCCATAAACCAGATGGTGTCCGCCACTTCACGCGCGAAATTCATCTCGTGCGTCACGCACATCATCGTCATCCCTTCCTGCGCCAGGCTGCGCATCACCGATAACACTTCACCGACCATTTCAGGATCGAGTGCCGAGGTCGGTTCATCAAACAGCATCACCGGCGGCTTCATTGCCAGCGCACGTGCAATCGCCACGCGCTGCTGCTGGCCGCCAGACAACTGCGCCGGATAGGCGTCTGCTTTGTGTGATAAGCCAACGCGCTCCAGCAACTCACCCGCTTGTTTACGCGCTTCGGCACGCTTCACGCCCAATACTTTCATGGGTGACATCATGATGTTCTCTGCCACCGAGACGTGGGGGAACAGGTTGAAGCTCTGAAACACAAATCCAATGCGGGTGCGTAGATGGTTGAGGCGTGTACTGCTGCCGTGAATGTCGGTGCCATCAAACACGATCTGGCCATTATCAATCGGTTCCAGGCGATTAACGGTGCGGATCAAGGTGGATTTCCCCGACCCGGAAGGACCGCACACCACCACCACTTCACCGGTATTGATTTCGGCACTCAGGTCGGTCAGCGCCTGATACGCGCCGTACCATTTGTTGACCTGGTTAAACATGATCATTGGGCTCATAGTGGTTCCTTATTGCGAAGAGGTTTTAGTCAGCATCACCGCGGGTGCAACGCTGGCATTCGCCTGCGGCGGTTGGCGACGTTTCTGCGCAATATGCGCTTCAAGTTTGTTAGCCAGCCAGGTGAGGCTGAAGCAGATGATGTAGTAGCTCAGCGCCACAATGGCGAACACCTGGAACGGTTTGGTCAGCAGTTGATTGCTGACCTGATTAGCGGCAAAGGTCAGCTCCGGCACGTTAATCACGTAGCCGAGCGTGGAGTCTTTGATGATCGAAACCAGCTGGCTCACCAGGCTCGGCAAAGTGTTAAACAGCGCCTGCGGCAGAATCACTAAACGCAGGGTTTTCAGGTGGCTCATACCCAGCGCGCGTGACGCTTCATACTGGCCGTGCGGCAGTGCCTGAATGCCGCCACGCACGATCTCAGCGATGTAGGCGCTCTCGTAAATCACCAGCGTACACAGCATGGTGGCGAAGCCGCTGATGTTGTGGCCAATCAGCAACGGGACGCAGAAGTAGGTCCAGAACACCACCATCATCAGCGGAATGCCGCGCAGCAGATACACCCAACAGGTGGCGGGCCAGCTCAGCCAGCGCCACGGCGACAGACGCGCCAGGCCGAGCAACACACCGATGGGGAAGGCCAGCAATACTGCCAGCACGGAGATCAAAAGCGTACAGAGTACGCCGCCCAGCGGACCGTTAGGATACTGGCCCATTAACAGCAGCATGCCGTTGTCATGCAAAATGGTGAAGATCTCAAACATCGCCATTACCTCGCGTAAACGCGCTGGAAGCGGCGGGCCAGCAGCGCGCCCAAGCCCATCAGCAGCAGGGAGAAGAACAGGTAACCCACGGTTGCCACTAAGTAGGATTCGAAGGTACGGAAGGTTTGGTTCTCGATATCACGCGTCACATAGGTGAGGTCTGCCACGCCAATCACCATCGCCAGACTGGTGTTTTTGAACAGCAGCACGGTGTGATTGACCACGGATGGCAGCGCATTGCGCACACCCTGCGGCAAAATCACCGAGTGCATGGCGCGGACATAGCTCATGCCAAGCGCGCGGGCGGCCTCATTCTGTCCGTCTGGAATGGCCCGCAGGCCGCTACGGATATCTTCAGAGAAGTAAGCGGCCTGGCACAGCCCGAGCGCGATAAGAGAAAATAAAAACTCGGCGTTGTAGTCAACGATCATCATCTGCAGCGATTCCGGCAGCAGGGTGGGGATCGCGAAGTACCACATCATCAACTGAATCAGCGTGGGCACATTGCGGTGATAGGAGACATACGCCTTAACCAGCCCAACGGCAAGACGATTCTCCGTCAGGCGGACCACCACCAATAGCAGGGCGAGAACCATCGCCAGCAGCCAGGCACCCAACGCCAGTTCAAGGGTGACCACCGTTCCGTCAACGATCATCTGGCCGTAATGGCCGGTTATCACACTGCTGAAATCAAGTGCCATACAGTTACCTCATTGTACGGTTTTACGCGGTGCGGTCGCCCGGTCGCATAGTGGAAAGACCGCCCGGCACCTGCAGCGTCGGGGTAATTTCGATGTTGCCGATGTTGACGGCGACTGGCGCAGACAGCGCAAAGGCCACGCAGTCGGCAATATCTTTGGCCTGTGGCAGCTCGAAGCCATCGATAAAGCGGCGACGCGCCTCATCGTGATCGCCTGAAACGTTGCCGAAAATATCAGTGGCGACGCGGCCTGGGCAGATTTCGGTGATGCGCACACGTTTGCCATAGCAGTCCACGCGCAGCTGGCGTGACAGGGCATGCACCCCGGCTTTGGTGGCGTGATACACCGAGTTGCCGTTGAAGTTGTAGATGGCGGCAATCGAGGTGATGTTGAACACGTGGCCACGGTCACGCGCCATCATGCCTGGCACCAGCAAGCGGCACAGGTGCAGCACGGCACGCAGATTGACATCGACCTGGGTTTCTACCACGTTTTCGTCGGCATCAAGAATCGAACCAGGATGAGAGATACCTGCATTGTTGACCAGGATATCGATTTCCAGGTCTTTGCACAGCGCGGTCAGCGCATTGACGTCACTGACATCCACGGCATGCGGGATGCAGCCAGTGCGATCGGCCAGCGCGGCCAGTTGCTCTTTACGACGTGCCACCGCGTGCACGGTGATCCCTTCTTTGCACAGGCGCTCAACAATCGCTTCGCCCATACCAGCCGATGCGCCGGTCACCAGCGCGGTTTTGTAATCTGAGAATGGCATTTGTGTTTCCTCGTCTCGCCAGGTGTGTGTCCGGCGTAATGGGTCTTTTTTGACTTTATGCAGTTATGCCGCAAGGGCATAAGACATAAAAACTGTGAGGCGATAAGAGCCCCTTATAACCGGATTAATGATTAATTATCCGATTGAAGAATAAGAATTTCTTCATCATATTCAACCGCAGATCGCGTTGCAGAGGGGAATGGCTGCACCCGCCCTTTGCAGGGACTGAGCACCGGCACGTACAGGAGGCCGACCTGCACCATCGCCAGCAGATCCTGAGGTTCTACCTGCTGTCCAGGCTGGACAAAATCTTGCTGGCTGTGTGGGTGGCGACGCAGCAGTGTGCCGGGCAGGGGCGCGCCAATGCGATGCGTCACGGGCGGGCACGCTTGCGTCGGGATCGCCGTTGGGGATGAGAAGGAGGGCGGGTCAAACGTCAGACGCACCGACCACTGTTTGCCCTCTAACGCCAGGCGGTTAAGGCCGGATCGTTGCATCTTGCGCGCCAACGCACGCAGCGTCGGCAGCGGTATCGCAGTTTTTTCCATGGGGTTCCCGTCAAAGCGAAACACGCCCGCCGAAGCGGGCAACAGACCGAATCAATCTAGCGCGTTCGTCAGACGGGCAGTAAGAGGGTTTCGCTTTGCGGTGATAAGCGGGTCTTATCCCACCAGGGTCAGTGGATGATTCTCCACGTTGCGGCGCGACATCAGCGACAGCAGAATCGATTTCACTGCTTCAGCAGGCTGGGACAGCGGCAGATGATCTGACATGCAGAACGACAGCGAAGCCTGCACATCCGGCTCGATGATCTTCGCCATCCAGGTATCCCCATTTTTCAGCATCGCGCGTGCGGCGGATTCCGGCATGATGGTGGTGCCCAGACCGGCACTCAACGCCGCATTCAGGGTGGTTTGCGACTCAATTTCGCACTTCACGCGGTACTGCAGATTGTTCTGCACGAAGGCGTCATCCAGCACTTTGCGCATGATGTTGTAGATACGTGGCAGGAACAGATCATATTGCGCGACCTGTGACAGCGGGATCTCTTTCACCGGTTTTGCCAGGCTGAACGGGCAAACGAAGCACAGATCTTCTTTCATCAGCGGCATGAAGCGCAGGCCATGGATGGTGCGATGATCGTAAATCACCGCCATATCCATACGCCCGTTCATGATCAGCTCGCTCAGGGTGGTGCCGAAGTTCTCGTTAAAATAGAGCACGATGCCAGGATGCTGCTGCTGCACTTCCATCATCAGCGGTAGCGCCAGGTTTTGCGCCGCTGTGCCCGGTGCCAGCCCGACGGAAACGCTGCCACTCAGCGCAGCGCCGACCAGATCAATCGCACTTTGCGCCTGTTCGCACTGGCGCAAAATGGACTGTGCATGGGAATAGAGTGTTTTCCCGGCTTCAGTAGGCGTGACACCGCGTTTGGTGCGAATCAACAGCTGTTGATTGACTTCACCTTCCAGCGTAGCCAGCTGCTGGCTCAACGCGGGTTGGGCTATATGCAGGATATCGGCAGCTTGCGTCAGGCTTCCGACGTCAACAATTTTAACAAAGTACTTCAGGCGACGAAGATTCATGGACACTTCCCTCAAACAGAACGCATATCCTCATCAAGCAAAGTTGATGCCAGGATAAGCTTTCGTTATTGAACTCAGACAGGAGGGTACGGCTACCGGGCCTCCTGAGGCTGGTGCTGAGCTAGTGAGCCGCCGGCATGGCGGGTGTTGAAAAATGCAGCGCTGCACCGAATAAGTGCAGTTGACCCATCAGCATTGCCAGTGACGGGCAAGGAAAATCGTGGGTTCGGGATGTAACCTGGGAAAGAAAGTAACACTTTATTAACATTCCGTCAGGCGTGCGGGCGTGACCTGTCGCGCAATTCTGAGTCAATCTGCCGCCTTTATGGCAGAAGTGTGCAGTCGGTCCAGTCATCGCTTTGTGTTATATCACCACAACAAAGCACTATTATCCGTGGCTTCGGCCCTAATCCTATGCTCAGGGAAAACTGACATCCCCCGAACCCAGGATTGAACATGCCCGAGATAGCCGATCGTTTAAAGAATGTGACCGTTTCCGCCTCCGTTGCCATGACCCAAAAAGCGCGCGATCTCGCGGCGCAGGGCGTTGATGTGGTAGCACTTTCTACCGGCGAACCGGATTTCCCCACGCCGGAACATGCGATTGAAGCCGCCTACGCCGCTGCACGCGCGGGCGACACGCGCTATCCACCGACCGACGGTACGCCTGCGCTGCGCAAAGCTATCCAGCTGAAATTCAAACGGGATAACCAACTGGAGTATGACGTCAGCCAGATTCTGACGGCCGGTGGCGCTAAGCAGATCATCTTTAACGCCATCCTGGCGACCATCAATCCGGGCGATGAAGTGGTGATCCCGACGCCGTCATGGATCAGCTATGCCGATATCGTGAAATTTGCCGGTGGTGTGCCGGTGCCGCTGCCGTGTGCGCAGGAGAATGGCTTTAAACCGCTGCCAGCGGATCTGGATGCGGCGATCACTGACAAGACCAAATGGCTGCTGCTGAACTATCCGAGCAACCCAACCGGTTCGGTGGCCAGCAAAGCCGAGTTGCAGGCGCTGGGTGACGTGCTGCTGCGCCATCCGCAGGTGTGGATCATGACGGATGATATCTATGAACATCTGATCTATGACGATGTGCGTTTCTATACCCTGGCGCAGGTTGAACCGCGCCTGTATGACCGTGTACTGACGGTGAACGGCGTGTCGAAAGCCTATTCGATGACAGGCTGGCGTCTGGGCTTTTGCGGTGGTCCTGCGCCATTAATTAAAGCCATGAGCAATGTGAACACCCAGAACAGCGGCGGCGTCTGTACCCTGACGCAGGCGGCAGCAGTGGCGGTGCTGGAAGGTCCACAAGATCTGTTGCAGGAGCGCGCGCGCATTTACCGTGAACGTCGTGATTACGTGCTGGAGCGTCTGACCTCGATTGATGGCCTGCGCTGCCATAAGCCAGAAGGCGCATTTTATCTGTTTGTGAACATTGAAGGGCTGATCGGCAAGACCAGTGCCGGTGGACGCTTCATCAGCAACGATGCCGATTTTGTGCTGGCGCTGATTGAAGAGCAGCATGTGGTGACGGTGCAGGGTGCGGCTTATGGCATGAGCCCGTATTTCCGCTTGTCCTACGCCACCAGCATGGAGCGCTTAGAGACGGGCTGCGATCGTATTGCGGCATTCTGCGCTGGCTGCCGTTAAACGAAAGGCGAAAAAAATGGCTGCCGATGGGGCAGCCATTTTTATTTGGGCGATTCAAAAAAACTTATTGAGCAAGCACCTCTGCCGCCGGCGCCACCTGATGGCCGCTGGCTTCGATTTCACTGCGTACGATGGTGGCGAGGGCCAGTGAGCCTGGCGTATCGCTGTGCACCAGGATCGACCGGGCACGCACGGCTATCACTTCCCCTTCGAAGGTGGTGACGGTGCCATGCTGCAGGAACTGCCGCACGCGGGCACGCAGCGCCGCTTCCTCTTTGATCACCGAGCCGGCAATGCCGCGCGGCACTAAGCGCCCTTGAGCATCGTAAGCGCGGTCGGCGAGGAACAGCGTCAGGGTTTTCAAGCCCGCTGCCTGTGCCGCTCGCTCAATGATGGTATCGGGTTGTGCGAACACAATCAGATCCGCATTAATACGGGCGACGAGCGTCATGACCTGGTGCGCTAATGCCTCGTCGCGGTTGACGATATTGCCCATCGCAGCGTGGAAGCTGAAGTGCGACACCTTCGTGCCTTCTGCCTGAGCAATCGCTGTCAGCGCGCCGAGTTGATAAGCGACCTGCTGGCAGATCTCTTCGGCACTGAACGGCAGCTCGCGACGACCAAAACCCTGACGATCGGGCAAGCCAGGATGCGCACCAATGCCGACACCATTCTCTTTCGCCAGTCGCACCATTCGGGTCATGATCGCCGGATCGCCGGCGTGGAATCCGCAGGCGATATTAGCTGAGGAGACCACTTTCATCAGCGCGGCGTCATCGCACAGTTGATAAACGCCGAAGCCTTCGCCCATATCGGAGTTCACATCAATCTTCATGGTTTGGGTTCCTTCGGAAAATTATGCGGTTAACGCTTTACGCAGCGGTGGGCAGCTCACACGTAAGCGGCTCAGCCAGCCTGCGACCTGTTGCTCGATGGCGATGGCCTCACGCGTATCGCTCTGGATCAGCTGGATCGATTGGCCGGGTAATACCTGTCCTAAACGCCACAGATCCTGCTCAATCACCCCGGCGATCTTGGGATAACCGCCCGCCGTGTTGGCATCGCTGAGCTGAATGATCGGCTCGCCGCCAGGCGGCACCTGCACAATGCCGGGAATCAGCCCGTAAGAACGCATCTCAATGGTTTTTGACGGGAAAATCGGATCGCCCGCCAGTCGATATCCGGTGCGATTGCTTTGATTGGAGACCTGCCATGATTGCTGCCAGAAGCGACCGGCATCGGCAGCAAACAAGGGATATTCGCCGGATGGAATGGCGCGCAGCTGAATCTCACCTGCGCTGTTACGCGGGAAATGTGCACGCAGGGCGCTGTCGGGCGGCTCAATGCCAATACCGCTGCTGGGCAACGAGGATGCCTGTGTTTCACCCAGCGCCAACCGATCGCCACGCTGCAGCGGGCGGCCTTCCAGGCCACCAAAGCCACCACGAAGTGCCGTGCTGCGCGAACCCAGCACCATTGGCACATCAATGCCGCCTGCTATACAGAGATAACCGCGTGCGCCACTGCGCGGGTAACGCATTTCCAGCACCTGTCCGGCACGCACGCCGCAGCCCCACCAGGGCGGCAATGGCGCACCGTCTAAGGTGGCGCGGCAATCGGCACCCGTCACGGCGATGCTGCTGTCCTGCAAAAAACGCACACGGAACGGGAACAGCTGAACTTCAATGGCGGCGGCATTTTCTTCATTGCCGAGCAGCAGATTTCCGGCGCGCAGTGCCAGCGGATCCATCACACCACTCACCGAGACGCCCATATGGCGAAAGTTGAAACGCCCCAGATCCTGAACCGTGTTCAGGGCGCCGCTCTGTTCAATTTCGATCACAGTTCAATCCTCTGCGGCAGAAAACGGATACGATCGCCCGGTGCCATTAGCGCGGGGGATTCTGCCATTGGATCAAACACTTCCAGCTCGGCAAAACCGATGGCGTTCCAGCCGTTGGGGCCGGTCAGCGCTGAAACACCGGCCTGGGCGCCGCCAATGGTAACGGTGCCTTTCAACATGCTGAGCGAGGGGACTTTCTTGCGTGGCGTGGCTAATTGCGGATCGAGCCCATGCAAGTAACCAAATCCCGGCGCGCTGCCAAGAGCAAACACGGTGTATTCGCTTTGATGGTGACGGCGCACCACTTCGCGTGCGCTGAACCCGGTGTGACGACAAACCGCATCCAGATCGGTGGCGTGCTCGCCGCCGTAATAGACCGGGATTTCAATCAGTTTGCCCTGAGGGCTAATCGCCTGTGCCTGATCCCAGGCGGCATGCAGCGAAGCACGAACGGCGGCTTCGTCCTCGGGGATGTGTCGGAACAGCACCAGCAGATTAGTGACGCCGGGGATCAGGGCTTCAACCGCCGCATCCGCCTGCAGCAAACGTGCCAGTGACCAGATGCGGCGTTGAGCGGAGAGATCGAATCCGCCCGGTGCTTCCACCAGCCACGCACGGGCGCCAATGGTGGAAAGGGCGATCGCAGAGGAACAAGCCAGCGCGGGTGCGCTGGCGGGCTGGATATCAGAGTGCGACATCACGGGCATGATTATTCCAGTGGTTCAAATTTCAGGCTGGAGAGCGGTTGTACGCGCTCTTCGCGCACCATTTTGTATTCGGTATTTGGCCCAATCCAGGTGTTCCAGATTTTGTCGATGGTGCCATCGTCGTCCATCGCTTTCAGGCCGCTGTTAACGCTGGCCAGCAGGGCCGGTTCATCCTTTTTCATGCCGACACCAATCGGTTCCAGCGCCATCGGCTCTTTCACCATCGCCAGATTGATGCCGTCTTTTTTCGCCTGGGCGATGGTTTTCATCCCGGTCATGGTGTTAGTGACAAAGCCCACCGATTTGTTCTGCTCCAGCGCCAGGAAGGCGGAGGCAGAATCCTGGAAGGTGACGGCTTTACCGCCTTTGATGTGGATCGATTGCTCTGACGTGGTGCCCTTGGTGGCGCTGATACGTTTGCCTTTGAAATAGTCCAGTGGTTTATCTGCCAGCGGCGCTTTCACCAGCAGCATCTCTTTCGCCACGTAGTAAGGATCGCTGAACTGGATCTGATTACCACGCGTTTTGGTGTAGGCCAGGTTAGCAATCAACACATCGGCACGGCCGGTGGCGATCACCGCGATCCGCGCTTCAACAGAGGTCGGCACCAGAGTCAGTTTGACGTTCATCTGCTTGGCCAGAGCGTGACACAGGTCGATATCCATGCCAGCCAGCTGGCGCGTTTGTGGATCCGGCGAAGAGAAGGGCGGTACGTCGGAGTAAACGGCGCATTTCAATTCACCGCTCGATTTAATGTTCGCCATCATATCTGCCTGCGCCGCCGAAACAGCCAGCAACGGCAGCATTGCCAAGCCAATGGTGGTCACTCTTTTCATGGTCATGTGCATTCCCTCAATGGTGGATACTGCTTAGGAGCGCAAAATCTCGCTTTTCTGGACTATATCGGCTTTGTTTTGCGGCGAAAAAGAGGGAAAGCGTGTTATGCAATAGGGAAATGATATGACCGATGGCGATAAGTTATTTCTATTCAGGCAGAGCGAAAAAGTGTTATCCAGCGCACATTTTTCTCCCTAGTGTAAGCCGCGTTGTCCTCTCGGCAACCCCTCCGATTGCACGTGGTAGAGAGAGAAGAGTGAGAGCATGAATCCCCGATTAGGCGTGTTATTAAAGATATTCGCCGCACTGTGCGCTACGCTGATGCTGGCCTGTGTTAAAGGTCTGAACGGTGCTATCCCCACCGGCGAAGTGATTTTTTTCCGCAGCTTTATCGCGCTATTTCCCCTGTTAATCTGGCTGAGAGTGCAGGGGAACGTGCTGGAGAATCTCAAAACGCGCAATTTGTTTGGCCATTTCATTCGCGGTTTCTCCGGCACAGGCGGCATGTATTTTAACTATCTGGCGCTGGTGTATATCTCGCTGGCTGATGCCACGGCACTGAGTTACGCCGCACCGCTTTTCACGGTAATCATGGCGGCGATGCTATTGAAGGAACGGGTGCGCGTGTCGCGCTGGGTGGCCGTGGTGGTGGGATTGTCGGGCATACTGATTATGCTCTCCTCCAGTCTTGCGGCTAGCGGCGGCGTGCTGGCAGGTGGCGCCAGCAGTACTACGGCCAGCCTTGGTGTTGCTTTTGCATTGATTGCCGCACTCTGTACGGCCACCTCGAATGTGCAAATCCGTTTTTTGAATGGCATCGAAAAACCGGGCGCGATCGTGTTCTATTTTTCGCTGATGACGACGTTGATTGGCCTGGCAACGGCATTTTTCGGCTGGATAAAGCCCACTGGCTTGCAGTGGCTGCTGTTGGTGGGCTGTGGTTTGTTTGGCGGTCTGGCACAGATTCTGGTGACACTCAGCCTGCGCTATGCTGATGCCTCGCTGCTGGCACCGTTTGATTACACTACGCTGGTGTGGTCGATGCTGATTGGCTATCTGTTCCTCAACAGCCTGCCAGGCACGACAACCCTCTTCGGTGCATCGATTGTGGCACTGGCAGGAATCTTTGCGGTATGGCGGGAAAACCGTCAGCGCAAATTGGCGATGGTGAGCAGTACACCGTGATGCGGTGTGTTAGCCGCTGCGCAGTTTGCAATACCAGGTCGCCATAGCGGGCGACCTGGATAACACAGCGCTCGTGCGCTTATCGATAAACATCATCGATAATTTCTACCTGCTTGTTTTGCAGTGCTTCCGCCAGCCAACCGCGTTCCAGTGAACCGGTTTTCGCCAGCTCAAAGTTATGCTCATCAACAATCAAGTAAGCTTGTGCCGCTTCGAGAATGCGCGCGGCATCCTGCCGGGGAATGACGATCACGCCGTCGGCATCGCCTAATACGATATCGCCAGGTGAAACGTGAATTTTACCGCAGGCAATCGGCACGTTGATTTCGCCTGGGCCATCTTTGAAAGGGCCACCTGGCGTATGTCCGGCGGCATAAATCGGGAAATCCATACGTGATAAGCCCTCAATATCACGCACCGGGCCGTCCAGCACGATGCCTTCCATACCGCGCTGTCTGGCATAAGTGGCCATCACTTCACCCATCAATGATTGGCTGCGGTCACCCTCATTCGACAGGATGATGACATCGTTCGGCCCGGCCATATCCAGCGCTTTATGCAACATCAGGTTATCGCCAGAGCGCGCTTTTACCGTCACCGCCAGGCCGCACATGATGGGGGCTTTAGGCGCCGTTTTCAGGCTGATCTCTGCCGATAGCGCAGGCAAGCGACTCATGCAGTCGGCGACTACCGCCGCGGGTAAACGGCGGAACGCTTCAAGTAACGGTTCGGCATCGGAGGGACGGCGTAAATAAATACGATTTCCTGCGGTCATTTTATTTCTCCTGTCAGGGTTATTAACTTGTGATCGATAAAGGATGACCAGCAAATTTCGCCGGTTAATAAATTTAACTTTATTTGTAGATGATCATGTGATGAATGATTTTCTGAATTCAGGAGAGTGTAAAGGATTAGTGATGTGTTACGAATGCGTTGTTACAGCTAACAAAATCAGGATCACGGAATAATATTCACACCGTATTTAACTTACTGATTAATAATTTTATTGGATATGGTTATGGCTAGATATATTTAAAGTATGGTCAGGTGTATTGCATATTTTATATTTAACCCGCCGAAGGACATGTACGGCGGGGAAATCAATCAAGGCTTCAAATCACCGTACCAATAAGATGCCGTCACGCCGCCATCCATCAGAAAATCACTGCCGCTGATGTAGCCGCCTTCTGGTCCTATTATGAGGGCTGCCAGCGCTGCAACTTCGTCGGCGGTGCCGCCGCGACCGACGGGTGATTTTGCCAGCATATTGCGATAGCCCGCGCCGCGTGGGCCATTTAGCTCATCATTCGCTAAGGGTGTAAAGATAATGCCGGGGCTGATGCTGTTGACACGCGCGCCACGCTGGCCCCACTTCGTCGCTTCGGCCATAACCCGCAGAGCGTTACCGCGTTTGGCATATTGATAGGCCAACAGAGGATCACTGAAAGCGGTGTTCTGCAAAAATGGCAGGCTGAGCAAATCCTCTGTTGGCGTGATGGCTAACGCTTCATTTTGTTCAACCGTGAGCGCAGGCAGTCGATGGCCGGATTGAGAGGCAATCACGATTCCGCAACCGCCTGACGCCATGTGCGGACCGAACTCTTCCAGCACCACGGCAGTACCGTAAAGATCGACTTGTAAAATGGTGGCGGGGCTGGCTTGAGAAGGCGAGACTCCAGCCGAGTGAATCACTCCTTTGATAACACCCAGCGCAGTGGCCTGCTGCACCAGATGTTGAATCGATTGGCGCGAACTGACATCGACTTGGCTGGTTTCTACCGTAAAGCCGGCATCACGTAAGGTTTGTGCGGCAGCCGCACATTTTCTCGAATTGAGGTCCGCCAGCAGCACAGTTTTGCCCTGACTCACGCGACGCGCGATGGCTTGTCCAATCGCACCCGCGCCAATAACCACCATAATCTCTTTCATTGTCTCTCCTGCCTTGAGGAATAAGTGATGCGGCAAGCATAGCGGGGAAGGCCATTGATGACTGTAGGGCCAATTGGCATGAGCTTATGAATGCTGCTCATGGGTTCTGAGCTTTAGGGGCGGGACCTATGACTAACTGCACTTTGCAGGCTGTTTGCAGTTTTATTCGCGATGTATCTCAGTTCAACATTATTTCAAACTCACTTAAGCGTTCAGGTATTGAAAAAGGGTAAGCTTCAAATATAACTTCTAGTTTATATCCAAGGCGTATAAACTACAGTTCATGTGAGGGACTTTTGAACAACTGGAGCGTTGATACAACGGAGCATTTTGCAGCGTGGCTAAAAGCGCAGGATGATGAAATGATTGAAGATGTACTCGCAAGCCTGGAAGTGTTGAAAATCTTCGGCCCTCATTTAGGGCGGCCTGATGTAGACACCATCATCGGCTCTCAATATGCAAACATGAAAGAATTGCGCGTGCAAAGTAATGGTAGGCCTGTTCGGGCGTTCTTCGCATTCGATCCCAGAAGGAAGGGGATCGTCTTGTGTGCAGGGGACAAAACGGGGATCAATCAGAAGCGGTTTTACCGATCAATGATCAAATTAGCAGATCAAGAATACAGCAAGCATTTGAGAGGAATAATACATGCCTAAACTGGAAGAACTCATTGCACAACGATCTCCAGAATCACAGAAGAGAATTAAGGCTAAAGTCGCGGATAAAATTATTGAGGTTCAATTACGACACTTACGCGAAGAGCTTGAGCTCTCACAAGTACAATTAGCCGAGAAAATGGGCGTTTCACAGCCAGCCATAGCAGCTATTGAAGCCCGAGGCGATGATATAAAACTCTCAAGCCTAAAAAAGTATGTTGAGGCATTAGGCGGAAAGCTGAGCTTGAACGTTGAACTACCTACGGGCGATGGGCGAACTTTTCTGCTTTGACATTAATAAGTTTCTCTATTTCATTTGGATGAATGGTGAAGATTTTCGGTTGCAGGTCGTTTGAGGATGCCGTGAGGCATCCTGCAGCTTATCTTGATGCGATTATGTTCATTGATGCTGTTTAAATATCTAAGACAGCGGCTTTGCAGAAAGCACCCACTTCTTGTTGTGCATAGGTAACATTGATAACTTCCATTACCATTCTGATTTCTCCTCCCTGAGCGGTTTATCTTTTCGTTGCCCTGAAGCTCTCCGCCTTTGTTTACCCTGCAGCTTTGCAAGTTGAATCGGGGATATCTCCTGACGCGGCAGAAACAGCTCCAGCTTTTCGGTGAGATCCAACGCTACCATGATGGCGATAAAGACATCGAACGGCACTTTTCCTTTTTCAGCATTGAGCACAGACTTACGTGCAACACCTGCGCGCTCAGCAACCTCCGTCTGCGTTAAGTCACGATTTAGACGGGCTTGCTTGAGTCGCTGGCCAATTTCTTCAGCCAGTGCAGATGCGGAAGGAGTAGTCATATCTTTAAAGTCCCAATGTAGACACTTTATCGTCGGTCATGCGTTTAATGTCCAAATTATAGGACTCTATCGGATCATTGTCATGATAAATGGATGTATTGTAGAGTCCCTTATATAGCACTTTATGAGGATTAAAGGTGAGTTAAGTCCTTAAAGTGGGACATAATAAAGTTGAGGGGGGGGGGGCTAAGGGATTAAGTTTTGAAAACGTCAAACGCAGAAAAGCAAAAACCCAGCCATAAGCTGGGTTTTCAGAATGTTGGTGCCCGGACGCGGAATCGAACCACGGACACGGGGATTTTCAATCCCCTGCTCTACCGACTGAGCTATCCGGGCAACGGGGCGCATTAAACCTTAATGGCTTTCAGCCGTCAACGGCTTTCGTCAAAAAAGCGTAGCAATCGTGACTGATTGCTTGCTTTTCAGACAGGGTGTGCAAAATCTCAACGTGCCTGCTGGTGGTAAAGCGGTATTCAGGATTGCGTGACCTGCATGATGCACGGGCTTAAGGGCCTCCTGCGAAAGTTTAGGCCAGTGCCCCGTTCTGCCGGCACAGCGCGATACTCAGCACATCCTCTGCCAGACGACGCGCGGTGGCGACATCCTGCACGTTGCGTTTCACTAGCAGCTTGCTCAGACAACCCTCGAGAATCAGCTCCATTTGATCGGCCACCATCGTCGGATTATCCAGCGCCAAATCCACCAGAATTTCATGAGTGAACTGCCATGAGCTGCGTTTCTGCTGCTCGGCTAACTGATGTACGGGTTGGTCAGGCTGCGGATAGAAGCTGCAGGCGGCGATAAACAGGCAGCCGGGAAAGCGGCCTTTGTTCACGTGCTCACTTAACACGTCGTAACGCGCCAGCAATTTTTGTTGGGCAGTGAGATGTTCATTGAGCTGTATCTGGCGGCGCCAGCTGTCAATCTGCTGACCGTGATAGCGCAGCGCGTCATACAATAATGCGTCACGGTCGGGCCAGAAACGCTCAAGATGTACTGCATCAAGTCCGGTCTCACCGGCCAACTGCTGCAGGGAAGTGGTGGCGGCAAGGCCGCTTTGCTCAAGCACATTCAGCGCATGCTCAAGAATCTGTTCACGTTGCAAGTGACTCTCCTCTGGAGTGCGGGCCCGCTCGCGCACGAACGGGCAGTGTCCTGCAACCAGTGTCGTTTAACGCGACAGATTGTGCAAATGCGCGCGGAAGTCGGCAGCGTTAAGGAAACCGGTGACGCGTGAGTCAGGGATTTCTTTGCCTTGTGCATCAAAGAACAGAATGGTGGGCAAGCCTAATACCTGTAAATGCTGCAACAGGGCGTTATCCTGCGCGTTATTCGCGGTGACGTTGGCTTGCAGCAATTGTAGCTGACTTAAGTCGGCACGCACGCCTTCATCGCTGAAGGTATATTTCTCAAACTCTTTGCAGGCAACGCACCAGTCGGCGTAGAGATCGACCATGGTAATGCGACCTTGTGCCTGCTGAAGTGCGCTATCCAGTTGTTCACTGCTGGCAATGGTTTTGAACGGCAGATGCGCCACAGACTGCACGCTGGCGCTGCTGCCAAAAGCCCAATCCTGCAGCGGACGAGCGGCCACCAGCGCAGCAGCGAGCATGATGATTTGTAGAATGCGCCATTTGCCATTAGCACGCAGGCTGAGGCTGAACGCCCAGGCAAAGAACGCGACGCCGAGCAGGCTCCACAGACGCAAGCCCCAGACATCACCCACTACACGCTCCAGTAAGAACACCGGCAGCGCCAGAATCACAAAGCCGAAGCCCTCTTTGACGCTTTGCATCCACGGCCCGCTTTTTGGCAGCAGCTTATTACCAAACATCGTGACGGCGATCAGCGGCAGGCCCATGCCGAAGGCATACAGCCACAGCGTGCCCGCACCGGCCCACAGATTACCGCTTTGCGCGATATACAGCAGAATGGCACTCAGCGGTGCGGTGGTGCAGGGCGAGCAGATCAATCCCGCCAGTGCGCCCATCATAAACACGCCCGGCAATGAACCGCCTTGCTGACGATTACTCCACAGTGTCAGGCGCGTTTGCAGACTGGAAGGCAGTTGCAGTGAGAACAGGCCAAACATTGACAACGCCAGCACGATGAACAGCGCTGACAGGCCAATCAACACGTAAGGATGCTGCAGCGCCGCCTGGAAACGTAAACCTGCGGCGGCCACCACCATGCCGAGCACGGTGTAGGTCAGCGCCATCCCTTGCACATAGACCATCGCCAGTGCGAACAGGCGTCCAGCAGAGTAGCGACGCTGGCCACCGAGAATGATGCTGGAGATCAGCGGATACATCGGCAATACGCACGGCGTGAAGGCAACGCCGATGCCAATCAGCAGCGCCCACAGCGGTGAAAACGGCAGTGGCGTACGCTGTTGCGCAGGCTGCGCGTTAACGGCGGTTGCGTCGTGATTGGCAGCAACCGGAGTGAGCGGCACTGAGCGGGTTTCGGGCGGGTAGCAGAAACCAGCGGCCGCACAGCCCTGATAGGTCACCGTGAGCGTGGCACCGGACTCAGCCTGATGCAGAGTGATCGGCACCTGTAAATCCTGCGGATAGATTTCGCTCTTGCCGAAGAACTCATCCTCATGCGGCTGTCCTGGCGGCAGAGCCAACGGTGCCATCTGTGCTTTTTGCGGCGTCACATGAATCTGCTGACGATAAAGGTAATAGCCGTCCTTCACCTTCCAGCTCAGTGTGAGTTGGTTGCCCTGCTGGCTGAAATCGAAGCCAAATGCCTGATCCACCGGCACAAAGCGGCTGTTATTGTTCGGTGAGAAGATATTGGCCTGTGCTGAAAAACAAAACAGCAATGCGAGGCAAAGGCCCATCAGGCGAGAAAGTCGTGCAGCCATGAGGATGTAATCAGCTCCGGTGGCGAATGAGCCGCGATGATAGCACGGCCGCCTCGCCACGAGGTTTTCAGGATGTAACGGCGCTACAGAATCAGGCTACCAAACAGGAAGCCAAACGCCACGGAGAAGGCAATCGCCAACACGCCGGGAATGATAAAGGAGTGATTAAACACAAACTTGCCGATTCGGGTCGAACCGGTGTCATCCATTTCTACTGCTGCCAATAAGGTGGGATAGGTTGGCAACACGAACAGGGCTGAGACGGCGGCAAAGGAGGCAACGGCGGCGAGAGGGGATACGCCAAGCATGAGGGCGGCAGGCATCAACGCCTTGGTGGTCGCTGCCTGTGAATAGAGCAGGGTAGCAGCGAAGAATAATATCAACGCCAGCATCCACGGGTAGCTCTGCAACATATCGCCAGCCGCAGTCTGGATGTCCGCCAGGTGGGCTTTGACAAAGGTATCGCCTAGCCATGCCACGCCCATCACGCAGATACAGGCACTCATACCGGATTTGAACGTACTGGCGCTGAGGATTTCGCCGGTATCGACTTTGCAGGTTAGGCAAATCAGTGTGGCAACGGTGAGCATAAACACCACAATCGCTTCGTTACGAGGCAGCACTGGGTTGCTGATTAATCCAACGCTGTCGCTGATCGCCGTGGCGTAGAGCACAACTGCCGCTATGCCGATCAGGAACAGCAGCACGGCACGTTTGGCGCCAGGCTTAATGTCATAGACGCGTTCTCCGCGCAGTGTGACTTCACCTTTGGCTAAGCGCGCCTGATACACCTCGTCTTCTTTTAACTCTTTACCAAGAAAGCTGGTGATCACGGCGGCACAGAATATCGCGGCCATCGTGGCTGGGATCGATACGCCCAGCAGCGCCAGATAGCTGACACCGCGCGGTTCCAGAATCGACGCGAAGAACACCACTGCAGCAGAGAGCGGCGAGGCGGTAATGGCAATTTGCGAGGCGACCACCGCAATCGACAGTGGGCGTGAAGGGCGTACACCTTGCTCTTTGGCCACTTCAGCGATGACGGGTAGCGTCGAGAACGCAGTGTGTCCGGTGCCCGCCAGCAGCGTCATTACATAGGTGACGAGTGGGGCGAGGAAGGTGACGTAACGCGGATGACGGCGCAGCAGGCGCTCGGCCAAACCGACCATGTAATCGAGTCCGCCTGCAATCTGCATCGCGGCAATTGCGGCAATCACTGCCATGATAATTTCGATCACATCGAAGGGAATCGCGCCCGGCTTCATGCCGCAGAACAGCGTCAACACCAGTACGCCCAATCCGCCGGCAAATCCAATTCCGATGCCGCCTAGACGTGCACCCAGCCAGATCGCCAGCAGGACAATCAATAATTCCACTAACACCATTCATTCCGCTCCTGAGCCGTGGGGGAAATCTCGACTCTTAAAGTTGTAGCCGCCAATAAGAAAAAAGCACGCCGTATTGTATACAGGCGTGCTTTTGGCAACTTGATCCGGAACGGATTACTGTTCGTTTTCGTCGGTGTAGCGTTTGGCTTTGTAGGTCGGATGCATCAGGTTCTGAATCGAGAAGATGTCATCCAGTTCCGCTTCGGTCAGCAGACCGCGCTCCAATACCACTTCACGTACGCTCTTGCCGGTTTCCGCACAAATCTTGCCGACGATATCGCCATTGTGGTGGCCGATATACGGGTTGAGATAAGTGACGATACCGATGGAGTTGAACACGTAAGCTTCACATACGGCTTTGTTAGCCGTGATGCCGTTGACGCATTTTTCCAGCAGGTTGAAGCAGGCGTTGGTCAGAATGCTGATCGACTCAAACAGCGCCTGGCCAATCACCGGTTCCATCACGTTGAGCTGCAACTGACCCGCTTCTGACGCCATGGTCACGGTAATGTCGTTGCCGATAACCTTGAAGCATACCTGGTTCACCACTTCGGGCACCACCGGGTTAACTTTGGCTGGCATGATTGATGAACCGGCCTGCAATTCTGGCAAGTTGATTTCGTTCAGACCCGCACGTGGGCCGGAAGAGAGCAGGCGCAGGTCGTTACAGATCTTCGACAGTTTCACCGCCAGACGTTTCAGCGCAGAGTGCACCATCACGTAAGCACCGCAGTCAGAGGTCGCTTCAATCAGGTCTTCTGCCGGGACGACAGGCAGATTACTGACTTCGGCCAGACGCTGAACGGCTAGCTGCTGATAGCCATCCGGGGTGTTGAGGCGAGTCCCGATGGCCGTCGCGCCCAGGTTTACTTCCAGCAGCAGTTCTGCGGTGCGCAGGATGCTGCGGGTTTCTTCATTCAGCAGCACGTTAAACGCGTGGAATTCCTGGCCCAGCGTCATCGGTACGGCATCCTGCAGCTGGGTACGACCCATCTTGAGGATATTTTCGAACTCGACCGCTTTACGCTGGAAGCCTTCACTGAGCTGGCTGATGCCGTCCAGCAGTTTCAGAATTGAAGCGTAAACCGCAATACGGAATCCGGTGGGATAAGCATCGTTGGTCGACTGACACTTATTCACGTGATCGTTAGGGTTGAGGTACTGGTATTCACCTTTTTGGTGGCCCATCAGTTCCAGACCGATGTTTGCCAGCACTTCGTTGGTGTTCATGTTGACCGAGGTGCCCGCGCCGCCCTGATAGACGTCAACCGGGAACTGATCCATGCATTTACCGTTATTCAGCACTTCATCACAGGCCTGAATAATGGTGTTTGCGATGTTGCGAGGGATTGTTTGCAGCTCTTTGTTGGCGAGCGCGGCTGCTTTTTTGACCATCACCATACCGCGGACAAATTCCGGTATGTCACTGATTTTGTTGTTACTAATGTAGAAGTTCTCAATCGCACGCAGAGTATGAACACCGTAGTAAGCGTCTGCCGGAACTTCGCGCATGCCTAACAGGTCTTCTTCGATACGAATGTTGTTCGCCATGATTACCTTCTTATTATTTCTGCGGTGTCACTGCCGGGCGACCGGGATGGTCGGGCGGCAATCACTGTGCAGGTGAAGCAATTATATTGTCGTGGATTACCAGCACCGACATTTTATCCATCTTCGGGCTGGCGGGCACGATCATATTCTGTTGTTACAGAATTGTTTGTGCACAGATCACTTTACGGGCATTTACTGGCCCAGCGGTAATGACGATATGTGATGTAGTTCGCAATTTTAAGTCAGTGGGAAAAATTTGGCAGGATCGGTTGAAATCGCGGGTTGAGATGCCCATCTCTATCAATACGGTCAGACAGACCATCCCTTTCTGCTGCCTGGCAAGAAGCGAGGCAGCCCTACTCACAGGAGATATCGGTGCGCTGGATACCGTTCGTGATTTTTTTTGTTCTGGCCTGGATTGAGATCTCAATTTTCATTCAGGTTGCACATGCCCTCGGCGTGCTGCTCACCATGCTACTGGTGATCTTCACCTCGTGCATCGGTGTGTCGCTGGTGAAAAACCAGGGTATGAAGAACTTCCGTCTGATGCAGGAGAAGCTGGCGCGCAATGAAAGCCCAGCGGCGGAGATGACCAAAAGCGTTTCACTGATCATTTCGGGCTTCTTACTGCTGTTGCCGGGCTTCTTTACTGACTTCCTCGGTTTGTTGCTGCTGTTGCCTCCGGTGCAGAAGCATCTGACGCTGAAATTAATGCCGCATCTGCGTGTGTGGCGCGGACCCGGCGCCGGGCCTGACAGTGGCTATACCATGGATGGCGAATACGAGCGTAAAGATCAGGATCAAATCGGACACGATAAAGATCGATAAGAAGAGAAGGGCGGCGAGAGTCGCCCTTTTTGCTGTCTTTTTCGTCAATGGTTACAAAAACGAAAATTTTTTATTTTTTGCCCCTTGAAAGCCCTTTTTAGTGACCCT
This sequence comes from Pantoea sp. USMM079, assembly GCF_037153115.1. Taxonomy (NCBI): domain Bacteria; kingdom Pseudomonadati; phylum Pseudomonadota; class Gammaproteobacteria; order Enterobacterales; family Erwiniaceae; genus Pantoea; species Pantoea sp. USMM079. The sequence continues at coordinate 58,134 of NZ_JBBCKX010000031.1, forward strand.
ATCTCTCTCTCCACGAGGCCGGAAGCCATGCAGTCCGGTTCAACCCAAAAAACTGAATGATTGGACTTCTCAAAGGAGAGCTACCAAATGAAAATTCGTCCGTTGCACGATCGCGTTATCGTCAAGCGTAAAGAAGTTGAAGCTAAATCTGCTGGCGGTATCGTTCTGACCGGCTCTGCAGCTGGCAAATCAACCCGTGGTGAAGTTCTGGCTGTGGGTAATGGCCGCATCCTGGAAAACGGTGATGTTAAGCCGCTGGACGTGAAAGTTGGCGATCTGGTTATCTTCAGCGAAGGCTACGGTGCCAAAACTGAGAAGATCGATAACGAAGAAGTTCTGATCATCTCTGAAAGCGACATCCTGGCGATTGTCGAAGCGTAATTACGCGTAATTCACTGAACGAAACGAATTTAAGGGATATTTGAAATGGCAGCTAAAGACGTAAAATTCGGTAATGACGCGCGCGTAAAAATGCTGCGTGGCGTGAACGTACTGGCAGATGCAGTAAAAGTTACTCTGGGCCCGAAAGGCCGTAACGTGGTTCTGGATAAATCTTTTGGTGCACCGACCATCACCAAAGATGGTGTTTCTGTAGCACGTGAAATCGAGCTGGAAGACAAGTTCGAGAACATGGGTGCACAAATGGTGAAAGAAGTGGCCTCTAAAGCGAATGACGCTGCGGGCGACGGCACCACCACTGCAACCGTTCTGGCTCAGTCTATCGTGAACGAAGGCCTGAAAGCCGTTGCGGCTGGCATGAACCCAATGGACCTGAAGCGCGGTATCGATAAAGCCGTTGCTGCTGCCGTTGAAGAGCTGAAAGCGCTGTCTGTTCCTTGCCAGGATACTAAAGCCATTGCTCAGGTAGGTACCATCTCTGCTAACTCTGATGAGTCAGTCGGTACCCTGATCGCGAAAGCGATGGATAAAGTGGGCAAAGAAGGTGTTATCACCGTTGAAGAAGGCACCGGCCTGCAAGACGAGCTGGACGTGGTTGAAGGTATGCAGTTCGACCGTGGCTACCTGTCTCCTTACTTCATCAACAAGCCAGAAACCGGCGCAATCGAACTGGATGCACCGTTTATCCTGTTGGCTGACAAGAAGATCTCTAACATCCGTGAACTGCTGCCAGTACTGGAAGCGGTTGCGAAAGCCGGTAAACCACTGCTGATCATCGCTGAAGATGTTGAAGGCGAAGCACTGGCAACTCTGGTGGTTAACACCATGCGCGGTATCGTGAAAGTGGCTGCGGTTAAAGCACCTGGCTTCGGCGACCGTCGTAAAGCAATGCTGCAGGATATCGCAATCCTGACCGGCGGTACCGTCATCTCTGAAGAGATCGGTATGGAGCTGGAAAAAGCGACCCTGGAAGATCTGGGTCAGGCTAAGCGTGTTGTGATCAACAAAGATACTTCTACCATCATCGATGGTGTGGGCGATCAGGGTGCAATCTCTGGCCGTGTGACTCAGATCCGTCAGCAGATCGAAGAAGCAACTTCTGATTACGACAAAGAAAAACTGCAGGAGCGCGTAGCGAAACTGGCAGGCGGCGTGGCCGTTCTGAAAGTGGGTGCAGCCACTGAAGTTGAAATGAAAGAGAAGAAAGCACGCGTTGAAGATGCCCTGCACGCTACCCGTGCTGCGGTAGAAGAAGGCGTGGTTGCTGGTGGTGGTGTTGCACTGGTTCGCGTTGCAGCCAAGATCGCTGCTTCTGGCCTGAAAGGTCAGAACGAAGATCAGAACGTGGGTATCAAAGTTGCGCTGCGCGCAATGGAAGCGCCACTGCGTCAGATCGTTTCTAACGCCGGTGAAGAGCCATCTGTTGTTGCTAACAACGTGAAAGCAGGCGACGGCAACTACGGCTACAACGCTCAGACTGAAGAATACGGCAACATGATCGACTTCGGTATCCTGGACCCAACCAAAGTGACCCGTTCTGCGCTGCAGTACGCGTCTTCTGTTGCGGGCCTGATGATCACCACCGAAGCGATGGTAACTGACCTGCCTAAAGGCGATGCTCCTGATTTAGGTGGCGCTGGCGGCATGGGTGGCATGGGCGGAATGGGCGGCATGATGTAATTTGCCCCTGACTGCTTAAGTCATGTGAAAAACCCTCGATCGGAAACGGTCGGGGGTTTTTCTTTTGGTGGCGAACAAGGTATAAGTAAGAGCGCAATACTTCGGCTTTGCGGGTTTAGGGCAATGAATGTTCAGAAAAAAAGTGCGCTTTTCTGCTACGCTGCCGCCCGACACTGATGATAATAAATGGGGATTACAATGCGGATTAACCTCTTGCTCGGACTGGCGGTAGGGACTTTACTGCTGGCGGGCTGCAGCAGCTCCAATCAACTGAGTTCCGGCGGACAGCGTGTCACTTTCGTTGACCAACAGCCTGGAAGCCAATGTCAGCTGCTGGGCAATGTCACCGGCTCACAGAGCAACTGGTTGAGCGGTTCAGGCGGTGAAGGCAGTTCTTTGCGTGGCGCAGCCAATGACCTGCGTAACCGCGCGGCAGAGATGGGTGGCAACGTGATTTACGGTGCAACCAGCCCAACGCAGAACCTGCTTTCAGCTTTCGCACCGCTTGACAGCAAAATGTCTGGTCAGGTGTATAAGTGCCCGTAATGGCATGAAAGAGATGTAAAAAAAGCCGCTGATGCGTAATGCCGATCAGTTAAGACAAAAATGATCGGTTGAACGATCCGGCAGTTCTGCAAGAATCCGTAATCTCTCAGGGATTACGGATTTTTTTATGCTTCTCAGTCAG
>NZ_JBBCKX010000032.1:0-59739 GCF_037153115.1 Pantoea sp. USMM079
TGAGAAGATGCAGAACGGCCTGTTTTTTAAATTCCGGTGAATGCTTACGACTGCTCATTGTAGTTCCCCCTACTCGTTGGAATGGTGTCCAACTTTCGGGGTTCACTTCATCTCTTGCGCTGTTTTTTTATGCATAGAACCAGGCGGGCAGAATCGCGATCAGGTTATTCAGCGTATGCAGGAAGATGGGCAGCGCGAGGCTATTGCTGCGCAGACGGGCGTAACACAGCAACAGTGAAAACAGCGTCAGGGCCACGATGGTCTCCCAGTGCACGTACTGCGTGTGCATCGCGGCGAACAGCAGCGAGGTGAGTAGCATGCAGGCGAAGCGACTTTTCGGCGCCCATAACAGAAACCCCTGTAACAGAAAACCGCGGAACAACACCTCTTCAAACACTGGCGCGAGCAGCACGGCGGTCAGCAGCAGGATCAACATCGAACTGCGACCCTGTTGGCTCTGGGCAATCAACCAGCCTTCCGGTTGCAGGAATTGCGTTTGCGCCACCATCAGTGCCACCAGCGCACCCACAAACAGCAACGCCTGGCCGGGACGCAGATATCCCAGCGGAATGTCAGTGCGGCGTTGGCAGTAAAAACGATACAGCGGGTAAATTACCGCGAATTCGAACAAGCAGAGCACCGGCACCAGTAAACCGTTATTACGCAGCGCCCCGTAGTTGGGAAACAGCGTAATCAGCATGGTCACGACGTAATACACCACAAAGCTCGCGGCGTAGAACAGCGTCAGCGTCACCTTGTCGGATTGGGTGTCCATAGTCAGCTCAATGGGCAGAGGAAAACGCATAGTAGCAATGGCGATCATTGCTGTCGAGATGGCCCCACACAGAATCGCACTGCTCAAAAATTCCGCCGTGAGGACTAAATCTGCGGCGGCCTGCGCCGATAACCGAAAAAACCATTACAGGACAGAGGCGCTGTGAACGCGCACCCTGTCTTCTCTTTTGCTGCCTCTGTTTTGCGAGCACATTGCATGAATTCTGAGTATCACCGGCACGCGACCTTGCCTGCCAGGGCTAATATGGAAGCACACACCGTTCGGGTGACGCGACGCAGTCTGCGCACTCTGACATCGCTGCTGTTTGGCGTGCTGCTGCTTTCTGTCGTGATGGTGCTGGTGATTGCCCATCGACAAAACACCGACTCCATACAGCAGGATGTCAACCTGATGCGTCAGGCCTGGCTACAGCAGCAGGAGAAGATGATCATCGATGTGCGTGATTATGCGAACTGGGGGGAAGGCTGGAAAAATTTGCACCTGACGGTGAATAAAGTCTGGGCGTGGGACGAAGAGAACTTTGGACCCAGCCTGTACAAAGAGTATCACTACGATGGCGTGTTTGTGATCGATGGCGCCGGCAAAACGCGCTATGCGGTGGTGAATGGCAAATTGTCAGAGGCGTCGCTGGAGAGCTGGTTAGGTGGGCAAGCTGCACTATTGCTGGCCGCCGCACGTCACCAGCCCGAAGATGGCATCACACGTAACGTGATAATCAATCAGCAGCCGGCATTGGTGGTGGCCGCACCGATCACCCCAGGCAAGGTGCCCGATCTCCCCACCATCTCTGGCCCTTCTTCGGTGATGGTGTTCGTCAACATCATGACTCCGGAAAAACTGCAGGCGCTGGGCAAATCGCTCAATGTGATTGCGCCGCGTATTGCGAATGGCTTAAACGATGCGTTGTATGAACCGCGTCTGGTCGAACCGGTGATTCAGGGCGAATCGCTGGTATTGCGCTGGCAGGCCAAAAATCCCGGTTTTGGTGTGATATGGCTGATGATGCCGCTGTTGCTGTTTACGGCGTTAGCGGTTGCGCTGGTGACGCGCCGGGTGATTCGCCATGCGCTGCATAATGCAGTTATTTCCGATCGTCGCTTTGAAATGCTGGCCATCAGCCAGCGTGAACTGGCGAACAGTGAAGAGCGTTTTCGCGATCTTGCAGAAGCGGCCTCGGACTGGATTTGGGAAGTGGACGATCAGGGCCGCCTTTGCTATCTCTCCTCGCGGTTTGCCGCCGTGACAGGACACGAGGTCAAAAGCTGGATTGGGCGGCCGCTGGATCAACTCCTCAGTCATCCCAGCCATTCGCTGGTGGCCTGGCTGTTGCGTCAGGGCGATGAAATGCAGCATGTGCCGCTGCGCTGCCAGTTTATGGCTTCCAATGGCGAGCGCCGCATCGGCGAATTGATGGCGAAAACCATTCGTCGTAATGGACTGCGCACCGGCTTTCGCGGCACGGTGTCCGATATTACCCATGAGGTGGATGCAGAAGCGCGCATCCAGTTCCTGTCACGTCATGATTTGCTCACTGGCCTCGCCAACCGCATGCAGCTACAGGAATTCCTGACCACACATCTGGAAAATGCCACGCAAGAGGCACCGCTGTTTGTGATCAGCTTCGATCTCGATCAGTTCAAACCGATCAACGATTCTTGGGGCCACGCGGTGGGCGATGTGGTGCTGAATGAGATCTCTCAACGGCTGAAAAACCTGATCGGCCCAGATGAACTGGCGGCACGACTGGGCGGAGATGAGTTTATTCTACTGCTGCGCGAAAGCTCGCGCGCCGGTCTGGAGTATCGCTGCCGCGCACTGCAACGCGCCGTCCATCAGCCGATTATCAGCGGATCGCATCAACTGAGTCTTACAGCCAGCATGGGCATCGTCAGCGCACCGCAGGACGCCAGCCAACCGGAAGCCTTGCTACGGCTTGCGGACATCGCTCTCGGCCAGGCACGCACGGCTGGACGCGATCGCTGGGTATGGTACTCCAACGATATGGCCAACCATATTCAATCGAAGCGCGATATGGTGCAGGCGATTGAAGAGGCGCTGCGCAACAACACATTTTCACTGCACTACCAGCCGCGCTATCAACTGCAAACGGGACAGCTGGCTGGCGCAGAGGCGCTGATTCGCTGGCAGGTGGGCGAGGATAAATGGATTACCCCTGACCGCTTTATTCCGCTGGCGGAAGAGAATGGGCTGATCGCTGCCATCAGTGACTGGGTGCTCATGCGCGCCTGCCATGATGCCAGCGATTGGGGCGACCAGCGCTATGTATCCGTGAACATTTCACCGGTGGAGTTCCGCAACAGCGATCTGGTGGATCGTGTGGCGCATGCGCTGGCGGTTAGCGGCTTACCGGCCACCCGACTGGAGCTGGAGATCACTGAAAACGTCACCTTCGAGCATCCCGATCGTGCGCTGGAAATCATGCAGGGGCTGCGTGCGCTTGGCGTGCGGCTAACGGTCGATGATTTTGGCACCGGCTATGCCGCATTGGGTTACCTGAAAACCTTCCCGTTCAATGGTTTGAAAATCGATCGATCATGGATGAAGGAGTTCCCGGAGTCGAAGCAGGCGCAATCCGTGGTGGCGGGGATTGTCGGATTGGCACGCGCCTTTGCGCTCACCATCACGGCAGAAGGGATTGAAACCGAAGCGCAACTCAACGAGCTAAAAGCGCTGTCGTGTGAAGAGGGGCAGGGCTATTTTCTCGGCAAACCGATGCCGCTTGCGGCATTTAATGCGCGTTTGCAGGATGAAAAAGAGGCCGCTCAATAGGCGGCCTCTCGTTGATGGCGGCCGTTTTGCCGCCAGCATTATCGGGGGCTTAGCGCACCCGAACCGCAACCACGGTCATCAGGATGGCAAAGCCGATAAAAATAGCAAGTTCCATCATCGTCTCCTCAGATAATTCTTAGTTAATTATAGTGACTGAGTGCGTAATTTTTAGACAGCGCGTGCGATTAATCCTGGAAAATGAGAGGAAGATCGCGTGTTACAGCACAATTCTTCGACCAATCCGCTGGCATTGTTTTCACATCAACGGCTTGCTTTGTTACTCTCGGGAATGGTTCGTTTACTATCCAGGAGGAGAAACTTGTGACCCATTATGGAAAAGCGTTACTGGCCACGGCCTTTTTTGCCTTAACCGCCTGTCAGTCCGCCAGCAAACCGGACAGCACCGCTGCCGTCAGCCACGATCCCGAAACCGATCAGTGTGGCGCATCGCAATATCAGAATTATATCGGCCAGCCACTGAGTAGCCTTGATACCCAACGCTTTGCGGTGCCGGTGCGCGCCATTCCGTGGAACGGTGCCGTCACCATGGACTTCAACCTGCGCCGCCTGAATTTTACTGCTGATCAGAGTGGTAAAATTTCGCGGGTTTATTGCGGATAAATTCAAACGGACATCGCATTGTCATCGGGCTGTCATGGCGCCGGGCGAGGATAGCTGCGCATTACGGAGATTTCCTCGTCACTCTCGAATATGCAATGCTCGTCTTGTTTCTTCCCGCCTCGGCGGGAATTTTTTTATCTATTAATCCGTACTGGATTGATGAGGAGCGACGATGAGACACACCAAAAAAATTCTGCTAATCACCCTGCTATTAAGTCCACTGACGCACGCCTCGAGCGAAGCCGCCTGGCAGCAAAACAGCCAAACCCGGCAGCAAGCCTGTCTGAAAGCCAGCGGCCTGAAAGGGGTGAAGGTGGTGGGGAAACCGATTCAGTATGACGACAGCGTCGGCTACGACGCGGTACTGCTGGAAGGGCGTTATCCGCAGGAGCACATGAAAAATCAGATTGGGCGTGAGCTGTGCCTGTACCAGCGTACAAGCGGAAAAGCGGTGGTCAGCGAGGCCGATCACCTGCGCGCAGTGAAGTAACACGATATTGAGGCGCGCCCGCTTACGGCGCGTCTTGAAGTCCCTGAACGCTGCAGATGTCCTTTAAATCCACCGCACACAAGGCGATTTCTTCGGTGGTTTAATGACGGTACCTTACGGCTTTTGTTGCCTGTCTTCCAGCAACTGCGCCAGCAAATTACGATAGCTTTGGAGCTGCTGCTCATCCCCTTCAAACTCCAGTTTGGCAATCACCCGCGCAATGATCGCTTTGCTGGTAGCGGGCTGACCATCATCCATCAATTCGCGCATGATCGCTGCCAGCAGATCGCTCTCGTGCGGCGCATGCCAGGCAGGGCTGTTAAAGTAGTCGGTAATCGCCCGACTGGCGCTGTTAGGATGTATTCTCATGGCTGACCTCCGCAGAGACAACGATGCCCACCGCCGGTTATTGGCAGCATTGGGAAATATGGGTTAAGCATGGGAACTGTCCAGAACGGGCAGCGCCTCGCCAGCGATGGCCGGTGATTTTTTAAACATAGATGCGGCGTCGAATATTGTCAGTAATGGATAGACATATTTTTTCACGTTTGCTCTCTGTCGCGATGCGCTTATCTTGCTGAGTTGTTTGTTACAGCACATAAAGACACTATAAATCGTGTCCCTTACACTATTTGCTGTGAGCAGAATCACGCAAGGCAGCGGAAAACTGCGTTTTTAACCTGATGCCATGTTTTGCCGTCCAGCGATGTTATGAGGTTGTTAGACTGAACCCTCATTTCATTTTTTCTGATGTAGATGCCCATGCTACGCTCCATCGAGTCCTGGAAGGTCAATCTGATATCGGTCTGGTTTGGCTGTTTTTTTACCGGATTAGCCATCAGCCAGATCATTCCCTTCCTGCCGCTCTACGTTGAGGAACTCGGTATCCATGGCGCCAATGCACTAAGCGTCTGGTCGGGTCTCACCTTCAGTATTACCTTCATCGTCTCTGCTGCGGTAGCGCCGCTGTGGGGCAGCCTGGCTGACCGTAAAGGGCGCAAGCTGATGCTGTTACGCGCATCCTTTGGCATGGGCGCGGTGATACTGCTGCAGGCGTTTGTGACCGAAGCGTGGCAGTTGCTGCTGTTGCGTGCGCTGATGGGCTTAACCTCTGGCTATATCCCCAATGCGATGGCGCTGGTGGCCGCTCAGGTTCCGCGCGAGCGCAGCGGCTGGGCATTGAGCTGTGTCTCCACCGGGCAAATTGGCGGTGTGATTCTGGGGCCGATGATTGGCGGGCTGCTGGCTGACTGGCTGGGACTGCGCATGGTGTTTATTGTCACAGCAGTGCTGTTGATGGTGAGCTTCCTTGTCACGTTGTTCCTGATCAAAGAGACCGGCTACACGCCAGTGAGCAAGCAGGACAAAATGAGCGGACGCGAGGTGTTCCGCAGCCTCGACAATCCTCGCCTGATGATGTGTCTGTTCGTCACCACCATGGTGATCCAGATGTGTAACGGCTCGGTGAACCCGATCCTGACGCTGTTCGTGCGTGAGCTGGCGCCCGATGCGCAGAATCTTGCCTTCCTCAGTGGTGTGATTGCCGCACTGCCGGGCGTTTCGGCGCTGATCTCCGCCCCTCGTTTGGGTAAGCTGGGTGATCGCATTGGCACGCAGCGCATTCTGATGGGCACCATGCTGTTTTCTCTGGTGTTGCTGATGGCGATGTCATTCGTTACCAGCGCCACTCAGTTAGGCGTGCTGCGTTTCCTGCTGGGCTTTGCCGATGGCGCGATGATGCCTGCAGTACAAACGCTGCTGGTACGCCACTCGCGCGATAATGTCACCGGACGCATCTTTGGCTACAACCAATCCTTTATGTATCTCGGCAACGTGGCCGGCCCGCTATTGGGTGCGGCGGTGTCTGCTGCGACCGGCTATCGCTGGGTCTTCTTCGCTACCGCCGTGGTGGTGCTGTTGAATGTCCTGCTTCTGCGCCGCTTCTATCGCCGCCCGAAAACCGAGCTGGTTCCACCGCTGAGCCAGCAAGGTGAGGCGGCGAAGAAGTCTACTGGCGCAGCGTCAGCGCGTAGTGCCACTTCTGCTGAGAAAGCAAAAACTCCGGGCTGACGCTGGGGCTCCAGGAATCGTCACCGCCCACGCCCATATGGAAGCCATCAAGGTGCAGCCAGCAGCCTTCCTCTTCCCGCAACAGATGGCGATGCGAGGTATCACGCAGCTGTTCGAGGCTGTAGCGGCTGAGCGAGAACGCAAAATCGCCGCTCGCCTGCCAGCTGCCGGTATCAAGCTGGCGCGTACCGCAGCGCAATCCGTTTTCACCGGGAAACACATAGGCGGTACTCAGCGAAGTCAGCGGCTGCTGCCAGTGTGAAAACTGCGCCGCCAGCTGACGATCCGGATAGTTTTCATGCGGGCCCAGGCCGAGCCAGCTCACACTCTGCGGCGCGCTCCTCAACTGACAACGCAACCCGATGCGCGCGGGAGCAGGCAAGCCCGGCGCCTGTTGCACCTCGACACTGACGCTCAACTCACCGTTGCCACCGATCTGATAACGCTTGTGGCTGGTAAAGATCACCTGCCCATTGGCCTGCCACTGATGCCAGGTTTCAATCAGCACGCTGTGTTTCAGACTATCGACCTGCATATCCAGCAGCACCGCTTCCAGCTGGTTATAGCCCGCGTGTTTCCAGCGCTCCACCCAGGCATTGGGATCGACATTGGCGGCTTCACTGGTGCCGATATCGTTATCAATCGGCGCGCGTACAAAGCACTCCTGCAATGACGTCAGCATCGTCTCTTCATCGTTAACAAACCACTGCACCAATTCCCCACTGCGGCGCGAGAAGTGCCAACGCTGTTGCGGCAGTTGCACGGCAACCAAATCGTGATTGGCAATCAGCTCTGGCGCGGTGGGCGTGGCATCAATCACACGAGGCATTAACGCGGCGGGCAGCGGCCACTGATCCCAGGCCACGCGGGCATCGGTTTCCGACCATGCGGTGGCAGCGATCTGATGCACCGCGAGATTCAGCCACGCATTCCCCTGTAAATGTTCAGCGGCTGGAATATCAATCGTCTGGCTGCCCTGCGCGGTGAGATGCAGCGGCAGTTCGCCCTGCGCGACGGAAACGCCATCCTGTTCAATCGACCAGCGCAGCACTTCATTATCGCTGCTGCGGAACAGGTACTCGCTGGAGATCGTGAAACGCCAGGCATTACTGGCATCGCGCTGGAACTGGAAGTATTGCTGTGCACGCTGCGCTTCAAACAAAGCCGGATGCGGCGTTCGATCGGCAAACACCAGACCGTTCATACAGAACTGACGGTCGTTAGGCGTGTCGCCAAAATCGCCGCCGTAAGCCTGCCATGGCTGGCCTTGTTCGTCATAACGCGTCAGGCTTTGATCGACCCAATCCCAGACGAAGCCGCCCTGCAGACGCGGGAACTGACGGAATGCCTGCCAGTATTTGGCGAAGCCCCCGAAGCTATTGCCCATCGCGTGTGCATACTCGCACAGGATCAGCGGACGCGTTTCCCCCGGCAGGCCAATCCATTTTTTCAATGACCACTTCGGTACGGCAGGGAAGGGCTGATCCTGATCGACGCGCGCATACATTGGGCAGACAATATCGGTGGCGGCAGTACTGGCGCCACCACCTTCATATTGCACCGGACGGGTCGGATCGCTGCTTTTCACCCATTGATAGAGCGCATCATGGGTACTGCCATGGCCGGACTCATTGCCGAGTGACCAGATGATGATACAAGCGTGGTTACGATCGCGCTGCACCATGCGCGTGACGCGCTCGCTATAGGCGGCGAACCAGCGTGGATCGGCCGATAAACGGTTCATTGGCTGCATGCCGTGGGTTTCAATATTGGCCTCATCGACGACATACAGGCCATATTCATCGCACAGGCGATACCACAGCGGATGGTTGGGATAATGCGCACAGCGAACGGCGTTGAAGTTGTGGCGTTTCATTAATTCAATATCGCGCCGCATGCTGGCTTCATCCACCACCTGGCCATTTTCCGGATGATGTTCATGACGGTTAACGCCGCGAATCAGCAGGGCCTTGCCGTTGACGCACAGTTGACCGTTTTCAATGCTGACACGCCGGAAGCCGACATCGTAGGCTTCGGCTTCAATCACCTGCCCGTTGTCATCCAATAGCGTCACCACGGCACGATAGAGATGGGGCGTTTCCGCACTCCACAGCAGGGGATTTTTTATCGGCAGCACCAGCAGCGCGCGCTCTGGGTAATGCCCACGTTCGTCAATCACCGCACTGCCCGGCGCTTGTTCTTCACTGCCGATGCAGGTTTCGTCCTGCCACAGGCTCACACGCAGACGGCACTGATTAAGCGGTCGTTCACTGGCGTTAATTTTGACACTCACGCGCAGATCGCCACGGATATATTCCGGGCTCAGCGCCGTTTCGATTTGCACGTCGGCCAGTTGGGTTGATGGCTTATGGAGCAGGCTGACGTCGCGGAAAATCCCGCTCATGCGCCACATATCCTGATCTTCTAAATAGCTGCCATCGCTCCAGCGCAACACCATCACTGCCAGTCGGTTCTGGCCACGCTGTAATGCCTGACTGAGATCAAACTCGGCTGGCAGGCGGCTGTCCTGTGAATAGCCGATCCACTGGCCGTTACACCACAGGAAAAAGGCCGAGTTAACGCCGTCAAACACAATGCGCGTTTGTCCTTGTGTCAGCCAACTCTCATCGACATTGAATGTGAGCGAGTAACATCCGGTGGGGTTTTCCTTAGGAACAAACGGCGGGTTCACAGGAATCGGATATTGCACGTTAGTGTAGATTGGCGCGTCAAAGCCATGCAGCTGCCAGTTTGCTGGCACGGACAGGGAGTGCGCGCCAGGCAAATCCTGCAGCAACCAGCTTTGTGGCACCGCTTCAGGCTGTGAGAAATAGCTGAAACTCCACTGTCCATTCAGTAACTGGCGTGATGGGGAAGGGGCATCGTCGCGCGCACTGACTTCATCGCGCCAGCTGGAAAACGGCGGATGGGCATCCAGACGGTTCAGGCTAGTGATCACCGGATTTTCCCAGTCGCGACGCGCCAGGATATCACTGAGAGAAAGGGTGGGCAGGGTCATGGTAAGATCTCATTGATTGTAATGCGCTCACATTGCGTCATTTCGCGCGGCGTGTAAAGTGATCGACCGCCCGCAATGGTTGAAATTTTCTTCAATATGATGATGCCTCTGTGGTTTTTTTGCGGGCGTAGTGCCAGTAATTTGTTAAGCGTGGTGAGCAGAGATGAATAGCGCCGGGTTGCAGAGAATTCTGTATTGTCGTGCCCGTTACCGCCTCATACACTCAGCCCGATTTCACCATCCAGAGGTAATTATGGTCCGTATTATTAAACTCGCTGCCGTTGTGGCATTGGTGACCGCGTTGAGCGGTTGTATCTTCCCACCGCCGGGTGGCGGAGGCGGTTGGGGTGGTCCTGGCGGCGGTGGCGGTCCAGGTCGTGGCTTTATGGGACCCCATTAATTAGCGCCAGACGTTAATGCATGATTACGCGCGAAACGTTTCGAAAAAGCCCTATCAATGAAGTGAAACGTTTCGCCGTTACATATTGAAATTCCGTTTCTTTTATAACGCTGCGCTTATTCTAAATTTTAAGCAAACCGCCAAAAATCCCTGTTGTTTTAACCCCCTCAATGCTAACGTCTGTTTTCCATCTCTTATTGAGCCTGTCGCATGAAAAACCTTATCGCGGAACTTCTGCTAAAACTGGCTGAGAAAGAAGAAGAGTCAAAAGAATTAGTGGTCCAGGTAGAGGCATTAGAAATTGTGCTGACGGCCATGCTGCGTAAGCTGGATCCTGAACAATTCAACGAGATTGCGGCCGGTATCGCCACCGCGATGCCTCCACTTGCCCCTGCGGCAGAAACCCCAGATACCACTCTGCTGCGTAACTACGTTGAAAAGCTGCTGAATCATCCCCGCGTGTAAGCGTCACGCCACGCTGAAGAACCGATTTTGCTGTTAGCGTGCTCGCAGCAAGCTCTGGACGAGGGAATATATTTTTTTCTGCATTGCTTATTTCCTGCCATGATTAAGAGGCAATAATTCTATGGAGATTCCGGCAATGAAATCGTGTCTTTTGGCAATGATAGCAGCAGGCCTGCTGTTGGCGGGCAATGCGGGTGCAGCAGAGAAAACCGCCCAACAAAATAAAATGACCATATGTAATCAACACGCATCTTCTCAGGATTTAAAAGGGGATGCGCGTAAATCCTTCATGAGCGACTGTCTGAAAAAAGACAGCAAGATAGGCAGCATGACGCCGCAGCAAATGAAGATGAAAACCTGTAATACCGACGCGGCTGATAAAAAACTCAGCGGCGATGCACGCAAGACCTTTATGAGTTCCTGCCTGAAAAAAGCCTAATCGAATTGCACCTGATTTAAGGGTTCATACTGTGTATGAGCCCTTTTTTATTGCTTCTCACTCGCTACCATTCACCGGTCAGAAGAAAAAGTAATAGCCGGAGCGTCGTCACATTTTAAACGCGGTAATGCTGCCAGGATGCATTAATCCTAAATAAGGACTAATTAAAAAATAATCTATCCTTCCCCCTCGAACCGGATGCTTTCGTCGGGCAGCTTTGACCTGTGGAGACGGCTATGAATGTGCTTGATTATGCTGTGATGGCGCTCTATGCGCTGATGATAGTGGCCATTACGCTCTGGGCGATGCGTAAAGTCGGCAGCACGCGTGATTTCTTTGCGGCAGGCGGGAAAATGCCCTGGTGGTTGTCGGGCGTCTCGCATCATATGTCCGGCTACAGTGCGGCCGTGTTCGTGGCCTATGCGGCAGTGGCTTATAACATGGGCATCACCATCTATTTCTGGTGGGCGTTTCCCATCTCCGTTGCGGTATTAATCGGGTCGCGGTTGTTTGCTCCACGCTGGGCCAGACTGCGAATCCATATGAATATCGAATCGCCGATGGAGTACCTCGCGACGCGTTATAACCTGCCAACGCAAATGGTGCTGGCGTGGAGTGGGGTGCTGCTGAAAACCTTCGACGTCGGCGCCAAATGGGCCGCCATTGCCGTGATCATCAATGTCTTTACCGGGTTAGATCCGTTGATTGGCATCTGTATCTCCGGGGCGCTTAGCCTGTTTTATACCGTGATGGGCGGTTTATGGGCCGATGCCTGCAATGATTTCGGCCAGTTTGTGGTGCAGTTTGTCGCCGCGATGGTCATGGTGGTGGCCGTGGCGATGCATCTGGGTGGTTTCGGCGAACTGTTCACCATCTGGCAGCACTTGCCCGCCACGCACACCGACATCGTTCAGGAGCCGTATACGCTCGGCTTTATCCTCGCCTACTTTGTGATTTACACCCTGAGCTACAACGGCGGCACCTGGAATCTGGCACAACGCTTCATCGCCGCACCGGCGGGTCGCGATGCTCGTAAAGCGGCGTTGCTCTCGGCCGCACTTTACCTGATCTGGCCGCTGATACTGTTCTGGCCGATGTGGGCGGCACCACTGCTGTTCCCCAATCTTAGCGATCCCTCACGTTCATACTCTGTGATGGCGATGGAATTACTGCCGAATGGGTTAATAGGATTAGTGCTGGTGGCGATGTTCACTCACACACTGTCGATGACTTCATCAGATGCCAATGCCATCACGGCGGTGGTTACGCGTGACATTCTGCCCGGCATGCTGCCGCGCCATTTTCAGCGCGGTAAAAGCTCGCTGCTCGTCGCGCGTCTGACGGCTTTTCTCTTCATCATCACCACGTTGATTATCGCCATGAATGCCAGCCGTTTCGGCGGTGTGCTGTCTCTGCTGATTATCTGGTTCGGTGGATTAGTGGGGCCCATTTCGATTCCGATGCTTTTAGGCTTACTGCCCGCATTTCGTCGTAGCGGCAGTGCCGCGGCGCTGGTGAGTTGGGCCGTGGGCGTGGGCACCTTTTTCTGCGTGAAATTTATCTTTACTGATGTCAGCACTGCCACTCAGGTGGCCGCCCCCGTGATGTCATCGCTGGTGCTGTTTGTGGTGATGGGATGGCTGCGTCGTGCGCCGGTCAATCCGGAAGTCGACGCGCTGCTCGCGGCACTCAATCAGGATCAGGATATGCCCGCCAGTGCGCACTGGCCGAAAAGTCACAACGCTTCTCAAGAGGGATAAGAATGACGCTTTTACAACAGGGAAAGCGCGACCGCTTGTGGGTCAAGCGCTTCGCCCATCGTGATGCATTAGGCATCGCGGCGGCAGAGGATGCCATCGCCTATTTGCAGCAATTACTGCAACAGCAGGCGGTGGTGCGAATGGTGTTTGCTGCCGCGCCCTCACAACGTGAGTTTCTTGCCGCGCTGGCTGCCGCGCCGAATCTCGACTGGCAGCGCATCCACGCGTTCCACATGGATGAATACATTGGGTTGAATGAGGATGCGCCGCAGCGTTTTAGCCATTTCCTGCGTGAACATCTGTTTGACCGCGTACAACCTGGCGAAGTGCATCTCATCCCTTCAGGTGGCGATCCTGCGGGAGTGTGTCGCGAATATGCGCGCAAGTTGGAGGCGGCACCGATCGATGTGGTCTGTCTGGGCATTGGTGAAAATGGCCATCTGGCCTTTAACGATCCGCCGGTAGCGGATTTCAGCGATCCGCTTAGCGTCAAGACAGTGCAACTGGATCACGCCTGCCGTCAGCAGCAGGTCAACGACGGCTGTTTCCCCACACTCGAGCAGGTGCCGACGCACGCGGTGACGCTGACGATTCCCGCTTTGATGCGTGGCACCAGGCTGTTCTGCATGGTGCCGGGCGCGACCAAACGCGCAGCGGTGCAGGCAACATTGCACGACGCGATATCCACGGCTTGCCCGGCAACCCGATTGCGCCAGCATCCCAACTGCACGCTCTATACCGACGCCGATGCCTGCGCGGAGGTGATTTTTGACTGAAATGCTATTACGCGGTCGCGATTACCGCACGCTGGATCCGATTGAGCTCTACATGTGTGAAGGCCTGCTGGCAGAGGTGCGATCGTTGCCAGAGCCCGATAACGATCTGATTCTGGCGCCGGGGCTGGTGGATCTGCAAGTTAACGGCTTTCAGGGCGTGGACTTTAATCACTTTCCTTTTAGCGAACAGGATGTGCTGAATGCCACGCACGCGTTGTGGCAACAAGGGGTCACCAGCTTTATGCCGACGGTGATCACCGCTCAGCCCGGAGAGATTGCGCAAGCGTTGCAGCGACTGGCCAGCGCCTGTGAACACTATTCGGACGTCGCGCTGGCGGTGCCGGGTTTTCATCTGGAAGGGCCATTTTTGTCACCGGAGGACGGCCCGCGCGGTGCGCATCCACGGGAGGCGATCTGTGCGCCGGATGTGTTTCTGTTTGAAAGCTGGCAACGGGCCGCGCAGCAGCGCATTGGTTTGCTGACGCTCTCACCGGAATGGCCGCAAAGCAGCGAGCTCATCCGGCATTGCGCGGCGCAGCAGGTGCGAGTGGCGATTGGGCATACGTCGGCCTCTGCCGCGCAGATTCATGATGCGGTGCTGGCGGGCGCTTCGCTTTCAACTCATCTGGGCAATGGCGCGCACCTGCAACTGCCGCGCCATCCCAATTACATCTGGCAGCAGCTGGCGGAAGATGCGCTGGCGGCCACGCTGATTGCCGATGGTGATCATCTGCCCGCTGAGGTATTGAAAGTCTTTTTACGGGCGAAGGGCGAGCAGGCGCTGCTGGTGAGTGATGTGACCTGCTTTGCCGGGCAGCCGCCGGGCATCTACGATTCGGCAATAGGCGGACGCGTGCAACTGAGCGCGGAAGGGCGGCTGAGCATGGCGGATGCGCCACAGCTGCTGGCCGGTTCCGCGCGGGGCCTGCTGGATGGCGTCAATTTTCTGCTGCGGCAACAATTAGCCTCTTTGCAGCAGGCGATTGAGATGGCATCGATTCGTCCGGCACGGCAGTTAGATTTGCCACAGCAGCATGGGTTGGCACCCGGTGCGCCGGCGGATGTGTTGTTGCTGAAACCCCAGCCAGATGGGGGCGTGGCGTTAGTCGCCTGTCTCAAACAGGGCAAAAAGGTGTGGCAAGCCGCCTCAGCCTGAAGCGCGATTTTATTTTCCTCGCTAACGGTGTGATAAGTAATAGCTTATCCGCCGTTACGCTTTGTTTCTTCAGCGAAATTCTCCTGCTTTGCCAGGCTTACTGTTTGTAGGGATTTAATGTCGTCAAATCCAATAACAACGCAGGAGGCTAATCGTGAGCTATCAATCTGTCGTGGAACTCAAGTCGCTGGCGCAGCACAAACCCACCAAATTCACCGTGGGTGATATCGATATGGTACTGGTTCGCGATGGCGAACGGGTGCAGGCGTTGCAGGCAAAGTGCCCCCATGCGGGAGCGCCGTTAGAGCAGGGTGCAATTTGCGGCGACAAGCTGGTGTGTCCGTGGCACAAGGCGGTATTTCAACTGCGCGATGGCAAGATGTGTGAGCCGCTGGCATTGGCCAACCTCAAACGCTATCCGGTGCGTGTTGAACAGGGCAAGGTGCTGGTGAATCCACAAGCGATGTCACCCGCCAGTGCGCCCGCCGCTCAGGGCGAATCACCGGTGTGCGTGATTTTAGGTTCCGGAGCCGCAGGCAGTGCGGCGATCTGGACGCTCCGCGATGAAGGTTTCAGCGGGCGCATTGTGCTGGTGGAGCGCGAATCCGCCGCCCCTTACGATCGCACCGCGCTGAGCAAGTTTGTGCCTTCGGGAAAAATGGCGATTGAGGATGTGCCTAAACTCCTTAAGCCGGATGTGCTGGGTTCGCTACAGCGTATTCAGGGCGAGGTCGCGCAACTCAAGGCGCAGGATCAGACGTTGATTCTTGCTGATGGTCAGACAGTGAAATTTGACCAGCTAATTATTGCCAGCGGCGGCGTGCCGCAGCCTCTTAACATCCCCGGTAAGGATTTGCAGGGTGTGCATCTGTTACGTTCGCTAAATCAGGCGGATGAACTGCTCAAACAGGTGGATCAAACAGAGCAGCTGGTGATCATCGGCAATAGTTTTATCGGTATGGAGATGGCGGGTGCACTGCGCAATCGTGATGTGGATGTCACGGTGATTGCCCGCCATCCATTGCCGTTTGCTAAGCAGTTTGGTGAAGAGATTGGACGATATTTTCACGATCTGCATCGCAGCAATGGGGTGAAATTTGTTGAGGGTGAGCCGGAAGCGCTGGAAGGGAAAGAACAGGTGCAAGCGGTGCGTCTGAAAGGGGGCAAATCGGTGCCAGCAAGTCAGGTGCTGTTTGCCACTGGCGTGAAACCGGCGACGGATTTCATCCATGATTTGCCACTGCAGGACGATGGCAGCCTGCTCGCCGATGGACAGTTGCGCGTGGCTGAAAATATCTGGGTCGCGGGCGATATCGCCAGTTATCTCACGCCGCGTGGCCCGCAGCGTATTGAGCACTATCGTGTGGCACATCAGCAGGGACGTATTGCGGCACTCAATATGCTGGGCAAAGGGGTGATGTATGATCGCGTGCCGTTTTTCTGGACCGCGCATTATGGCACACGCTACGAATATCTGGGCCATGCCGAAGAGTGGGACGACTACCGGCTACTGGGATCGCTTCAGGACAAAAGTTTCATCGCCTTTTACTCTCGTCAGGGCATCATCGCGGCCGTGTGTTCAGCAGGGATGTACACGCTGACGGCGGCGCTGGTGGAAGCCATGCAGCAACCGATGACGCTGGCGCAAGGGCTAGCGCTATTTGAAGCCTATCAGGGACAGGGCGCGTAAAGAGGGCTGCACAACATTGGACGGATTCAGGTGCGCAGGCATGCGCACCTGATTAAACCGGGTAGGTTATTGCTTACTTAATGCTTCGGACTTGGCCATGCACTGCTGCATTGCGTTGATCACTGCCGCGCGGAAGCCTTTCTCCTCCAGCACTTTCACCGCTTCGATGGTGGTACCGCCAGGTGAGCACACCATATCTTTCAATTCGCCAGGGTGTTTACCGGTTTCCAGTACCATCTGCGCGGAACCTTTTACCGCCTGCGCGGCAAATTGATAAGCCTGCGCACGCGGCATACCGCCGAGCACGGCAGCGTCAGCCATCGCTTCAATAAACATAAACACATAGGCCGGAGCCGAACCGCTCACACCGACCACAGCATGAATCAGAAATTCATTCACCACCGCCGCTTTGCCGAAGCTCTCGAAGATACCGACTACTTCGTCGACTTCATGCGGTTCCACCAGTACGTTAGGGGTAATCGAAGTCATGCCTTCATTCACCAGTGACGGTGTATTCGGCATCACGCGGATGATTTTGCGGTCGTGCCCGAGCACGGCGGCCAGGGAATCAAGGGTGACGCCGGCGGCAATCGACACCACCAGCGAATCCTTCTTCAATTGACCCGCGAGATCTTTCAGCACTTTGAGAATCACATTCGGTTTCACGGCACCAAACAGGATATCAACTTCACGTGCCAGACTCTCTGGGCTTTCAGCCGCTGTCACGCCGTATTGCTCTGCCATCGCCTGATTGGTGGCCGGTTTGCGATCGCAAACCCAGATGTTAGCCGGGGCAATCAGCCCGCTGTTGACCAGTCCGCTGATGATGGCTTTCGCCATATTGCCGCAGCCGATAAACCCGATTTTCTTCTCCAGCATCGCTCTATCCTTTAAGTGTTCATTTTCTCGTGCGAGTTAGCTTACGACAGCTGTGCTGAATAACAAGCCGCGTAAAAATATTTGCCATTCTGCCGCAAGCGGGCAAGATCGCCTCCAATTCTGTAGGAAAAAGGAAAACACATGTCGATTTGGGTTGATGCTGATGCCTGCCCCAATGTCATCAAAGAAGTGCTGTACCGTGCCGCCGAACGCGCCAAAATCACCGTGACTTTCGTGGCGAATCAGCCGCTGCGCGTACCGCCATCACCGTGGCTGAAAACGCTGCAGGTGGCGGCGGGGTTTGATGTCGCTGACAACGAAATCGTCAAGCGTGTGCAGCCGGGCGAACTGGTGATCACCGGAGATATTCCGTTGGCGGCAGAAGTACTTGAGAAGGGCGCTGCGGCGTTGAATCCGCGGGGTGAGCGCTATTCACCGGATACCATTCGTCAGCGTCTGACCATGCGTGACTTTATGGAAACGATGCGAGCAAGTGGGGTGCAGAGCGGCGGCCCATCGGCGCTAAACCAACGTGACCGCCAGCTGTTTGCTAACGAACTGGATAAGTGGCTACGTCAACGCTAATCAGACGAAGCTGTCATCGTCGTCATAGTCGCCACCGCCAAAGTCGCTGAAGTCGTTGTTATCCGCAAAGCTGTTGTTATCCCAGCTGGCGTTGTCGTTCAGGAAGGCGTTGTCGCTGTCATTACCGTTGAAGGTATCGAGGCTGTTATCCACCTGCGGCAGCGCCGGCTCGTTGATGATGTTCACGATCTCTTCCGGCTGAGAATGATGGAACATGCTGGTCAGCATATCGGCCATCACCACACCACCCGCAACACCCACCGCGGTTTGCAGTGCGCCACCGAGAAAGCCGGTGCCGCGCGCAGGCGGAGCCGCATACTGCTGCTGCGGTGGCTGGGCATATTGTTGTTGCGGCTGCTGCGGCGCGCTGCCCCACACTGGCTGTTGCTGCTGCGGTGCAGACTGGCGAGAACCGCCGCCAAACAGACTCGACAGGAAACCACCGCTGCTTTGCTGCGGTGCTTGCTGTTGTTGTTGCTGAGCCTGTGTCAGGCGATTCTCAAGATCGGCCACCTGAGCGTTGAGTTTTTTCAGCGCCGCTTCCTGAATCAGGATTGCCTGTGACATGTAGTAAGGCGCGCCAGGCTGGGTCTGCAAGTGCTGTTTAATCAGCTGCTCGGCACCGGCATCACGCGGTCCGCTCTGGGTTTCAGCCTGTTTCAGTCGGCTAAAGAGATTGTCAATTAACTGTTGTTCTTCGTTCTGCATGGTGTGAACCTCCAATGATTCGTACCTCCTTATATGTGGTCAACGTGACAGAAAGTAAATCAATGGCCTGGTAAGGAAATGTTGCCCGTGCTTACAAATAGGTTGATGCACGAAATACGCATCATTTTATCTTTATTAATCATGTTGATAGTGAATTCATGGCCGTAAATACGCGTAAATCGTGCTTCGCGGGTGGCTGATAAAATAAAATCCAGGTATCATGCGACGCAATATTGACCTGATGACCTTGCCCGTGCGGCATAAATACGGCGGAGGATGAGCCCGGATGTCATTACCCATCTATCTGATCGGCGCACGCGGTTGCGGTAAAACCACTATCGGCCAGGCCCTTTCTCAGGCGCTCGGTTATGCCTTTAGCGATACCGATCATAACCTGCAGCTCACGACGCAACGCACCGTGGCGGAAATCGTCGCGGCTGAAGGCTGGGACAGCTTCCGTGCGCGCGAAACTGAATCGCTGCGGGCGGTCACAGCGCCGGCAACGGTGATTGCCACCGGCGGCGGGATGGTGTTGGCTGAGGTGAATCGTCGCTTTATGCGCGAACATGGGCAGGTGATTTGGTTAAATGCCCCGTCAACGGTACTGGCCGATCGTCTTGAACGTCAGCCCGAAGCCGCACAGCGCCCGACGCTAACCGGTCGTCCGATTGCCGAGGAGATGAGCGATATTCTGCGCGAGCGCGCGCATCTTTACCGCCAGACCGCGCACCATGAAGTGAATGCCATGCAGGCGCCAGAACAGGTTGTGGATCAAATTTTGCAATCCCTCTCGCTCGCCCGCGCCAGCTAACTCCTTCAGATTTATCCCTCTTTTTTCTCGCGATCCTCCATTGTCTATACTTTATTAGAGACAGGGGGATCGCCGCTGTCTGTGTGGAAACCAGACATAAGAGGGAAATCTATGCCAACCAAACCACCGTACCCGCGAGAAGCGCGCATCGTCACCGTCGAGAAAGGCGCGGCAGGCAATACTGTGACGTGGTATGAGTTACGCGCTGACCATCCGAAGCCCGATTCACTGATCAGTGAGCACAAAACTGAAGCCGAAGCGCAGGATGCCAAAGCGCGTTATGAAGACGCGGATAAAGAGTAAATCTCGCGGGCAGGGACGCCTGTTAATCAGTGATTACTTTCCGTGGCTAAACAGTTATTTTCAACTGCCTTAAAATGACTAATATGCCCGCCAGAACCGCCATCCTTTTCTGCTGTTATTCCTGCTTGCCTGATAACGTCACTTTATTTTCAGTTTGCGCCGTATTTTATGCTGCGTTAAATCGAAGCAAATATAGCCGGTTCAAAATTTGCGCTTGACCCGTTCAGCAGAGCGAATTACTTTCACTGTATTGATATAGGAACTCAGTTCCACATAGTGAAACCTACGCCATGACCACACTCGAAAACGCCGCTGCCGTACTGAAGCTTTTCCAGCGCTTTGGCGTGACGCAGGGCCATCCGGGCCTGACCTTCACCGAGGTGGTTGACGCGTTAGGATTACCGAAAAGTACCGTTTCGCGTCTGTTGGCGACCATGGAAAGTGAAGGATTGCTTGAGCGTGATCCCGATAGTCGTTGTTTCCAGATTGGTCGTGTGTTGCTTTCAGTTGCGGGGCACTACTTATCTACGCCGTTGGTGGATAGCGCTTCTGCGCCGATGGCGCAGTTGGCGGCCAGCAGTGGTTGTATGGGGTACATCTCCGTGCTGGATGGGCAAGACGTTCTGGTGATGCGCATGTATCACGGCCGTTTTTTCACCCAACTCGTCACGCCGCCAGGTACGCGTGTTTCCCTTTCCGGTACCTCTACCGGGCGCGTGCTGCTGGCACAGTTGAGTGATGACGAAGTGCGTGAGCGTTTTGCCGATGACTGGCAAGCCGCATCCGCAAACTCGCCGCTGAACATTGATGCACTCTGTAAAGAATTAGCGGTGATTCGCCAGCAGGGCTGGGCACTGGCACGCAATGAGACGTTGCCAGGCATCAGCTCACTGGCGGTGGCGGTTACCAATAAACATCGCGGCGAAAGTGCCGCACTGTGTCTCTCGTTTCTCTCGCAAGAAGCGGCCCCGGGTTATCCGGACGCGCTGCTCAGCGAACTGCGCGCAACGGCTGCATTGATGGCCGAGAAATACGGCGCATAACCTTATTTTCGATTTAAAGGCGTTTATTCGCGCCACACCAGGGAAATAGCAGGTCTTCGGACCTGCCTATTTCAAAAATCAGGGAACGATTTATTAAAAGCGTTGATGTCCCGCGTGTCGGGCATAAAACGTATTACGCGTTTTCTACAGGGTGAAAATACGGGGATAATATGCGTCAACATAATCCAATAAAAAGTATCGGCGTGGGCTTAATGCTGGTTCTGCTGTCTGTAGCAGGTGCCATCATCGGGGTTCAGCTGATTACCACCATTGGGGTGACACCCAATACCTCTATTATCGGTGCGCTGTTTGCCATGTTGCTGGCGCGCATTCCTCTGCAATGGTTCCGTCGTTATCGCTCCATCGAAGTACAGAACCTTGCGCAAACCGCCATCTCTTCTGCCACCTTTGGTGCGGCGAACAGTCTGCTGATGCCGATTGCCGTGCCGTGGGCGCTGGGTGAACCGCAGCTGGTACTGCCGCTGTTTGTCGGTGTCAGTGCGGCGATGCTGCTGGATGCCTATCTGCTATACCGCCTGTTCGATACCCGCGTGTTCCCGGCCAGCAATGCGTGGCCACCGGGCGTGGCAGCCGCGGAAGCGATCAAAGCCGGCGATAAAGGCGGCCGTCAGGCGTGGTTGCTGGTGGTGGGTATTGTCGGCGGCATTGCCGGTTCGATGTTGAAAATCCCCATGTCAGCCTTCGGTACTGCTTTTATTGGCAATATCTGGGCGCTGAGCATGTTGGGTATTGGTTTTCTGTTGCGTGCTTATGCGCAACCGGTTGCTGGTATCGATATCAATGCGTTGTATATCCCACACGGCATGATGGTCGGCGCTGGATTGGTGGCGCTGATTCAGGTCGTGCAGGTGATTGTCAGCCGTCGCAACGATCAGCTGAATGTCAGCCGCAGCGACAGCGAAGTGAAGCGTTCTCTCGGCTTCGGCACCGTTGGCTACATCATCATCTCCACGCTGCTGGCACTGGCGGGCGGTTTGTGGAGCCAGATGGGCTTGCCGATGCTGGTGCTGTTTATCGTGTATGCCGCGTTTGCTGCCTTCGTGCATGAATTGATTGTCGGCATCGCCGCGATGCACTCAGGCTGGTTCCCGGCCTTTGCCGTAGCGCTGATAACCCTGATCCTCGGTATTCTGCTCGGCTTCCCGCCGCTGGCGCTCTGCCTGTTGTGTGGCTTCACCGCCGCAACAGGACCGGCCTTTGCCGATATGGGTTATGACCTGAAAGCCGGCTTTATTTTGCGCGGTAATGGTGCCGATCTGCAGCAAGAGCTTTGGGGCCGCCGTATCCAGCTGATCGCCGCGATGATCGCCTTCGTGATCTGTATTCCGGTGGTGTGGTACGCACACAACCTGTTCTTCGCCGAGAATCTGCTGCCGCCAGTGGCGCGCGTTTACGCCAAAACTATTCAGGCCGGTGCCGAGCCAGGCATTGCCGGAAGCTTGCTGATGTGGGCGATTCCGGGGGCGATTATTCAGTTTATCGGTGGGCCGAAGCGTCAGTTAGGCGTATTGCTGGCGACCGGTTTGTTAATCAACAACGCCGCAGCAGGTTGGGCGGTGATGGTGGGGATCGCACTGCGTATCCTGATCATTCGAGTGTGGGGCGAGCGTGGACGTTCACCGATGGAGGTGATGGCCGCAGGGTTTATTGCGGGCGACGCGCTGTACAGCTTCTTCCATTCTCTTTTTGCCAGTAGCACCAAGAAATAACCCAGGGAATTCAATATGAGTTTACAGCAGACACTGCAGGTTTTTGAGTTACTCGATAGCGCCTACGTGGATGGCCAGCAAGTGGTGGATCTTTTTGCCAGTTACCCAGGCGTGACCGCCAGCTTCAAGCGCGTCACCGGCCCGAAAGGGCGTACTGATTTCGTGCGCATTGATATTCCTGGTGCGCAGGGCAAGAACAAAGGCGGCACCGCACCCACGCTGGGCATTGTCGGTCGTTTAGGCGGCATCGGTGCGCGTCCAACGCGTATCGGTATGGTGTCGGATGCAGATGGCGCAGTGGCGGCGGTGAGCAGTGCGCTGAAGCTGGCACAGATGCAGACCAAAGGCGATGTGCTGGCGGGTGACGTGATTATCACTACTCACATCTGCCCGGATGCGCCAACCCGTCCGCATGAGCCGGTGGATTTCATGGACTCGCCATGCGATGACATCACCATGAATGACAACGAAGTGATCGACGGCGTGGACGCGATTCTTTCCATCGATACCACCAAGGGTAATCGCATTCTCAATCACAAAGGCTACGCGCTGTCGCCAACGGTGAAAGAGGGTTACATCCTGCGCGTTTCAGAAGATCTGTTGCGCATCATGGAGATGACCAGCGGCCAGCCAGCGGTGACCTTCCCGATTACCACGCAGGACATCACGCCATATGGCAACGGTGTGTATCATCTTAACAGCATCCTGCAGCCGTCAACCGCCACCGATGTGCCAGTGGTTGGTGTAGCGATTTGCGCGGAATCGGTCGTGCCAGGTTGCGGCACCGGTGCCAGCCATGAAGTCGATATCGCGGCGACCGTGAAGTTTGCGGTGGAAGTGGCGAAAGAGTTTGGCCGTGAAACCTGTCAGTTCTATGACAAACAAGAGTACGCATTACTACACTCTTTGTATGGTAGTCTCAGTCACCTGCGTACGCGGAAAGCCTAATGATGAAACAGTCCCTGGTTACCTTAACGATTGGTCAATCCCCGCGTAGCGATATTCTGCCGCTGCTGCAGGATCACTTACCGGAAGAGCAAGTCGCTCACGCCGGATTACTCGACGGGCTGACACTCGCTGAGGTGGAGCAGTTCTTCTCGCCTGAAGCGGGTGAGAAAGTGCTGGTTTCGCGTATGACCACCGGCGAGCAGGTGCGCCTGTCGGGGCCAAAAGTTGAGCAGGGACTGCAACGCAAGATTACGGCGCTGGAACAGCAGGGCTACGATACGATTTTGCTGCTGTGCACCGGTGAATTTGGCACGCTGAAAACCGAAAAGGCGCTGTTGCTGGAGCCGGACCGCATTATCCCACCGTTGGTCAAGGCCATCGTGCAGGAACATAAAGTGGGGATTGTGGTGCCGGTAGAAGAGCAGATCGCTGAGCAGGCCAGTAAATGGCGGAATCTGAACAGCGCGCCATGCTTTGCCGTCGCCAGCCCTTATCTGGCACAGCAGAATGATTTGATCGAGGCGGGCCTGTCGCTGCAAGAGCAGGGTGCGGATGTGGTGGTGCTCGACTGTATTGGCTATCACCAGAAGCACCGGGATTTCCTGCAGAAAATGCTGGGCATTCCGGTACTGTTATCCAACGTGCTGGTGGCGAAGTTAGCGGCAGAGTTGATCGTCTGACTGAGGCCGATCACAACTCGTGTGCTAAGCTGCTTTTTCGCGTGACAGATCAGCGAGTTCCCTTGTAATCTGCCAGACACCATAATGTGCTGTGAGGAAGTAACATGCTCAACGTAAGTGAGTATTTCGACGGAAAAGTGAAATCCATTGGTTTCGACAGCGTAACAATTGGCCGTGCCAGCGTTGGCGTGATGGCAGAAGGTGAGTACACCTTCGGTACAGGACAGCCGGAAGAGATGACGGTAGTGAGCGGCGCACTGAAAGTGCTGCTGCCAGGTGAAACCGAGTGGAAATGGTACGAAGCCGGTTCGGTTTTCAACGTGCCGGGCCACAGCGAATTCCACTTGCAGGTGGCTGAGCCAACGTCTTATCTCTGCCGCTATCTGTAAACGCTGACTTTCAGCATGAGTCATCATTAAACCGGGAATGCTTTTAGCATTCCCGGTTTCTTTTTGGCTTCAGCGTAGCCAGGAATCAAACTAAGGTGTGTCTATGTTGAGCCTGGTAAAGCTATTTTCACGAAAATAGAAAAGGATGTGTTCTCATGGCAGAGATTATATTCAATAAAGCCGCGCTTGAACGTTTGGATAGTCCTGAACAGCCTGAAGATGAACGCCAGAAGAACGCATTGTTTGAATTGGCAATGATCGCAAAACATGAAATCGCAAACGATCAGGGAATGACATTGAGGGAAGCTCTGGCGAAATTACGTATTGCCAGAATGAGACATCGTTAAACTGCCGTGTTTTCTTTTGTGCGGAAGTGCGGGCCAGTGCACCTCTGCTGCTGCCGGGCTGTCCTCACGCCGCTTCGCGGTGCCTTCGGCTGCAACGTCGTGCCGGGCGGATCGTTCGGGTATGGCCATCCATGGCCGACCCGAACTGCCTGGCGCATCCATGCGCCAGGCTCCTGGCACAACGTTTTCGCCTCAGCGCTGCGGATAGCCCTTGCAGCAGCAGAGGTGCTCAGGCCTTCACTATAGTGCCCATTTCAACAACTCGCACTGAAGCTTCAGAGCAGGCTGGTGTTGTTCAGGGGCTGGCAATCCGCAGCGCTGAACGTAATGAGGATGCCAGGAGAGCACGCATGGATGCGGGCGAAAGGCGGGGCGGCACACGATGTGCCATCCCCGCCGGTCCGTCAGGCAGATGAATGAAGTGAAGGAACCGCGTTAGCGGCGCGAGGACCGCCAACCCCTGAACGGCACCAGACTACGTTATCAACCGTCGCTTAACGGACAAGCACTACGCTACAGCGAGGTTAGATCAATAAAAGCTTTAGCGCTTGGCTTCGCCGCCTAACGCTTCCACCAGATTACTGATCAACGCGGCCAGCTCGCCGGTCATCAGGGTGAAATCGGCATCAAAACGCTGGGCAAAATCATCGCGGTCGATGTCGTCATTCTGCTCACGCAACGTGTCGCTGAACTTCAGACGCTTGATCGAGGCATCGTCGGCAATCACCAACTGAATACGCTCCTGCCAGTCCAGAGCCAGTTTGGTCACTACTTTGCCAGCTTCGATGTGGGTGGCGATCTCATCGGAGATCAGATCCTGTTTCTTACAACGGATCACGCCGCCGTCTTCCAGAATCGCTTTCAGTTCCGCTTCATCCATCAGCGCGAAACCAGCAGGCAATTCACCAGAACGCACCCATTCGGTCAGCGTCAGCTCAATCGGGGTTTCCAGCGTTAGCGGCACCACTGGCAGTGAACCGATGCTCTTACGCAACAGCGCTAAAGTGTCTTCTGCTTTTTTGGCGCTGGCGCAATCGACGATGATCAGGTTGTTCACGGTATCGATCCACATGAACGTCTGGCTGAAACGGCTAAACGCGCGTGGCAGCAGGCTATGCAGCACTTCATCTTTCAGCGAGTCTTTTTCGGTCTTCTTCAGCTTGCGGCTCTGTTCCGCTTCCAGCTTATCGATCTTCGCTTCCAGCGCCTGCTTCACCACCGGCGAAGGCAGGATCTTTTGCTCGGTGCGGGCGCAAATCACGATCTGGCCGTTGATTTCATGCGTCAGCGCTTCGCCGCGGTTGCCCATCGGTGAAACCCAGCCGGTTTTCGCCATATCCTGGCTGCCGCACGGCGAAAACGTGAAGGCGTCGAGCTGTTTTTCCAGATCGTCTGCGGACAGCGGGATGTCACGATTCAGACGATAAACCATCATATTTTTAAACCACAACATCGGGATTCCTTACCGTGGGTGCGATCGGGCGCACAAGTCTCAAAGTCAGCGCGCATGATAGCGAAACATCGGATTGGTTTCATTGCCTTTCCCGATTCAGCCTTCTACTGTATCTGTCACCTGAACGAATAATGAGGAATAAATCGTGCGTATTGGGATTGATTTAGGCGGTACCAAGATTGAAGTGATTGCGCTCTCCGATCAGGGGCAAGAGCTGTTCCGTCACCGCGTCAATACCCCGCGCGATGACTATGCCGCCACAGTCCAGGCGATTGTGGATTTAGTACTGCTGGCAGAGGAGAAAACCGGGGAAAAAGGCACGGTGGGCATTGGCATTCCCGGCACGATTTCGCCGTACACCCAGCGGGTAAAAAACGCCAACTCCACCTGGCTGAACGGACAGCCGCTGGACAAGGATTTGGCGCAGGCGCTGAATCGTGACGTGCGCATCGCTAATGACGCGAATTGTTTAGCGGTTTCCGAAGCGGTGGATGGTGCAGGTGCGGGTCAGCCGTTGGTGTTCGCAGTGATCATCGGCACTGGCTCGGGCGCGGGCGTGGCGATTGGCGGTGAATCGCGCATTGGCGGCAATGGTAATGCGGGCGAGTGGGGCCACAATCCTTTGCCGTGGATGGATGAAGATGAACTTCGCCATCGCGAAGAAGTGCCTTGCTATTGCGGTTTGCAGGGCTGTATTGAAACCTTTGTATCGGGCACCGGCTTTGCCATCGATTATCAGCGTTTGAGCGGTAAAGCATTGAAGGGCGCAGAGATCATTAAACTGATTGAGCAGCAGGATCCGGTAGCAGAGCTGGCGATGAGCCGTTACGAAATGCGCTTAGCTAAGTCGCTGGCGCAGGTAGTGAATTTGCTCGATCCGGATGTGATCGTGCTGGGCGGCGGGATGAGTAATAACGATCGCCTTTATCAGACCGTGCCTGCGCTGATGAAGCAGTGGGTGTTTGGTCGCGAGTGTGAAACGCCGGTATTGAAAGCGGTGCACGGCGATTCCAGTGGTGTGCGCGGCGCAGCATGGTTGTGGCCGCTGAAATCCTAGAAAAAAGGTCGCCTCAATAGCAACCTTTGGACAGGGGCGCAGGTTTGCGCCCCTGCAATTTAGCCATTACTCACCCATCAACATCGCATCTTGCGGTGCATTTTGTCGCTGGGTTTTGGTCGCCAGGAAGTAAATATATCCCACCACCATAATCCCCACGAACAGGCCGCCAATCACCGGGTTGAACCACAGCATGGCAATCAGACACACCAGTGACAGCACCAGCGCGATACCGGGAATAATCGGATAACCCGGTGCGCGGAAGCTGCGTTCCATGTCGGGTGCGGTGCGGCGCAATTTGAACAGGCTCAGCATACTCATCAGGTACATCACGATGGCGCCAAATACTGCCATGGTGATCATCGCCGCCGTCAGCGTCATGCCCTGCAGGTTGATCAGACCATCACTGTAGATTGCCGCGATACCAATTACGCCACCGGCAATAATGGCGCGATGCGGCGTCTGGAAGCGTGACAGTTTCGCCAGACCCTGCGGCAGATAACCGGCGCGCGCCAGGGCAAAGAACTGACGTGAATAACCGAGGATAATGCCGTGGAAGCTAGCGACCAGTCCGAACAAGCCAATCCACACCAGCATATGCATCCAGTTTGAATGCTCGCCGACGATCATCTTCATCGCCTGCGGCAACGGATCGTTGATGTCAGACAGTTTACGCCAGTCGCCTGCGCCGCCCGCCAGCAGCATCACGCCAATCGCCAGTACCACCAGCGTCAGAATCCCGGTGATGTAAGCTTTGGGAATGGTGCGCTTCGGATCTTTGGCCTCTTCGGCGGCCATGGCGGCGCCTTCAATGGCGAGGAAGAACCAGATGGCAAAAGGAATAGCCGCGAAGATGCCGGAAAGGGCTGGCATACCGAAATGATCGCTTCCCGCCCAACCGTTAGCGGCAAAATTGGCGATACTGAAGCCCGGCGACACTACGCCCATAAACACCAGCAGTTCCAGCACCGCCAGCACCGTCACCACCAGTTCAAACATCGCCGCCAGCTTCACGCCGAGGATATTGAGGGTCATGAAAACCAGATAAGCGCCGACCGCAGCGGTTTTCGGGTTGAGATCCGGGTACTGCACGTTGAGATAAGCACCAATCGCCATGGCAATCGCCGGTGGGGCGAACACAAACTCAATCAACGTCGCCAGACCGGCAATCAAACCACCGGTTTCACCAAAGGCGCGGCGACTGTAAGCAAACGGGCCACCGGCGTGTGGAATGGCGGTGGTCAGTTCGGTAAAGCTAAAAATAAAGCAGGTGTACATGGTGGCGATCAGTGCGGTAGTGATCAGGAACCCCAACGTGCCCGCCACGCCCCAGCCATAACTCCAGCCAAAATACTCCCCGGAAATTACCAGTCCAACCGCGATACCCCACAAATGCAGAGTGCCCAGCGTGGGTTTGAGCTTACTCGTCATAATCGTCTCCCCGTCGTGATTGTTGTGCGGCGGCTGCACCGCGCTGTTTTGTTCTATGCACTACAGTGAAGTGATAATGCCGCCGCCTGCAGCGGGAAAACTTGACGCAGGCGCAGTGAGTTTTGTCCTCCACGGTCAACTCTGAGGCAAGAAAAGTGCCAGATGTACGCTGCGGTCAACTTTGGGTTATCTGCGGTCAAGCAGTCAGAACGCCGTCATCCCATGCTGATAACACTTGCTTCCTTTAAGATTGATGCTGGAGACAGATGAATGAGCGCCAAACAATCCGATACCCTTACTGATGCGGAAACCACCGTGCTGGCACAGCAGGCGCTGGCCTGTTATCCCGCGCCCTTGCAGGGCGAGCTGAAGCTACTTTGTCGCTCGGAGAACGCCACCTTCCTGTTGCTGGCGGGCGGTAAGCGTTATGCGTTGCGCCTGCATCGACCTGACTATCACAGCAAAGCGGATATCCAGAGTGAGCTGCTGTGGCTCGACGCGCTGCGTGAGATTGGCATTATGGTGCCGCAGGCGATCCCGGCCAGTGATGGCGAAACGGTGCTGACAATAGCCATGCCCGATGGAGGCATGCGACATGCGGTACTGTTCCACTGGATCGAGGGCGAGATGCCCACCACCGATGTCGATCCCAAAGCCTTCCAGCAGCTCGGGCACATCACTGCGCGCCTGCATCAGCACAGTCGCAGCTGGCAAAAACCGGCTGGCTTCCAGCGCATCATCTGGGATCATCACACCATGGTCAGCGATCACAGCCACTGGGGCCGCTGGCAGGATGCGCCCAATCTCAATCCTGCCGATCATGGCATTGTCGCTGAAGCGGTAGCGCGGGTCGGGCAAGAGTTGCAGGGCTTTGGTAAAGGACAGGATCGTTATGGCTTGATCCACGCTGATCTGCGCCTCACCAATTTGCTGCTGCACAAAGGTGAAACCCGGGTGATCGATTTTGATGACTGCGGCATGGGCTGGTATCTGCACGATCTGGCGGCGGCGATCAGTTTTGTTGAGCATCATCCGCGTGCCGCCGAATGGGTGGATAACTGGATCCAGGGCTACGAGCGTGTGGCGCACATCAGTGATGAGGAGATGGCGCTGGTGCCGACGCTGTTGATTCAACGTCGTATCCAGATGACCGCATGGATGGGCACCCATGCAGACACCGAGATGGCGCTGAGCCTGGGGCCGCGTTGGGCCGATCACTCGGTGCGTCTATGCCGTCGCTATCTTGAAACCAATCAGCTGCCGGTTGGTGTTTGAGTTGCACCAGTAGCGGGCAGCAGTGCGTCGTAGCGGCGCAATTTATTGCGCTCTGTGAGATGACCTTCACGCCGTTGCGCGATAAATCGCGCCGCTATGATATGAACAGAAAGCGGTCGCGGCGAAACTAAATGCAACCGGACCTTTGGGCCGCGCTTAGCCAGATGTGCATCAATGTGCATGCATTTTGAATGCCACCGGGCCATTGAGCCGCTTTTATTCTGTTGAGCAGGAATGCGCACGTTACCGAATGTCACCGGATCATTGGGCTGCTTTTAGCCAGGTGTGCAGCAATGTGCACGTTACGGTACGTCACCGGACCATTGGGCCGCGTGTGCACCAACGCGCATGCCGGAGAATACTCCCGAACCTTGCCGCGTCGTCATTGATGACGACCACTGAGTGCGTCATGGTACGAATCTTGCTGGATCCCACCATTAGTTTCACTCGCGCGATCCCTGTGAGGTTCCGATGCAATCATTGATGACTCCTTCTGAAGCGTACAGCTCGCTCTCGGCACAAGCCAACAACCGTGGCGTGCTGGCAGCAGCTGCAACTGGCTTAAGCACCTTTATCACCGACAAAGGCGGCGATGTTGATCGTATTTTTGGTATCAGCGGCATTGATTCCGAACTGCTGGCCAGCCCGACGCTCAGCCTTGGTCTGGTCAACTATTGCCGCGTGATGGAAGAAGCGGCGCGCCACTCTGGTTTTGATAACTTCGGTTTGCATTACGGCAAGCAGTTCAAACCGCAGTCATTAGGGCTGATTGGCTACATCGGCTTATGTTCACCGACGCTGGAGCAGGCGCTGCACAACGTGGTGAATGCTTTTCCCTGGCATCAGCACGATACGCTGACGCGTCTTATCGACAAAGGCGACTGCTGGCGGCTGGATTATCAGGTAAGG
The DNA here is from genome assembly GCF_037153115.1 of Pantoea sp. USMM079. Classification (NCBI taxonomy): domain Bacteria; kingdom Pseudomonadati; phylum Pseudomonadota; class Gammaproteobacteria; order Enterobacterales; family Erwiniaceae; genus Pantoea; species Pantoea sp. USMM079. The sequence continues at coordinate 31,021 of NZ_JBBCKX010000032.1, forward strand.
CACGGGGCGATCCTGTCGCGTCGGCAGGATGCGGAATTGACGCTCGGCATGTTCCTCAATCTGATCCGTCACGTGGCCGGCAAAAACTGGGCGCCGCGCGAGGTGCATTTTGAGCATCCCCGGCCGGAGCAGTGGCACGAGCACTGCAAAGTGTTTGATGCGCCGGTATGGTTCGATCAACCGTTCAATTCACTGCTGATCCCCAAACGCGATCTGCTGCGCACCATGCCAGAGCAGGATCCGATGTTGTTAATGGTGATGCAAGATGCCATCCGTCGTCTGAATAGCAGCGCTTCACTGCAAAGCGTGGTGGAGCAGGCGCGTTCGCAGGTCAACTTATCGTTGATGCAGGGCGAACCGGTGCTGGAAGAGATCGCGGATAAAATGGGGCTGTCGAGCTGGTCGTTGCAACGGCGGCTGCGCGAAGAGGGCATCAGCTTCACCGCGCTGGTGGATAAAGTGCGTTGCGAAATGGCCACGCATTATCTGCAACAGAAGCAGCTACCCATCTCGGAGATGGCGCTGCTGCTGGGCTATTCCGAAGTCAGTGCGTTTTCACGCGCTTTCCGGCGCTGGTTTGGCATCAGCCCGCGCCAGTGGCGACAGGAAGGGCTGGCGAGTTAGCCTGATGCGGCGCAAAGCCGAACCACGCGGGCTGGGTACGATCCGGCGGCGGCGGTAATCCTTTCGACTGACCAATTAACTGCCAGGCGCGCAGACACAGGGTTTCATCACCTTGCGTCTGCGTGACTGCATAGCGCCCGCTGTTTTGCCACTCCAGTCGCACCATGCATTGCTGTCCTGCGTAATGTGCCGCATCGGAAAATTGCCGGTTGAGCTGTCGCTGCATCTCATCAGTCCATTTGCAGGATGCGCTGCCCGGTTCGCTCTGTGGCTGGCACAGGTTGGTCATACTTTTCATGGGATGCGATGGGGCATGCTGGCAGGCGCTGAGTAGGGCACTCAACAACAATGTGCCAGCAATACGGCGAAATACGTTCATCTATTGCCCGGATTTGCAAAACATGGTGGCCAGTTTACCGAGCAGTAAGGGGATTGCTATGGCATTTCTCTGACTCTGATTAGATCCAGAATTTTTCGCTCAATGGCTCGCACGACGCACAGCTGAATGTCAGGTGCGGCCAGACAGCCGCACCCTGTGAAAGGAGGCTCATTTGATGGCGGGACGGACGTTTATTCCCCCGGCAACTCCAGCTTGCTATAGCCCAGTCCATTCATCTTCCGCACCCTGATCTGCACCGGAATCCGCTCTTTCATCGCTTCAACGTGGCTGATCACGCCGATAGTTTTACCGCTGGCGTTCAATGCGTCGAGGGCATCCAGCGCGGTGTCGAGTGTTTCGGCGTCCAGCGTGCCGAAGCCTTCATCAAGGAACAGTGATTCAATGCGCGTTTTGTGGCTGACCAAATCAGACAGCGCCAGCGCCAGTGCCAGACTCACCAGGAAGCTTTCGCCGCCGGACAGCGTGCGGGTATCGCGCGTGGCATCGGCCTGCCAGGTATCGACCACTTCCAGCTCCAGCTCATCGGTGACGCGGCGCTGCAGTAAATAGCGCCCGTGTAAGCGATCCAGCTGACGGTTCGCCAGCCATACCAGATGATCGAGCGTTAATCCCTGTGCGAAGCGGCGGAATTTGTCGCCTTTGGCTGAACCGATTAAATCATTCAGGCGACCCAGTTGCGTCAGCTCCACCTCGTCATTGGCAATCTGCGTCAGTAATGATTGCTGCTGCTGACGCTGTTGGGCATCACTGTGCAACTGCTGCTGCGCTTCACCCTGCTGACGGGCATTGTCGCGCAGGGCCAGACGCAGGGATTCCAGCTGTTCAGTGATACCCGCCGCCACTTCGTCACTTAGCGTGGCAGGGCGCTGTTGCTGATGGGCAGTGACGCGCTGCGCCAGCTGTTGGTGCAGGGTAATCTGCTGCTGACGCTGTTGCTCCAGGGCTTGCAGATGCTGGCGCAGATGCTGAATGTCCTGTTCGTCCAGCAACGCGCTGCGCAATGCCTGCTCGTCGGCGAAGGCGCTCTGCTGGAGTGCGCTGTTAAACGCCGTTTCTGCCGCCTGCATACGCAGATGCATGGCCTGAATTTGGCTATCAATTTGCTCACACTGACCATTCAGGCTGTGCAGCTGGCTTTGTGCCTGCTGCCACAGTTGTAACTGCTGCGCCAGCGCCTGTTCGCACTGTTGCAGCAAGGCCTGCTGCTGCTGACGCGCAACGCTCACCTGGCGATCGCCAAACAGTTGCTGACGCTGCTGTTGCTGTTCTGCGTGCTGCTGCTGCAGGCTGCTGAGCCCGTGCTGCAACGTCTCCAGCTGCTGCTGCTCGCGCGTCAGGTTGCTTTGCAGGTTGTTCTGCTCGCTGTCGGCTTTAGCCAACTGCGGCTGTAACTCGGCCAGCAAGCGCTCACTCTGCTGCCAGGCTTGCCAGCGCTGCTGCAACGTAGCCAGCCAGCTGGCGCGGGCATCGCGTTCGGGCAGCACAAACTGATGTGCCGCCAGCTGCTGTTCCAGTTGCTGCGCTAACTGCTGCCAGGCGCTGTGTTCCTGAGTTTCCCGCTGATTAAGTTCATCCAGCGTTTGCTGCAGGTTGTTCAGTTGCTGTTGTGCCAGCAGTTGTGCGCTATGCTGCTGCTGCCACTGCTGTTGCTGTAAAAGATGCGCGTCTTTGGCCTGTTGTAACGCTCGCGCCGCATTTTCGCGCTGCTGCAGTTGCTGCTGCTGCGTGGCTTCCTGCGCATCCTGCTGCTGTTGCCACGCCGTAAAGACTTCCTGCTGATCTAACGTGCAGGTAAGTGCCAGCTCACTGCTGAAAGCTTGCCACTGCTCGCGCGCCACCGCGAGTTGCTGTTCGAATTCGGCAATCTCCTGTTGCAGCACCTGCTGCTGTTGCAGCGAGAGCTTTTGCTGTTCACTTTTCGCCGTGCCTGATTCTTTGAGCTTGTTAACCCGCGCTTCCTGTGCCGCCAGCCGCTGCTGGTTTTCACCCGGTTGTAATTGCTGATACTGCGCAATAGCCGGATGCTGGCACGAACCGCACAGCGGGCAGGGCTGATCGGGCTGCAGCCGGGCGCGTTCATCAGCCAACTGTGCAATGGTGCGCTCCAGCTCGCAGATTTTGCGCAGATCGAGCAGCGTCTGGTTCTCACGTTTGTAATCGTCGCGCAGTGCCTGCAAAGCACGTTCGTCTTGCTGATGCTGTTGCTGTAACAGCGTGAGTTTTTGTTGCCGCTGGTGCAACTGCGGCTGCAGCGACTGCCAGCGTGCCGCTAATAAGCTGAGCTGGTGGCGTGCCGCGCGCTGCTGTTGATGCTGTGCCAGCGCGTCACGCAGTGAAGTGCTGCTGATTTCAGTCTCAAGTGAAGTGAGTGCCTGCTCCGCTTGCAAACGTTGCTGGCTGGCCTGCGTCTCAGCCTGCTGCAGAGGTTGCAACGCGCGATCACCTTCGGCAATCGCCTGCTGCTGCTGTGTCAGCTGCGCGTGTTGCTGCTGCTGTTGCGCACGAAGTTGCGTCAGCGCCTGCTCGCGTTCATCGAAACGAGCGATATCCGCCTGCCAGCGCGTCAGTTCTGGGCCCCAGAGCGCCACCGCCGCTTCACGGCTGCGGAATGTCTGTTGCTCTGCCAGCTGCTGTTGTAAGCGCTCACGGGTTAGCTGATGCTGACTGAGCGCGTTCTGGCTTTGCTGCAATGTCTGTGACTGTTGCGCATGCAGGCGCTGCTGCTCCGCCAACTGCTGTGCGCGGCTGGCGAGCTGTTGGTCGAGCGGAATCACCTGTTCGGTGAGCAAGGTTTCCAGCTGCTGCTGATCGGCGATCGCCTGCTCACGCGCTTGCTGTGCCGTCTGATAACTTTTTTCACCCTGCTGCAGCGCGGTTAGTGCATTTTGCTGCTGCGTGTGTAACTGCTGCGCCTGCTGGGTTGCGAGCTGTTGATCTTGTTGCAACTGCTCACGCTGCTGAAGTTTTTCTCGCAGCTTTTCAGCTGGTTCCGCGCGCGCCAGGCGTTGGCGATCGCTCTCCGCCTGCTGCCATGCCTGTTCGGCATCCTGGTTCGCCTGTTCGACTTGCTGCTGCTCCTGCGCCAGCTGTTGCGAGTGCGTCAGCCACTGTTGTTGCTGTTGCGCTTGCTCAAGCTGCTCGCTCAGCGTTTTTTCCTGCGCCGTTAAGGCTTCAACCTGCTGCATCAACTCTGTGCGACGCGTCTCATCCAGCAGCATCATGCCGCCAGCGCGGGCGCGCAGTGTCTCCAGATCGGTGCGTGCGGTGCGCCAGCGCTCGTAAATCTGCATCGAGATTTGGCCGTAAATTTCGGTGCCGGTGAGTTCTTCCAGCAGTTCGGCGCGTTCGCCCGGCTTGGCGTTGAGGAAGGCAGCGAACTGGCCTTGCGACAGCATCATTGAACGGGTGAAACGGTCAAAATCGAGGCCAGAAAGGGTTTCGATGAGCTTGAGTTTGTCACCCACCTTATCGGCCACAATCTGGTTATCCGCCACGCGCGCCAGCTCGACACGCGGTGCCTGCAATTTGCCATCCGCCTGGCCGCGTGCGCGGTTCTGGCTCCAGAAGGCGCGCCAGGCTTCGCCTTTGATCTCAAATTCCACTTCTGCCAGACATTCGGCGGTGTCGCGGGTGATCAGTTCGTTTTGTGTCTGCGACAGCACGCCAAGGCGCGGCGTCTGGTGATAAAGCGCCAGGCAAATGGCATCCAGCAAGGTGGTTTTCCCCGCGCCGGTCGGGCCGGTTATGGCAAATAAGCCGTTGCTGGCAAAGGGTTCACGGCGGAAATCGATAAACCATTCACCGCGCAGCGCATTGAGATTTTTAAAGCGTAACGTCAGGATTTTCATGCAGACGGGTTCTCCAGCGCGGCGAGGGTGGTGCGGAACAGTTGGGTGAGCTGTTCGGCTTGTTCGGCATCAAACTGCTCTTCCTGCGCCAGACGGCGGGCGAACACTTCTTCGACTTTCAATTCGCTTAGCGTTTCATTATCCATGCGTGCCAGGCTGCGCTGACGCTGTTCGCGGCTGCGGCGTACCAGTAGCACTTCCACCGGTAGGGCTTCGGTCAGTTGCTCAACACGGCGCTGCAAATCGCTGAGATATTCTTGCGTGGTGATTTCAATATCGAGCCAGACGGGCTGCTCGCGATCTCCCTCGCTAAATTCGCCCAGCTGTTGTTCGATCTCCGCCATTGAGCCTTTCAACATCTGCATCGGCTGGAACTGCGGGATCGGGAGGGGAGTGACGCTATCCAACTGAGCGCTGAACTCCAGCAGGAACACGCTCTTTTCGCGGCCCAGTTCGTCAAAACTGAGCGGAATCGGTGAGCCGCTGTAGCGAATATGTTCGCTATCGGCAATGCGCTGTGCTCGGTGAATATGGCCCAGGGCAATGTAATCCGCGGCGGGAAACGCCTGCGCCGGGAAGGCATCCAGCGTGCCGATATAGATATCGCGCACCGAGTCGCTTTTGGTCACGCCAACGGTGGTGAGATGACCGGTGGCAATGATGGGGAGTGCGCGATCTGCCCGCTCGGCCAGCGCTGCGGCATAACACTGCTGATAATGCTGCTCAATCGCTTCCAGCAGTGATATCTGCTTCTCGCGCCCGGATTGTCCCGCCTGGCTGCGCAAAATATCGCGCGGACGTAAATAGGGAATCGCGCACAGTAACGCGCCCGGCGTGCCATCGCGTTGATGCAGCGTCAGCACCTGCTGTTCGCCCTGTGGTGTGGCGCTGGTGATCACTCGCGTATTTAAACAGGCGAGTAACTCGCGTGATTCATTCAGGGTCGCGACGGAATCATGGTTGCCCGCCAGCACAATCAGCTGGCACTGCGTCGGCTGTAACGCCACCACGAAGCGGTTAAACATTTCACGCGCATAGCTCGGTGGCGAACCGGTATCAAACAGGTCTCCCGCGATGATTAAAGCATCCACCTGATGCTGGGTAATCTGTGCCAGCAGCCAGTCGAGGAAGGCCTGATGTTCGGCCGCCCGGCTTTTGCTGTAAAAGAACTGACCGAGATGCCAATCTGCGGTGTGAATGATGCGCATGAATACTCCCTGCTTCGTTAAGCGAAGGCGAATTATAACCTCTTCAGATCGCAAAGAAAAAAAAGCGATAATCGTTGTCACATTTCTGTTTTATCACTATCTATCATAGGGAGGGTTTTTCATAAAAGTGTCATAAAACTGACGCATAATGGCGCCGCAAATCCCAGTGACCTATTGTCACAAAAGCAGGAGTTATAATGGCTAAGCGCATTTTGGTTGTGGAAGACGAAGCTCCCATCCGTGAAATGTTATGTTTCGTGCTGGAACAGAATGATTACCAGCCTATTGAGGCAGAAGACTATGACAGCGCGATTGGTAAGCTGATCGAACCCTGGCCTGATTTAATTCTGCTGGATTGGATGTTGCCTGGCGGCAGCGGTATTCAGTTTATTAAACATTTGAAACGTGAAGCCATGACGCGCGACATCCCGGTGATGATGCTGACGGCACGCGGTGAAGAAGAGGATCGCGTACGCGGTCTGGAAGTCGGCGCCGATGACTACATCACTAAGCCTTTCTCACCGAAAGAGCTGATGGCACGTATCAAAGCGGTGATGCGCCGTATTTCACCGATGGCGGTGGAAGAGGTGATTGAGATGCAGGGCCTGAGCCTGGATCCTTCCTCACATCGCGTGATGTCGGAAAGTACCCCGCTGGAAATGGGACCCACCGAATATAAATTACTGCACTTCTTTATGACGCACCCGGAGCGTGTTTACAGCCGCGAACAGCTGCTGAACCATGTATGGGGCACCAACGTCTACGTGGAAGATCGTACCGTTGATGTGCATATCCGTCGTTTACGTAAAGCACTGGAAGTATCTGGCCACGATCGCATGGTTCAAACCGTACGCGGAACAGGGTATCGTTTCTCTGCCCGCTACTAAACGGAGTCTTTTACCGTGCTGGAACGACTCTCCTGGAAGAGATTATTGACTGAGCTGGCGCTGGTCTGTTTGCCCGCGCTGGTGCTTGGTCTGTTGTTCGGTTATCTGCCCTGGCTACTGCTGATCGCGGTGTCGGGTGTGATGTTTTGGCACTTTAGAAATCTGATGCGTCTGTCGCACTGGCTGTGGGTCGATCGTTCCATGACGCCGCCCGCCGGTCGCGGTAGCTGGGAGCCCTTGTTCTACGGCTTGTACCAGATGCAACTGCGTAACCGCCGTCGACGTCGCGAGCTGGGTAACCTGATTAAGCGCTTTCGTAGCGGCGCGGAATCCCTGCCGGATGCAGTGATCCTGACCACCGAAGAGGGCACCATTTTCTGGTGCAACGGGCTGGCACAACAGCATCTCGGGCTGCGCTGGCCGGAAGATAATGGCCAGAACATCCTCAACTTGCTGCGCTATCCTGAGTTTTCCCGCTATATTCGCCAACGCGATTTTGACAAGCCGCTGACGCTGGTGCTGAACAATCAACATCATATGGAATTCCGTGTGATGCCCTATAGCGAAGGGCAGTGGTTGATGGTGGCGCGCGATGTCACGCAAATGCACCAGCTGGAAGGGGCGCGGCGTAACTTCTTTGCCAACGTCAGTCATGAACTGCGTACGCCGTTAACGGTGCTGCAGGGCTATCTGGAGATGATGGACGATGCGACGATGAACGAGCGCACACGCGGCAAGGCGTTGCACACCATGCAGGAGCAAACGCGTCGCATGGATAGCCTGGTGAAACAGCTGCTGACCTTGTCGCGTATCGAGGCCGCACCGGCTATCGATCTCAAAGAGACGGTGGATGTTCCGGGCATGCTGCAACTGTTGCAGCGCGAGGCGGAAACGCTCAGCCAGGGCCGGCACAGCATTCATTTCCGCACCGATCCGCACCTCAAAGTCTTCGGTAATGATGAACAGCTGCGCAGCGCCATTTCCAATCTGGTGTACAACGCGGTGAATCACACGCCGGAAGGGACGCGCCTCGATATCAGCTGGCTGCGTAACAAAGAGGGCGCGGAGTTCAAAGTGTGCGATAACGGACCGGGGATCAGCGAGGAGCATCTGCCGCGCCTCACCGAGCGTTTCTATCGGGTGGATAAAGCCCGATCGCGCGCCACCGGGGGCAGTGGCTTAGGGTTGGCGATCGTTAAGCATGCATTGAGCCACCATAATGCACGGCTGGAAATCACCAGTATTCCGCATCAGGAAACCTGTTTTAGTTTCGTGCTGCCGCCACGTTTGATTGTGGCGAAGAGCGTGCACAGTAAGGTCAGTTAAGCACGATGAAGTGGCGCAATTGATTGCGTGATGAATCGCGGCGCGACAGAATGTGCAGTTCAATGTCCTGACCTGATTTGCGGAAGACCTGATGAGATCGCTGTTGCTGTTCACGTTGCTGCTGTGCTCTACGCTGGCACAAAGCCAACAAACCATGCTCACCGGCAATTTGAGCAGCGTCGGTTCCGATACCCTCGGCTATCTGATGACCTTATGGGGCGAGGATTTCAGCCGCCAGTCACCGGGCGTTAACGTTCAGGTACAGGCGGCTGGATCCTCAACCGCACCCACCGCGCTGGCGGCAGGCGCTGCCCAGCTCGGGGCGATGAGCCGCCCGATGCAAATTGATGAACGCCAACTGTTTACCACGCGCTACGGCTATCCCCCGCTGGCGGTGCCGGTGGCGATGGATGCGCTGGTGGTGGTGGTCAATCAGGACAACCCGCTAACGCGTATCGATCAACCGCAACTCGATGCCCTTTTTTCTGTCACTCGTCTGTGTGGTGCGCACTCGGTGCCGCAGCACTGGGGCGATCTTGGCCTCAACCAGGGAGATTGGGCGCGACGCAGTATTCAGCGTTTTGGCCGTAATTCGGCATCAGGTACCTGGGGCTTCTTCAAACAGCAGGCGCTGTGTAAAGGGGATTTCCGCTCGGACGTCGCGGAGTTTCCCGGCTCGGCGGCGGTGGTGCAGGCCGTTGCGGCAACACCCAACAGCATTGGTTATGCCAGTTTTGGTTTTCACTTAAGCGGCGTGAAGATGGTGCCCATCGTCACTGCCAGCGGCGATAGCGTGATGCCGGACGCCGAAACCATTCGCAGCGGCCGCTATCCGTGGTCGCGTCCGCTCTATATTTACGTCAATAAAGCGCCGGGCAAACCGCTGCCGCCGCTGGTGAATGCGTTCCTGCATCAGGTGTTATCACCTGAAGGGCAGCGCCGGGTAACTGAGGCCGGTTATTTGCCACTTTCCGAAAGCCAGATGGCCCAGGCACGTGCCGCCATTGAGTAAAATGGAAGAACGAGCACCCGATCATGAATTTTATTCACGTCACCTGAATTTTCTTCCATTGCCCAATTTGTTTCAGCATGTCACTCTTTCTGGACATTTAGCCATCCAGATGGCTATAAATAACCGGGTGAAATTATACCCTGACGCAATTATGCGTTTAGCCAGGAGTGAACATGCCACAACAACAACCGTTCCGTGCCGATACCGTCGGCAGTTTTCTGCGTCCTGCGGCGATCAAGCAAGCGCGCGTGCAGTTTGCCAATGGCGAGATCACGGCTGAGCAGCTGCGTCAGGTAGAAGATAAAGAAATCCGCCACGTGGTCGAGCAGCAGCGCGCTAACGGCCTGCAAGTGGTCACCGACGGCGAGTTCCGTCGCGCCTGGTGGCACTTTGACTTCTTTGGCGATCTGCAAGGCGTTGAGCTATTTGAAGCGGAGCAGGGCATCCAGTTCAACGGCGTGCAAACCAAAGCGCACGGCGTGAAAGTCACCGGCAAGGTGGCCTTTAATCCACATCACCCGATGCTGGATCACTTCCGCTTCCTGAAAAGCATTGCGGGCGACGCCGTGGCGAAAATGACCATCCCAAGCCCAAGCGTGCTGCACTTCCGTGGTGGCCGTAAAGTGATCGATGCCACCGTCTATCCCGATCTGAAAGAGTACTTTGCTGACCTGGCGCAGACATACAAAGATGCGATCGCGGCTTTCTACGCGGCGGGCTGCCGTTTTCTGCAGCTGGATGACACTGTTTGGGCTTACCTGTGCTCTTCGGATCAGCAGCAGCAGATCCGTGAGCGCGGTGAAGATCCGCAGGAACTGGCGCGTATTTACGCTGAGGTGCTGAACAAAGCGCTGGAAGATAAACCGGCTGACCTGACCATTGGTCTGCATGTGTGCCGCGGCAACTTCCGCTCAACCTGGATTTCCGAAGGTGGCTATGAGCCGGTGGCCGAGATTCTGTTTGGTCAGGTGAATATCGATGCTTACTTCCTCGAATATGACAACGAGCGTTCCGGTGGTTTTGAGCCGCTGCGCTTTATCAAACCCGGTCATCAGCAAGTGGTATTGGGTCTGATCACGACTAAGAACGGTGAACTGGAAGATCCGGAGCAGGTGAAAGCGCGCCTGCAGGAAGCTTCTCAGTTTGTGAGCCTGAACCAGATTTGCCTCAGCCCACAATGTGGCTTTGCCTCGACAGAAGAGGGCAACAGCCTGACGGAAGCGCAGCAGTGGCAGAAGATTCGTCTGGTGGTCGATATCGCCAATCAGGTGTGGTGATGCTGTAAACTTGTGCAAACAGGCGCGTAAATCGCGCCTTTTGTGCATTTAAGAGCCCGGTTTTGCGAGGAGATCTCCCGTGATGCGGAAACTTTAAGCAAATCATCTGAGGTGTTTTCACGCTATTCCCCGCTGATAAACTGCTTTGCGTCACTTTCTTGTTATATCCTTCTGGTTTTCCGATCCCGTATTGCCTTTCTTCGCTATAAACGTTTTAATTTGCGCCGTTGTCGATTTATCCCTCTGCGAACAGAAGAAAAGTAGATTAAATCACCTGCGCTTTAACGATTAGGCCCGCATAACGCTCTGAACTCATCAGATAAGCCTTTGTTTTTGTGCATGCAGAGGACAACACGCACTCAACTTCCACCGCAACATCAGCTACAGGCAGTACAGAAGTTTATGACACATCGTTTAACCTCCAAGGATATCCTGGCGCTGGGCTTCATGACGTTTGCCCTGTTCGTAGGCGCAGGAAACATTATCTTTCCACCGATGGTGGGGATTCAGTCTGGCGAACACGTCTGGGTTGCCGCTTTCGGCTTTCTGATTACGGCCGTTGGCTTGCCGGTGATGACCGTTATCGCCCTGGCGCGCGTGGGCGGCGGCATTGATGCCCTCAGCTCGCCAATTGGTAAAGCCGCAGGTCTGCTGCTGGCAACGGTTTGCTATCTGGCAGTGGGCCCACTGTTCGCCACGCCGCGTACGGCGACCGTGTCGTTTGAAGTGGGGATTGCTCCGCTGACCGGTGATGGCGCGCTGCCGCTGTTTATCTACAGCCTGATTTATTTTGCGCTGGTGATTGGCATTTCCCTGTATCCTGGCAAATTGCTGGACACCGTCGGCCACTTCCTCGCTCCGCTGAAAATCGTGGCGCTGACCATTCTCGGTCTGGCAGCACTGCTGTGGCCGGCCGGTGGTATCGCGCCTGCTACGGCTGATTACCAGCGTGCGGCCTTCTCCAGCGGCTTCGTTAACGGTTATCTGACCATGGATACGCTGGGTGCGCTGGTGTTTGGTATTGTTATCGTCAATGCGGCACGTTCTCGTGGCGTTGAAGATGCGAAACTGCTGACCCGTTACACCATGCTGGCGGGCGTGATTGCCGGTGTTGGCTTGACGCTGGTTTACCTGAGCCTGTTCAAACTCGGTTCTGGCAGTGCTGGCCTGGTTGATCAGAATGCCAATGGTGCAGCGATTCTGCATGCGTATGTGCAGCAGACCTTTGGCGGCATGGGCAGCTTCTTCCTGGCAGCACTGATCTTCGTGGCCTGCATGGTGACGGCGGTTGGCCTGACCTGCGCCTGTGCGGAATTCTTTGCGCAATACCTGCCGTTGTCGTATAAAGCGCTGGTGTTTATTCTGGGTCTGTTCTCCATGGTGGTGTCGAATCTCGGCCTGAGCCACCTGATTCAGATCTCGATTCCGGTGCTGACGGCGATTTATCCACCGTGCATCGTGCTGGTGGTGCTGAGCTTCACCCTGAAATGGTGGAATAAGAGCGCACGTATTATCGCGCCAACCATGCTGGTGAGCCTGCTGTTTGGCATCGTTGATGCCATCAAAACCACCAATTTTAAAGATGTGCTGCCGCTGTTCAGCCAGCACCTGCCGCTGGCCGATCAGGGACTCTCCTGGTTGCCGCCATCGTTGGTGATGCTGGTGATTGCCGCGGTGGTCGATCGGGCAAAAGGACGCGAACAGGTCGCTGCCCACTCGTAATCGACATTGCTGTTAATTTCAACCACGGGCTTGCCCGTGGTTTTTTCATTTACAAGGTATTGGTGTTATGCAAGAAACCAACAAGCTCAAACGCGGACTGAGCACGCGCCACATCCGTTTTATGGCGCTGGGATCGGCAATCGGTACCGGGCTGTTTTACGGCTCGGCGGATGCGATCAAAATGGCAGGCCCCAGCGTGCTGCTGGCGTACATCATCGGCGGTGCGGTGGCGTACATCATCATGCGTGCCTTGGGTGAGATGTCAGTGAATAACCCGCAGGCCAGCTCGTTTTCGCGCTACGCGCAGGACTATCTGGGGCCGTTAGCAGGTTACATCACCGGCTGGACCTACTGTTTTGAAATCCTGATTGTGGCGATTGCCGACGTGACGGCTTTTGGTATCTACATGGGCGTGTGGTTCCCGGAAGTACCGCACTGGATTTGGGTGCTGTCGGTGGTGCTGATTATCGGTGCCATTAACCTGATGAGCGTGAAGGTGTTTGGTGAAGTCGAGTTCTGGTTCTCCTTCTTCAAAGTCGCCACCATTATCATCATGATCATCGCCGGTTTTGGCATGATTTTCTGGGGCATCGGCAACGGCGGTCAGCCTACGGGTATCCATAACCTGTGGACCAACGGCGGCTTCTTCGCTCACGGCATTGTCGGCATGCTGCTGTCACTGCAAATGGTGATGTTTGCCTATGGCGGCATTGAAATTATCGGTATCACCGCCGGTGAAGCGGAAGAGCCTGAGAAGTCGATTCCGCGCGCCATCAACTCGGTTCCGCTGCGCATTCTGGTGTTCTATGTCGGCACGCTGTTTGTCATCATGTCGATCTATCCGTGGAACCAGGTCGGCACCTCCGGCAGTCCTTTTGTGCTGACTTTCCAGCATCTGGGCATTGCGGCGGCGGCATCGATTCTTAACTTTGTGGTATTGACGGCGTCACTGTCGGCGATCAACAGCGACGTGTTTGGCGTCGGGCGTATGCTGCACGGCATGGCGCAGCAGGGCCATGCGCCGAAGATGTTCCAGAAGGTCTCGGATCGCGGGATTCCGTGGGTCACCGTGCTGGTGATGATGGTGGCGATGCTGATCGCCGTGTATCTCAACTACCTGATGCCGGAAAAAGTGTTCCTGGTGATCGCGTCGCTGGCGACCTTCGCCACGGTGTGGGTGTGGATCATGATTCTGCTGTCGCAAATCGCGTTTCGCCGCAAAATTGGCAAAGAGCAGGCGGGCAAGCTGCAATTCGCTCTGCCAGGCGGCAGCAAAACCGCCTGGATTGGCGTGGCTTTCCTGGTGTTCATCATTGCCTTGATCGGTTATTTCCCTGACACGCGCGTGTCGCTGTATGTTGGCTTCGCGTGGATTGTGCTGCTGTTGCTGGCCTGGCCGCTGGCGAAAAAGCGGAAAGCCTGATCATTCTGATGCGCATAACGGGTGGGATGTTTGCCCGTTAAGCGTGGAAGGATAGGTAGTGTTCAGGGCGGGAGAGATTCCCGCCCTGAGCTTTTAAGTATGATGAAAAGCTCAGGCCGAAGCACGACTACCAATTGCTACCCAACGCAATCTCTCCGCCCGCCGGGCTCAGGTGATTGTCATCATAATAGAGCGGCAATCCTCCGCTGGTGATCAAACAGCCCTGCTCATTACACAGATTCTCTCGCAGCGATAACACGCGTACGCCTTGTTGCTTATAGCGCTGCAATAATTTCTCCACGGCCTCTTCCGGGAACTGGAACAATCTGGTGCGCTCAGAGAGCAGCGGCGGAGCTTCCCACTTGCTCAGCCAGGCGCTCAGTTCGCGACGAATCGGGATATTACGGTTATTGCTGTAGCGCAGCGGGTCAACGTCCACTGAAGGCGCATCCTCTATTACCGTGACCTTTTTGCCCGCCTGAGTCAGCTGAGCCACCACGCGATCCATACCCGCTTGCAGCGCCTCAAGATTACTCTTTTCAGGATGATCGGTTTCGCGGAAACCGGCACCGGGCAACAGGCTCATACCCGATGCCCAATAGGCGCTGATCACCACTTCGTCCACCTTGTCGCTCAGCACCATCTTCAGCACTTCCTGATTAAAAGTGATGCATTGCTGCGCATGATGTGGCATTTGGCTCACCACGCGCGTGGCACCAATCAGAAACGGGCAGGAGGCTTTGGTGAGTTGATACAGCGGTTTATGCTGACGTTGTGCATAGCCCGACACCGAAGCACGTAGTGCGGCAGCGTGACTGTCGCCAATTAAGGCGATACCGGGGCGATCGATGTTTGGATGACACTCCTCATGCCTGGAGGGCAGGTTTGCCCCGTAATCAAGCAAGCACGGATTACGCTGCGCCGAAATTTTCCAGCTGTCCGCATTCACGACGAGTTCACTAACCCGCGATTTCATGCCCCCGGTTTGCCACAACAGCAGCATCGCACCCGCCGCAATCAGGGATGAGGCACAGTAGCCGGGGATCACCCAACGCGTGCCCATGCGCGTCTGGCGGAAGGGCTGCTCGACAAAGCGCCATGAAAACCAGGCCAGACCCAGCGCTGCACCGCAGATCATTAAACCTTGCCAGACGGTAAGGGGGTGATCGCTACAGATGCGCGCCAGACTTAGCAGCGGCCAGTGCCACAGGTACCAGGAATAAGAGATCTTGCCGATAAAGCGCATCAGCGGATTTTCTAACAGTAACTGGTTAAGCTCGCTGCGCGCACCGATCATCAGGCAACCCGCCAGCACGGGAATGATTGCCAACCAGCCCGGAAATTGGCTATGGCTACTAAGCAACAGGCTGGCGGCGATAATCATCATCCAGCCCAGCAGATTGAGCAGGCTGGCCGCTCGGCCGGTGAGGGGTTGTGGTTTCCACAGCGCCAGCAGCACACCGGCACCGAGTTCCCAGGCGCGGGTTGGCAACAGATAAAAGGCGTGGGTGGTGGCAAACGGTGTGATCCCGATACAGGCCACCAAAGAGATCACACTCAGTATCAGTACCACAGAGCGCATCGAACGTTTGAGTCGTACGGCCAAAAGCAGAATGAATGGCAGCACAATATAGAACTGTTCTTCTATTCCCAATGACCAGGTCATGAGCAGGGGATTTAAATCGGAATCGGTACTGAAATAGTCACCGCTCTTGAGTAGCAGCATATTGGGTACGGCGATAAATACCGCCAGGCTGTATTTGGCCAGCTGGCTGAACTCTAGCGGTGAGAGCAGGATGAAGCCCAGTAGCAGCAATATCGTCATCATGAAAAATAACGCGGGAGCGATACGTTTAATGCGGCGTAAATAGAATTGATAAAATGAGAAGCGACCCTCGGATATTTCCTTGCTGATAATACCGCCGATCAGAAAGCCGGAAATAACAAAGAAGAGGTCGACACCAATAAAGCCACCCTGCAGCGAGGTGACGCCGGAGTGAAAGAGTACCACCAGAATGATGGCGACGGCGCGCAGGCCGTCAATATCCGCCCGATAACGGTGAGAGGCATTCGCAGTCATAATTTAACCCAGAAGTTAGGATAAGAATGGTTATGCGTTCCAGAAAAAATAAATCGGCGCATCCTGTCGCCGAAAAAAGTTACAAAGGAGAAAAATGGGTATTACAAGGGATGATTGACGCTGACAGAATACGCGCTTTTAGCCGCTAAATATCAGGGCGGAAGAAAATTAGAATAATCGCAGATTAAGGTGGTATTTGTATTTACACCGCTGAAGCATAAATAGCGAAAAGATAAGCCCGGATTATCCTTCAGGCTTATCTTTCATGATGTGGTGAATCGGCTACAGGCTGATATGCGCGGGTAACAGTGCTTTGAGCTGAGGGTAGATAACGCTATTGGCGAGCAGCACAGGATTGCCCTGCTGCAGACCGTTGTGACCAAGGTAATCATTGGTTATGCCGCCGGCCTCACGCATCAATACAATACCGGGTAAACCGTCCCACGGATTCATATGCGCTTCGTAATAACCAATTAAACGACCAGCGGCGGCCCAGGCACTCATTAATGCGCCAGAGCCATTACGGATGAACATCCCGCCCTGTGACAGCAAGCCACCAATAAAGGTCGTCAACGGTTCCACCGGTTGGCTGTTGGAACTACTAATGCCGAGCACGCCCTGATTGAGATGCTGAGCGCTGTGCGCCTGAATGCGCTTTTCATTGACCCAGGCACCTTTACCGCGACAGGCATGGAAGGTCTCATGATGGTTGGGATCGCAGACCACGCCAATTACCGGCTCATTTTCACAGACAATCGCCAGTGACACGCACCAGTTATGTAATCCATTCAGGAAGTTACTGGTGCCATCAATCGGGTCAATCACCCAGACAAAGCGCGCACCTGTAGTTTCACCACCGCTTTCTTCACCCAGCACAGCATCATCGGGAAAGCGTTCGTAAATCAGGTGCTTGACCAATTCTTCCACGTTGCGGTCGGCTTCGCTAACCACATCCTGTAAATCCTTTTTATGCTCAATCACCAGTTGATGACGCTGCTGATACCAGGATAAAGCGCGGCTGGCTGCAGTTTTAGCGACATCACAGGCAAAGTGATAACGCGCGTCAAGTTCGGTTAGCGTAGCTGATGACATCTTTCCCTCTTATCATTTTCTGGCAAACGAAGTGACAAAAAACGCCGAAACAGGCGACCTGGCGGTGTGACCTACTTAACAAAAGTTAAGAAAGGTTTCATTAAGCCGCAGATGACTGCGGCTGGCAAGAGGCGGAAATGCTGGGATTGTGAAAAAAAGCGGGTTTAGAGTTGCTGGTGGCGCGCAGCGTCCATCAGGCGCGGATAGAACTGGAAGAACAGCGGTTCAAGTTGCTGATAATGATCGACAAAATCCTGATAGGAGTCGCGCAGTGCTGCCAGACGCGGGCGGCGATGTGCCATACCGCTCAATACGCGGGCCAGCCGCGTTGGTTCGGCATAGTGCTCAAACCAGCGCTCGCGCCACATCACCGAATTGAGTTCGATGAATCCTTCTGGCGTGCCGGGCAGTTGCGGCATGATTTCACGCTCGGCTGCCGCCGTGAACGCGACCAGCGATTGGGAAGGGCGCAGCTGGTCCCAGTGCAGCGCGAGGAAGTGATCCCAGATGACATCCAACGTGATGGGCGCAACGCGACGAGTTTCAGCGCGAAAGAATTGCCGCGCTTCACGCACTTCCGGCAGGTTATCCGTCAAAACATCCAGTCGGCGATGCATAGCGATGCCCGCCACAACCGGTTCCGGCCATTGCGATTGCACATTGCCGCGCACGAAGTCGGCCATCAGATTGCCCAGCAGGGAGCTGTCTGCCAGCTGTGCGAGGTGAAGGTGAGCGAGAAAGTTCATGGCGCATTATAGGCAGAATCACAGATATGCAGCCAGTTGTTCAGAATTTGCCGCTTTTCCGCTAAACTATGCCGCCTGTTTTTTGAGTCCTGAAAGAAGTGATGCATGCGTGTAGCCGATTTTGCTTTTGAGTTGCCAGAATCTTTGATCGCCCACTATCCGCAGGCGCAGCGCAGCGGTTGCCGCTTGCTGGCGCTGGATGGCCCAAGTGGGGCGTTAAGCCATGAAGTGTTTACCGACGTACTGGATAAACTCAATCCGGGCGACCTGCTGGTGTTTAACAATACCCGCGTGATCCCGGCGCGTGTCTTCGGCCGAAAAGCCAGTGGCGGCAAAATCGAGATGCTGGTGGAGCGCATGCTGGATGACAAACGCGTGCTGGCGCATGTGCGTGCCTCGAAAGCGCCGAAGCCGGGTGCAGAGCTGCTGCTGGGCGATGACGAAAGCGTCAAAGCCACCATGGTCGCGCGCCACGATACGCTGTTTGAAATCGAATTTGCCGATGACCGCGCAGTGCTGGATATCCTTAACAGCGTCGGTCATATGCCGCTGCCGCCGTATATTGATCGTCCGGACGAAGAAGCGGATCGCGAACTTTATCAAACCGTTTACAGTGCGCGTCCGGGTGCGGTAGCCGCACCGACCGCCGGTTTGCATTTTGATGAACCGTTGCTGGACGCGCTGCGCGCGAAAGGCATCGAAATGGCATTTGTCACGCTGCACGTTGGCGCAGGTACCTTCCAGCCGGTGCGCGTCGAGAACATCAATGACCACATCATGCACTCTGAGTATGCCGAAGTGCCGCAGGATGTGGTGGATGCGGTGCTGGCGTGTAAAGCGCGTGGCAACAAAGTGGTCGCGGTGGGCACCACCTCCGTGCGTTCTCTGGAGAGCGCGGCGCAGGCGGCTCAGGATGCGCTGATTGCACCCTTCTTCGACGACACGCAAATCTTCATCTATCCGGGCTATCACTATCAGGTGATTGATGCGCTGATCACCAATTTCCACCTGCCGGAATCGACGCTGATTATGCTGGTGTCGGCATTTGCCGGTTACAAAAATACCATGGCGGCTTACCAAAGCGCGGTGGCAGAGCAGTACCGTTTCTTTAGCTACGGGGATGCCATGTACATCACCCGTAATCCACAGGCTCCTGACGAAGTGGTTGGAGCTTAATAATCAGACTGTTTCTCTGATTATCTAATGAGGTCAATGTGAAATTTGAATTAGATACCACCGACGGGCGCGCGCGCCGTGGCCGTTTGGTGTTCGATCGTGGTGTGGTGGAAACCCCGGCATTCATGCCTGTGGGCACCTACGGCACCGTAAAGGGCATGACGCCGGAAGAAGTGAAAGACACCGGTGCGCAGATCCTGCTCGGTAATACCTTCCACCTGTGGCTGCGCCCGGGCCAGGAGATCATGAAACTGCACGGTGACCTGCACGATTTCATGAACTGGCAGGGACCGATCCTCACTGACTCCGGCGGCTTCCAGGTGTTCAGCCTCGGTGACATTCGTAAGATCACCGAAGCGGGCGTGCATTTCCGTAACCCGATCAACGGCGACCCGATTTTCCTCGATCCGGAAAAATCGATGGAAATTCAGTACGACCTCGGTTCAGACGTGGTGATGATTTTCGACGAGTGTACGCCGTATCCAGCAGACTGGGATTACGCCAAACGTTCGATGGAGATGTCACTGCGCTGGGCGCAGCGTAGCCGCGATCGCTTTGATTCACTCGGGAATAAAAATGCGCTGTTCGGCATTATTCAGGGCGGTGTTTACGAAGATTTACGAGATGTCTCGGTTAAAGGTCTGGTAGATATCGGCTTTGATGGGTACGCTGTGGGCGGCCTGGCGGTGGGTGAACCTAAAGAGGACATGCACCGTATCCTGGAACACGTCTGTCCGCAAATTCCGCAAGATAAACCGCGTTATTTGATGGGCGTCGGCAAGCCAGAAGATCTGGTGGAAGGCGTTCGCCGCGGTATCGATATGTTTGACTGCGTCATGCCAACGCGTAATGCGCGTAATGGTCACCTGTTTGTGACCGATGGCGTGGTGAAAATCCGTAACGCCAGGTATAAAGATGACACAACAACGCTGGATGCGGAGTGCGATTGTTACACCTGTCGCAATTATAGCCGCGCCTACTTGTATCATCTTGATCGTTGTAACGAAATACTGGGCGCTCGTCTGAATACGATTCACAATCTGCGCTATTACCAGCGTCTGATGGCGGGTTTACGTAAGGCCATCGAAGAGGGTAAATTAGAGCACTTTGTTAGCGAGTTCTACCAACGGACGGGTAAAGCGGTTCCACCGTTAAACGTCTGATAATTCTATCAATGAGGGAAATTTAATGAGCTTTTTCATTTCTGACGCCGTTGCCGCAGCAGGCGCTCCGTCTCAGGGAAGTCCTTATTCTCTGGTGATCATGCTGGTGGTGTTTGGTCTGATCTTCTATTTCATGATTCTGCGCCCGCAGCAGAAACGTTCTAAAGATCACAAGAAGCTGATGGATTCCATCTCTAAAGGTGATGAAGTGTTGACCAGCGGTGGCCTGGTAGGTCGTGTGACCAAAGTGGCTGACAACGGCTACGTTTCTATCGCCCTGAACGACACCACTGAAGTAGTTGTAAAACGTGATTTCGTGGCCGCCGTTCTGCCGAAAGGTACTATGAAGGCGCTGTAATTTTTTCTTCCCGAAGGGAACTGCCGTGTTAAACCGTTATCCTTTGTGGAAGTACATCATGCTGGTCGTCGTGATTCTCGTCGGCCTGCTCTATGCGCTTCCTAACCTTTATGGAGAGGATCCGGCCGTTCAGATCACTGGTGCGCGCGGTGGCGCCGCCAGTGAACAGACGTTGGATCAGGTCCAGACTTTATTAAAACAAGATAATATCCAGAGCAAATCCCTCGCTCTGGAAAATGGCGCCATTCTGGCCCGTTTTGACAATCAGGATGCACAGCTGCGCGCGCGTGATGCCATCACTACCGCGTTGGGCGACAACTATGTTGTGGCACTCAACCTCGCGCCGGCAACCCCGCGCTGGCTGACCATGCTGGCTGCACAGCCGATGAAACTCGGTCTTGATCTGCGTGGCGGCGTACACTTCCTGATGGAAGTGGATATGGATACCGCTCTGGGCAAGCTGCAAGAGCAGAATGCCGATGGCCTGCGCAGTGACCTGCGCGACAAAAGCATCCCGTATACCAACGTCAATAAAATCGCTAACTACGGTGTAGAAGTGCGTTTCCGCGACGGTGCCAGCCGTGATGCGGCGATCAGCTACCTGTCACCGCGTCATCGCGATCTGGTGATCTCCAGCGTCGGCAGCGATACGCTGCGTGCGGTGATGACCGATGCGCGTCTGAGCGAAGCCCGTGAGTATGCGGTTCAGCAGAACATCAATATCTTGCGTAACCGTGTGAACCAGCTTGGCGTTGCCGAGCCACTGGTGCAGCGCCAGGGTTCTGACCGCATCGTGGTGGAACTGCCGGGTATTCAGGACACGGCGCGTGCCAAAGAGATTCTGGGTGCCACTGCGACCCTGGAATTCCGTCTGGTAAACACCACCGTTGATCCAACTGCCGCGGCGAGTGGCCGTGTGCCGGGTGATTCGGAAGTGAAAGAGACGCGTGAAGGCCAGCCAGTGGTGCTGTACAAGCGTGTGATTCTGACCGGTGACCATATTACCGATTCGACGTCCAGCATGGACGAGTACAACCAGCCGCAGGTGAACATTTCACTGGATGGCGCGGGCGGTAACATGATGTCGAACTTCACCAAGGACAACATCGGTAAAGCGATGGCGACCCTGTTTGTGGAGTACAAGGACAGCGGTAAGAAAGACGCCAACGGTCGTGCAATCCTGGTGAAACAGGAGCAAGTGATTAACGTGGCGAACATTCAGTCGCGCCTCGGTAACAGCTTCCGCATCACCGGTATCAACAACCCGAACGAAGCGCGTCAGCTGTCGCTGCTGCTGCGTGCCGGTGCGTTGATCGCGCCAATTCAGATTGTGGAAGAGCGTACCATTGGTCCAACGATGGGCCAGCAGAACATCACTCAGGGTCTCGAAGCCTGCTTGTGGGGTCTGATCGCGTCCATTCTGTTTATGGTGGTGTTCTATAAGAAATTTGGTTTGATTGCGACCAGCGCGCTGCTGTGCAACCTGGTGCTGATTGTCGGCATCATGTCACTGCTGCCGGGTGCGACCCTCACCATGCCGGGTATTGCCGGTATCGTGTTGACGCTGGCGGTTGCTGTCGATGCCAACGTGTTGATTAACGAACGTATTAAAGAAGAACTGCGTAACGGACGCTCGGTACAGCAGGCGATTCACGAAGGCTACAAAGGCGCCTTCTCCAGTATCGTCGACGCCAACGTCACTACGCTGATCAAAGTTATCATTCTTTATGCGGTCGGTACCGGCTCCATTAAAGGCTTTGCGATCACCACCGCTATCGGTATCGCGACCTCAATGTTCACCGCTATCGTCGGCACCCGTGCCATCGTTAACCTGGTTTACGGCGGCAAACGCATCAACAAGCTGTCCATCTGAGGAGTGCGTTGTGGCACAGGAATATAGTATTGAGCAGCTGAACCACGGGCGTAAGGTCGTCGACTTTATGCGCTGGGATACGCTGGCATTCATCATCTCCGGTCTGCTGATTGTGGCGTCTATCGCCATTATCGGTGTGCGAGGCTTCAACTGGGGCCTCGACTTTACCGGCGGAACGGTGATTGAGATTAACCTGGAAAAACCGGCCGATCTGGACGCACTGCGTGAAGGTTTGGTGAAAGCGGGCTTCCAGGAGCCGCTGGTGCAGAACTTTGGCAGCAGCCGTGACGTGATGGTGCGTATGCCGCCAGCCACCGGTGCAGCAGGTCAGGAGCTCGGCAACAAAGTCGTGACCTCCATCAATGAGACGACGCAGCAGAACGCGACCGTGAAGCGCATTGAGTTCGTCGGCCCAAGCGTGGGTAGCGATCTGGCGCAAGCCGGTGCGATGGCGCTGCTGTCGGCACTGATTGCGATTCTGATCTATATCGGCTTCCGCTTTGAGTGGCGTCTGGCGCTGGGTACCGTGCTGGCACTGGCGCATGACGTCATCATCACCTGCGGCATTCTGGCGTTATCACACATTGAGATCGACCTGACGATTGTCGCGTCACTGATGTCGGTGATTGGTTACTCGCTTAACGATAAAATCGTGGTTTCCGACCGTATTCGTGAGAACTTCCGCAAAATTCGTCGCGGTTCTTCCTACGATATTACTAACGTGTCGCTGACCCAGACGTTGAGCCGTACCCTGATCACCTCGCTGACCACGCTGGCGATGATTCTGATTCTGTTCATCTTTGGTGGTGCGCTGCTGAAAGGCTTCTCGCTGACCATGCTGATCGGTGTCACCATCGGTACCGTTTCATCTATCTATGTTTCTTCTGCTCTGGCATTGAAACTGGGTATGAAGCGTGAACACATGCTGGTGCAGAAAGTGGAGAAAGAGGGCGCAGATCAGCCTTCGATCCTGCCTTAATTCTGCTGATGAAATGAAACGGGCTGCCTAAGGGCAGCCCGTTTTTTTATGCCTGCTGATCAGGGCGCGGTTTTGGTGGCTGCTGTGCTCTGCACATCATGCACGCGCACAAAGCC
The DNA here is from genome assembly GCF_037153115.1 of Pantoea sp. USMM079. Lineage (NCBI taxonomy): Bacteria > Pseudomonadati > Pseudomonadota > Gammaproteobacteria > Enterobacterales > Erwiniaceae > Pantoea > Pantoea sp. USMM079. Next base: position 54,331 of record NZ_JBBCKX010000032.1, read on the forward strand.
GAGTTGCTCCGGCGTCAGTCCGCTCAGGCGCAGCGGCACTGTTACCGAACTGCGTGGCATCAGACTCGCCTCAACCTGAATGGTCTGGCTCAGACTTTCCGCATTCAGCGGTTTGCCACTGGCTGGATCCAGCTCACCCCATACCACGGTGGCGCTCAGCGCGGGGATCGGCTGGTCATCGGTGGAACGGATATTCAGGTTGGCGCGACTACCACTGGCTTCCCCCTCGACGCGAGACAGTGACAGGCGCAATTTGCCCACCTGCGTCTGTAACTCGACGGGAGTGTTGGCTTGCGGCAACAGCCATGCCCCCTGGGTCGATTGCCCATTGAGTTGACCCTGAATTTCCAGCGCCGTTGCCTGATTGGTGAGCTTGCGCATCTGCTGGTTAAGCTGGCTGACTTCCTGATGTAACTCTTTGACCTGCGGTGAAGTCGGCGTTGAACTACAACCATTGAGCACCAGCAGCGAAAGTGCGGCGGGCGCCCAAAACGTCCTGATCGTCATGCATTGTCCTTTCTGTTATTTCGGAATACGTAATACCTGTCCGGGGTAGATCTTATCAGGATGTGTCAGCATTGGCTTGTTTGCTGCGAAAATCTTGTTGTATTCATTGGGATTCCCGTAGACCTGTTTGGAAATCGCGCTTAGGGTGTCGCCTTTTTTCACCGTATAGAAATCGGCTTCTGGCGCACTGTCGGTGACGGTGACCTTGTCATCGACCTTGGTAATCCCTGCCACGTTACCGGCGGCCACCAGGATTTTCTCCTTCAGCTCCTGTGAAATGCCATCACCGCTCACGGTAACGGTGTCGCCTTGCACATCGACTTTGACTTTATCGCTGTCAGGTAAGCCGAGTTGATTAATATGATCCTGTAGTTTTTTGCTGGGATCGTCAGCGCCGGTGACGGCATCCCATAACTTTTCACCTGCTTCTTTCACGAAATTGAACAGACCCATGTGACCTCCTGCAAATGTGCCGGATTGGCTGTTTAAGCTTAGTGGCTTTTCTTGTTTACAGAGCGTGACATCCTGCGTCTGTGAGCCAGGCGGTGATTCGGTCGCGTGTATTCAGTTGCTTTGAAGATCGCGCTACACTGTGTGGCCTATTTATCTCGCGACAGGAAACGTCATGCATTGCCCCTTCTGCTCCGCTGTGGACACCAAAGTGATTGATTCTCGCCTGGTCAGTGAAGGTTCATCGGTGCGTCGCCGCCGCCAGTGTCTGGTGTGCCATGAGCGTTTTACCACCTTTGAAGTGGCTGAGCTGGTGATGCCGCGCGTGGTGAAAAGCAACGATGTGCGTGAACCCTTTAACGAAGATAAGCTCGCCAGCGGCATGATGAAGGCGCTGGAGAAGCGCCCGGTGAGCGCTGATGCGGTGGATAACGCCGTCAACCACATTAAAACGCAACTGCGGGCCACTGGCGAGCGCGAAATTCCCAGCAAGCTGGTCGGTAATCTGGTGATGGAAGAGCTGAAGAAGCTCGATAAAGTCGCCTATATCCGTTTTGCTTCTGTATACCGCAGTTTCGAAGATATCCGTGATTTTGGCGAAGAGATCGCCCGCTTACAGGACTAAGCCATGACTGACGAACGCTACATGGCGCGCGCGCTGGAACTGGCGCGTCGCGGACGTTTTACCACCACACCCAATCCTAATGTTGGCTGCGTGATTGTGCGCGACGGCGAGATTGTCGGCGAAGGCTGGCATCACCGTGCGGGCGAGCCGCATGCTGAAGTGCACGCGCTGCGCATGGCGGGTGAAAAAGCTAAAGGTGCGACCGCCTATGTCACGCTGGAGCCCTGCAGCCATCATGGCCGCACGCCGCCGTGTTGCGATGCGTTGATCGCTGCGGGCGTCAGTCGCGTGGTGGCGGCAATGCAGGATCCCAATCCGCAAGTGGCGGGACGCGGCTTGTATCGTTTGCAGCAGGCCGGGATTGAAGTCAGCCACGGCTTAATGATGAGCGAAGCTGAAGCATTGAATCGTGGTTTTCTGAAACGTATGCGCACTGGCTTCCCGTGGATTCAGCTCAAACTCGGCGCATCCCTTGATGGGCGCACCGCGATGGCCAGTGGTGAAAGTCAATGGATCACCTCGGCGGCGGCAAGGCGCGATGTGCAACAATTACGTGCCCAGAGTTCGGCTATTCTTACCTCCAGCGCCACCGTGCTGGCAGACGATCCGTCATTAACGGTGCGCTGGGGCGAACTGAATGAAGATGCACGCCAGCAGCTGGATGAAGCCACGCTGCGTCAGCCGGTTCGCGTGGTGATTGATAGCCAACAGCGTGTGACGCCGCAACATCGACTGATGAGTCAGTCGGGCGAAACCTGGCTGATGCGCAGTGAAATCGATCAGCAAACCTGGCCAGACAGCGTCAGCCAGATTGCGGTGCCGCTGCGCGGAGAGCAACTGGATCTGGTGGCGATGATGATGTTACTCGGCCAGCGTCAGATTAACTCGGTGTGGGTTGAGGCCGGTGCCGGTTTAGCCGGTGCGCTGTTGCAGGTTGGACTGGTCGATGAACTTATTGTCTATGTGGCACCGAAACTACTGGGCAATGCGGCACGCGGCCTGTGTGAACTGCCTGGGCTGGAACGATTGTCCGATGCGCCAGAGCTGAAGTTTAGTGACGTACGCAAGGTTGGCGCGGACCTGCGACTGACCCTGACGCCCGCTTAAGCACCCACTGAAAAGCCTGAGCGCGTTGTCGAAGAGTATGATAGAATCCGCCCCCTTCTGCGGGGCCATAAATCAAACACCCAAAGGATATGTATGAAAGTTATCGAAGCTCCTGTTGCCGCGCCTGATGCTCACATTGCCATCGTCATTGCGCGTTTTAACAACTTCATTAATGACAGCCTGCTGGATGGCGCGGTCGATGCGCTGAAGCGTATTGGCCAGGTCAAAGCAGAAAACATCACTGTGGTCTGGGTTCCAGGCGCTTACGAACTGCCTCTGGCAGCGCGCGCACTGGCAAAAGCCGGTAAGCACGATGCAATCGTGGCTCTGGGAACCGTGATCCGTGGCGGCACCGCCCACTTCGAATATGTGGCAGGTGAAGCCAGCTCTGGCATTGCCAACGTGGCGATGACCAGCGAGATTCCGGTGACTTTCGGCGTGTTAACCACCGAAAACATCGAGCAGGCGATTGAACGCGCCGGCACCAAAGCAGGTAATAAAGGCGCCGAAGCGGCCCTGACTGCACTCGAAATGATTAACGTATTGAAAGCCATCAAAGCCTGATTTTTGGAAGGGGAATTTTGTGAAACCTGCTGCTCGTCGTCGCGCCCGTGAGTGCGCTGTCCAGGCGCTTTACTCCTGGCAGCTGTCGAACAACGACATTGCCGATGTGGAATACCAGTTTCTGGCGGAACAAGACGTCAAAGACGTCGATATTAGCTATTTCCGCGAATTGCTGGCCGGTGTGGCGACTAACAGCGCGTACCTGGACGGTCTGATGAAGCCTTACCTGTCACGTCAGCTGGAAGAGCTGGGTCAGGTAGAAAAAGCCATTCTGCGTCTTTCGCTGTATGAGCTGAGCAAACGTTCTGATGTGCCTTATAAAGTGGCCATCAACGAAGGCATCGAACTGGCCAAAGTGTTTGGCGCCGAAGACAGCCACAAGTTTGTCAACGGCGTGCTGGATAAAGCAGCCCCACAAATTCGACCCAATAAAAAATAAATGCGAAAGGCCGGTTTACCGGCCTTTTTCTCATTGAGACCTGACTTATGTCCTGTGGTGAATTCGAACTGATCGCACGTTATTTTAACCGCGTTACCAGCTCCCGCCGCGATGTGGAGAAGGGAATTGGTGACGACTGTGCGTTACTGAACGTGCCCGAAAAACAGACGCTGGCCATTAGCACCGATACGTTGGTGGCGGGCGTGCACTTCCTGCGTGATATCCATCCTGCCGATCTGGGTTACAAAGCGCTGGCCGTGAATCTCAGTGATTTGGCGGCAATGGGTGCCGATCCGGCGTGGTTGACGCTGGCGATTACCTTGCCTGAAGTGAATGAAAGCTGGCTGGCCGCATTTAGCGACAGCCTGTTTGAGCTGCTGGATTACTACGATATGCAGCTGATTGGCGGTGATACCACGCGCGGACCGCTGAGCCTGACGTTGGGGATTCACGGTCTGGTGCCGACAGGACGCGCATTAAAGCGTTCGGGTGCCAAACCTGGCGACTGGATCTTTGTCACCGGTACGCTGGGTGACAGCGCGGCTGGCCTGTCGCTGCTACAACATCGTCATCGCCTGAACGATCCGGCTGTCCATGAAGTGTTGATCAAGCGCCATCTGCGCCCGATGCCACGCGTGTTGCAGGGCCAGGCGCTGCGCAATCTGGCGACCTCGGCGATCGATATCTCCGATGGTTTGATTGCCGATCTCGGCCATATTCTCACGGCGAGCCGCGTCGGTGCGCGCCTCAATCTGGAAGCGTTGCCGCTGTCTGCTGCGTTGCGCGATCATTTTGAGCCGGAACAGGTGCTGACCTGGGCGTTAAGTGGCGGCGAAGATTATGAGCTGTGCTTTACCGTGCCGGAAGTCAATCGTGGTGCGCTGGACGTGGCGCTGGGTCATCTTGGTGTGCCTTATACCTGCATCGGGCAGATTGCGCCTGAAGCCGACGGGTTGACGCTGCTGGAAAATGGCAAGCCACGTCGTTTTAATCACAAGGGATTTGATCACTTTAATGCGAAGTAAAGATGTAGCGAAAAGCCGCCTGCGCCTGAGCAATCCCTGGCATCTGTTGGCAACCGGTTTTGGCAGTGGCCTGAGCCCGATCATGCCGGGTACTGCCGGTTCGATTGCGGCGATTCCGTTTTGGTGGTTGATGACGTTTCTGCCACTGCAGATCTATTCTCTGCTGGTACTGATTGGTATCAGCGTGGGCGTTTATCTGTGCCATCGCACGGCGAAAGACATGGGTGTGCACGATCACGGCAGCATCGTCTGGGATGAGTTTATCGGCATGTGGATTACGCTGATGGCGATCCCAGCGATGAGCTGGCAGTGGGTGCTGGCCGGGTTTGTCATCTTCCGCATCTTCGATATGTGGAAACCCTGGCCGATTCGCTGGTTCGATCAGAACGTGCATGGCGGCATGGGCATTATGGTCGATGACATTATCGCGGGCGTGATATCAGCGGCGATTTTGTATGGATTGGGGCTGGTGCTTTAATTCGGCAGATGCGCCTAACTCACGTGCCCTCTGTCACAACGCGTACGAAAGCTTCAGAGCAAGCTGGTGCCGTTCAGGGGCTGGCAATCCGCAGCGCTGAACGGAATGAGTCTGCCAGGATAGCCCGCAGCTACCGTCTTGCACGTCAAGCCGCTACTGCGTAATTCTCGTCATATCTCTGCTGTTTCATCAGCACACCGAAGCAGATATGCAC
>NZ_JBBCKX010000033.1:0-50453 GCF_037153115.1 Pantoea sp. USMM079
TCTTCATCTGAATCATCATCAGACCGAAATAGCTGGGATACCGGTACTACTATTTCGCCGATGGCTTCAGTCGTAACCAGTTACCGATTCAGTTCCCACTGGATTGGAATGCTTGCAGCCAATTATGAGTATTACGATAAAGGGATCGCGGACAGTCCACTGGTGCAACATAATGGAGAGTGGTTCTTTATTACCGGGATTGGTTACTCCTGGTAGTTAAAAATTCAGTATTACCCCTTATTCCTCCATAAATTTTATTGAATTCAGTCCATCCCATCTCTCATCATATAGACATCAGTCAACTTTGTAATTTCTGGCCTTATATAATAAGTGTTATATAAGGCCAGACAAACGCCAGAAACCCCTGTATCATGCGGATCCGGGCCGGATCCTGGTCTTTCCGACTATTTATACGCAACTGCGGGACCTGGACGCCGTACTGCCAACTGGATTCTGTACGAAGGCGGTTAAAACTCCGGCAGCGCTACGTAAAATCTGACGGGCATCTGCCCTGCTCTTTCTGCAGAATTCACGTAGCGATGCTGTCAGCTAAACGGGCAAATACTGAGCAAATATGAACGACATCTCCGGTTTTACCGGTGTGGCCCTCAGCGGCAGCGCCGATGACGATCTCACCGCGAAACTGGCCGCGTTCGTCCGGCACCGCGAGGCCTTCTCGCCTAACACGTGGCGCCAGCTGCTGAGCGTGATGCGGATCTGCTGGCGCTGGTCGCAGGAAAACCGGCGGTCATTTCTGCCGATGTCGCCCGAGGACATGCAGGACTATCTGTTTCACCTGCAGGCGATTGGCCGATCAACCTCGACCATCTCGGTGCACGGTGCTCTTCTGGCAATGTTACACCGTAACGCCGGCCTGGTGCCTCCGACGGTTTCACCGGACGTTATCCGTGCTAAAAAGAAAATTAACCGTACGGCCGTCGTCTCGGGCGAGCGCACCGGGCAGGCGGTACCCTTCTGCCGGCCGGACCTGAACCGTCTCGATGCCGCCTGGAAGCATTCGCTCCGGCTTCAGCACCTGCGGGACCTGGCATTCATACACGTGGCTTACGGCACCCTGCTGCGTATGAGCGAGTTGTCACGCCTCAGGGTGCGGGACATTTCACGGGCGGCCGACGGTCGCATTATCCTCGACGTGGGCTGGACAAAAACCATTCTGCAGTCGGGGGGTATCGTTAAGGCGCTCAGCGCGCGCTCATCCGAACGGCTGATGGAATGGATTAACGCGGCCGGTCTGGCGGGTGAACCTGATGCGGTACTGTTCTGCCCCATACACCGGTCAAACAAAGTTACCACAGTCTCAACCGTGCCCATGAGCGCCCCGTGTCTGGAAGATATCTGGCGCCGCGCAAGGCATCACGCTGGAGCGAAAACTCCCCTTAAAACCAACAAGGGACGCTATTCCAGCTGGAGTGGACACAGCGCGCGCGTTGGTGCCGCGCAGGATATGGCAAGAAAGGGTATATCGATCGCACAAATTATGCAGGAGGGCACCTGGACACAGACCCAGACGGTAATGCGGTATATCAGAATGGTTGAGGCACATAAAGGGGCCATGATTGGGCTGATGGAAGAGGATAGCTGATACCCCCGATCCTGCTTAATCAGTATCGGGATGAGTGCGAGTGTTTTCGAAGAAGTTAAACATGCCGTCTGTATTCGTAGCTCCGGTGACGGGATCTTCCGAACATTTCAACCAACACCCCTGCCTCTACGAGGCTTTTCACTGCGGTGTTCGCTGTCGGGTAAGTCACATCCAGCAACTCAACGGCACGGTCAACGTTCAGCTTTGGTATTGTTGGTAAAAACTCGAACAGATGAATACTGTGCACAGATGTCGACTTCAGAGACACCATCCGACAAGGAGGGGCGCTAAGCTGATAACGGCCTTTTGCGCTTCCTCGACTGAATAACAGACTGTTTCCTAAAATCATTTTTCTCTGGTTACAGGTACGCCAACAAAGGTATGAGTGCAGCAGCGGCAGGCCACGTTTACGTCTTTCTCTGTGACTGCAGTATTCACTTGCTGCAGCAGACCCTCTTCATCGATAAACAATCCAGGGTAATAGCTGCTTTCTCCAATGCGGACTAAATCCTGTTGCTGGTATTCATGAAGCGCAACCAGCCAGAATATAGGTTCGGTAGTATCCAATCGACCACAGGCTTCGCTGAACGTGGTATCCCAAGGCTGGCCAATCCGGTTTATCAAAAAGTGAAATAAAGGCGTGTAGTCCCGGCCTCGTTTCTGCCTGCTATGCATTGAACCAAGCTTTGGTAGCAGGTTGTCCTCCATTTTTTTGCGATTACGTTCCCATCGGTATTCAGCGCCTGGGTTATTAGAATCATGACGTGTTGTAGTATTGACTCTGCGATAGAGTTTACGGGGCCTGGTCTGTTGATGATTGCGCATAGCCTGATCCTCTTTATCCTCTTCCTTAATAGCCGGGAAGCTTTATAAGCTCTGATTCAGTATTCAGTGGTCGCATAAACGACAGTCATTCCCAGCACATTGCTCCGTTTAGTCACACGGATATTACCGCGATAGTAATAATTACCTGCAGGTTCGCACACTTTTATCTGCCTTTTCAGGTCGGGATCATCAACGTCCACCCCGGAACAACTGTTACGTGAACGAGCCGAATACTCATAGCTGGAAGTGTAAGTGCTCATTTTGCCAGGAAGCATCCATGTGAGGGTGATCAGTAATGCATAGATAATGAAGTAAGCAACCAGAACAGTACCTGCAACTAGCTTAATATTGTCAGTAACCCCATGAATCTGTTTTCCTTTACCCCACTTTTTTATACTTCCTGAAAGACATAAACCGAGGACCAGACTGGCTACAAACAGCGCCCGCACAGTTTGTTTTGCCAGAAATGTAGTCTGATGTACTTCGTCCCGCCATATGAAAAAGGCAAAAACGCAGCCCAGCAACACCGTGGTCGCTAAAAGTAATGTGGTGTATGAACATGACTTCATCTGACGCTCTCTCCATGAGCCAAGGTTATAAGGGAGGGACCACCGTAAATCGTTCAGACTGATGATGGCTGGGCGTGTGCAAAACAGATATCAGTTCTGATTGCGGAAGGTGTCAGCATAGTGCTGAAAAGTGCGCATGAGTGCATTGTTGCCTGCTGAAGCCATGGTGTGCGCGGGCTCCAGGACGGCCAGGATGCTGTAAGCGTCTTCATTAAAAAATCCCCGGGTGTAGACCAGTGCAGTATCACTCACCTGCCGGAACTGCACCCGCTGCCCGTTGAAGGGAACTGTTGAAACAAGGTCCAAATGGATGTGGTAGATCTCAGAACTGATAATGGATTCAGGGCGATCGTAGCGGCAGTCACGGCCAAAATAGTCTGGCTTACGTCCGTAACGTTTATACAGCTCAAAATCACGCAGTAAATCATCTGCGAGTTGTGGAGACACATCCGGATGAGACGCAAAAAACGCGCGAAAATAACGGTCGCAGGAGTCCGGATTAAGACTGACGCTGAAGCTCACCAGCCGTTACTCAGTGACGCGTGCCTGCGATACGGGTTCCGTGCTCTGCAAGCCTGCGAAGGTGCATCAGGTTGATATTGCTTTCCTGGCGCTCAGCTTCACCGGTCATCTGCTGCAGTAAATCCTGTAGATCGCGCGCGGCTTCCCTTGCAAGTGAAACGGGTCGCAGATAGGCCTGTTGTGTAGTATCCGTCCTACCCGCCTTCTTTACGATAGACTCGAGTGCGCGCAACTCGAGAAGCAGGATTGAGACTGACTCATGGATACTGTCACCAATCCGGGTCGCTTCATCAAAATCTGACATGCTGACGAGGACATGGTAGGTGGTGCGAAGATCTTCGCGGACGCGCGCCAGATCTTCCAGAGCCTGTGACAGCGGATAGGCCTGACCAATTACATCACTTATGCCTGCTGAACGTGTTCCCTGAGGCCATGCGCTTGATTTGCGGAAGTGCGCGTTGAACGCGGCCGCAATGTAAGGCATGTCACAGGCAAAGTTATTCAGGTTAATCATATCAGCTCCGGCTCCTCGGCGAGGTTTGTCATCATTTTACACCAACTGCACCGGACTGTCTCAGGGTTAAATAGACCGGAAGGTCTGACAGGCTCATTGAGTGGAACACTCTCCTGTGAGTGTGTCTTCAAATATCGTGTGGGGTATGAGTGCTGATCATCTGAACTGAAGTCTGTCCAGGCTGCTGGTAATATAGATTTTATGTACTGGCGCCTGGCATTATCCGGCGGCCTCACGTATGAAATGAAGGAAAACGTAATGGCAGTAGATAAAAACGGATTCATCACCCAGCCCGGATTCGGGGGATTTCAGTCTGCCTTCTCGCAGCTTGTCACTGACAGCGTGCATCAGCTTACCGCAGCGGTGCCAGGCCTGATCCACAGCATCTACGTTTATGGCAGCCTGGCTGAAGGCAGGGCTATTGAAATGTTCTCTGATGCCGATCTTACCGTGATTTTCTTTCAGCAGCCGGACGCGGACGCCTTTGAAAAAATAGCCGCGGCTAAATCTGTTCTTGAGAGTCATTATCCGGTGATCAGTAAAATCGATATCGACCCGGGCGTACTCGATGACGTTCTGCTGCCTGAGAACAGAGAGCGATGGGGATACTGGCTCAGACATCACTGCGTCTGCGTTTATGGCGAGGACTTGCGTGAACGCTTTGAGCCTTTCAGACCCTCCAGAAAAATTGCGATTGCCGTCAACGGGGATTTTTTTACTGTACTGAATGATTACATATCCCGGATGAAACCCACATTAGAGCCTTTACAACGGCATGCGCTGCAGCGGGCGGCAGCACGTAAGGCCATTCGTTCAACGAGTATTCTGAGAGACGATAATGACCCGGACTGGCCGGCAACGCTAGAAGAGCATTGCGCAAAATTTAATGACCGGTATCCAGCTCTTGCGGAAGAAATGGACTACCTGCTGAGTATCAGCCAGCGGCCGCGAGGCGATATCATGACTTTTGCCAGCAGGATTTCGACATTCGCTTACTGGCTGAATGCTGAGTACAGCACGCGATGTCAGTAATCATCAGTCGCTGGCTCCCTTTTTAGCGCACACTTTCCTTCCAACGCGGAAGAACGTCTGGCTGACGGACTACAGGAACATGAGTAAAAAAGTAACACCGACACCGCACGATGCAACATTTAAGGCATTTCTTACGCACCCGGATACCGCGCGCGACTTTATTGAACTACACGTACCTGAAGAATTTCGCGCCATCTGCGACCTCAACACGCTACGGCTTGAATCCGGCAGTTTTGTGGAAGAAAACCTTCGCGCTTATTACAGCGACGTGCTTTACAGCGTTAAAACCACCCGTGGTGACGGCTATATACACGTGCTGATCGAGCATCAGTCTACGCCCGATCGGCATATGGCGTTTCGTCTTATGCGTTACGCTATAGCGGCAATGCAGCGGCACCTTGATGCGGGGCATAAGCAGCTTCCACTGGTGATCCCTGTTCTGTTTTATACCGGTCAACGTAGCCCTTACCCCTATTCGACAGACTGGCTTCAGGAGTTCAGCGATCCCGATATGGCTGCCAGTTTATACGGCACGGCATTTCCACTTGTAGACGTTACTGCTATACCCGATGATGAGATTATGAATCACCGCAGCATGGCAGCGCTGACATTGCTCCAGAAGCACATCCATCGCCGGGATCTGGCGGAACTTCTTGATCGACTGACGACAACGCTCCTGACCGGACATCTGACGGGACAGCAACTCGTATCACTGATAAACTATCTTGTACAGGCAGGCGAAACTGAAGACGCTGAAGCCTTTGTACGTAATCTGGCACAAAGAGTGCCGCAGCATGAGGAGGCTCTGATGACCATCGCACAGCAGCTGGAGCAAAAAGGTATCGAGAAAGGCATGCAACTGGGAGAGCATAAAAGCAGAGTCGATATAGCTGAAAAACTCCTCAAAAGTGGCATGACTTTGAAATCCGTTAAAGAAATGACGGGTCTGTCAGAAGAAGAGCTTTCTAAAATCCGTCACTAAGGCGTTTTTTTCCCTTTCAGGATGTTATGTCTTTGAACATTGAGCAACCCTCTGACGGGCCATAATAATAGCCTGATATTGGCTGAAGTGAACCCCAGCTAATCTCAGGGCTGTACTTTGATTATCTATCTTATAAACTTAATACGGCTTTGCCGGCTTCATTGAATTTCAGTAACCAGAAGATGTAATAAGGGATACCCTTCATCTGCAGTGCGTTTCCAGCCGGCACGTCACAGCATCACATCCACCGCAAAGAGTGAGGCGGAAATACGGGGGCCCAGCTGTTTTATCAGACTTCCGTTTTCATCAGAACCCGTTTCCAGATCGCTTTTTCGGAAAAACCGCCGGGATTCTCGGTTTATTTTTATTGTCTGGCGCCCTTCCCAGTTGGATTCCATGAGAATGCCATAATTTATACCCTTCAGCGTGACAGCGTGCAAAACGTGCTGAAAACGAAACAGGTCATTCTGCGCCAGTAAATCGCGGATGCTTGACCGCCAGAACCGCCCTGACTCCCTATTCCCTTCTTTGTTCAGAAGTCGGCGTATATCAGTAGCCAACCCACGTCTGAACAGCCGTTTCACTTCAGCCGACGCCAACCATCTGCATAATAAGAGGTTTTACTGCCCAGCGGAACTGACGGTTACAGCCTGACGCTCCCTGTTCAGCGCGATAAGCCCGCACACGAGACACCATACATTTAGTGATAACAGCCGTCATTTAGGCTGTGTATGACACTTAAGTTAGCAGGCTGATCAGCCGATAATATTGACATCGAAATTGCCGATAGTGTCTGACTGGCCCCACTGCTCCAGAAATAATCCGCAGGTTGATTTCTGCAGGTTTATCTTCAACGCTAAACATGGTTTCCATACCCATATTGAAACGCTTTGATCTCTTAAATGATGAACTCCTGGCACGGCAGTGACAGATAAAAGGTATCTGTCACGATCATTATTGAGGTTAATCAGTATCGACAGTTTAAAACGGAGTTCAAAGTAATGAGCAATGCGGTCAAACCTACCCTTTCCGCCGTTTGGTCCACTGACGCCCGCGGCATCTGTATTGCCAGTCAGGAAAGCCCTCAGGGCCTGCTCCCCGCACTGAAAGGCGTCACGCTGAGTGCATGGCTGAAGTTCGCACAGGCTGATGATGACGCAACGATTGCGCAACAACTTACTGCAGCGCTGGAAATGCTGACCCCATTCAACATAGAAGTGCCTATCAACTGCCTTGACGGGACCAGACGCCGGGTGATTTTGTATGGTTTACCGGAATGCACCATCAGTAACTCTCTCAGCCATTTCAATGGATTTATCCTTGATATAACCGGTCAGCGTAAAGCACTTGAAGATGCTCTGCGCACGGCGGCCGAATACAGGCTGTTGATTGAAAACAGCACCGACTTAATCGCGCATTGTGACAAGGACGGCAGGTATGTATCGATTTCGCCGTCATACAGCGAAATGATTGGATGGTCGGTGGACGAGATAGTCGGCCAGCGCGTGGTGGATTTCCTCCACCCTGACGATCGCATATCCGCCGGGGAGGCATTAGCACATATATTTGAGGGGGGTGTGCTGCCAGACGTTGTAGAGGTTCGCAAAAGGCACCGGGACGGGCATTACATTACGCTTGGTACAAAGGCCTGTGGCGTTAGCGATCCCTCTTCCGGCGATAACATCGGAGCTGTGCTTGTCTCACGCGACATCACCCGTGATAAGGAAAAAATGAGAAGGCTTGAGAAACTTGCTACCCGGGACATGTTGACCGGATTGCCCAACCGGGCCTGGGTTTACGATAAAGTCAAAGGGATGCTGTCTCAGGGAGAAGATCTCACTTTCACAACCGTTCTTTTTATCGATCTTAATGGATTCAAACCCGTTAACGATACCTTGGGGCACGCGGCGGGTGACGTATTGCTGCAGCAGGTGAGTGAGCGATTAAAAAACTGCATGCGCCCGGGGGACTCAGTGGCGCGCCTTGGGGGAGATGAGTTCGTCATAGCCGCTAAATGCCACAATCGCGAGGCGGCTTCTGCCATCGCACAGCGTCTTATTGACAGCCTCCAGGAGCCATTCGTTATTCATAAAATGGAAGTGCGTATCGGGGCCTCCATAGGAATCAGCCTTGCAGGCTTTGGATCAGTATCCGTCGATCAGTTATTTGATAACGCTGACAGAGCGATGTATCAGGCGAAAGCAAAACGAACGGGTTCTTATCAGTTTTATGGTGGCTGAACAAAGGATTCTGAAGAGAGTAAAAAAACCCGACAGATTGAGTGTCGGGTAAAAATTCAAGTTTCCAAGAGATTGGGTTAAACCCGGCGATAACTATAGACTATCCCAGAAAAAAATCCCTATTTTGAGTTTAAAGTGGCTTCTGGCAGGGCAGTTTTCAGATTCGCCCTTTGAAGTTACAGTCTTTAAGGTGAAGTAGATTTACGGCACGAAGGCAATTTTCAATAAAATTCGTCTCTAATCACTGTGCTAACCTCTCTTTAGCATGCACTTAGCTGATGAAGAAAGGGAATAGTAGCGTCTGATTCGCGTCGCCAGCCAGCCCGGATGAGCAGCGCATCAACTGCTGAGGTATCAGCGGTAATACGAACGGCAAGCGTTTTAACCTGTCGCCCGTCATCACCAAACCCCGTATCCAGATCGCTTTTTCTGATAAACAGCCCGGGTACATTGGGTCTGAGTTTTACCGCATGACGCCCTTCCCACTCGCTTTCAGTGAGCACGCCATAGCTAATACCTGTCAGGGTAATCGCATGCATAACGTGCTGAAGGCGAAACAGGTCATTCTGTGCCAGTAAATCGCCACGGCTTGCCCGCCACAGATATTCAAGTTTGCCCGGAAGATCCGCCCTGAGCCCCTTTTCCCTGCCTTCTTTCAGAAGCCAGCGTATGTCATTGGCCAGCTCCCGCCGGAACAGTCGTTTCTTTTCCGCTGTCGCCAGCCATCTGCATAAGAAGAGGTTTTCCTGCGCAGCTGAACTGACGGTTCCAGCGTGACGTGCCATGTTCAGTGCGATAAGCCCGCACCAGGCAAGATGATCGACGTAGAGGTTTGAGGTATCCATTATTAAAATTATGCGGTTATTTGAAGTTGCCACTGAGTCATCGACGGGCGGCAGTAGAAAAGGTAATTGCTGATCGTACCCCGTACAGGATTTAATTTCACCCTGGTTATCTGTTAGTTGAAGGTATGGTGTTGCTGGCCCTGCTGATGTCAGAGACAGGTCAATTCTGACAGAAAGGGTGAATATAAAAACTGATCATTGGAAACTCATATGACCAGTAACAAAAGGTAAATATGATTTCGGGTTGAGGAATAGTAACATTGATGTGTATACACAGCTACGCTGTTGCATGCGAGATTTCCATTACTGATTTATTTGACCCGCCAGGTCTGGCGGGTATTTGTTTTCTGTAACGAATCATCAGAGGCACTTAAGTTGTAAACCTCACTAAGGCGCCTGGCTTGACGGCAATCGTATTTCCGCGCATCGCGACAGGATGAGTTCATTCACGGTTCTTTATCACGTGCAACAATGTTGGCCTCTTAATTTTTTCTGTGAGAACAGAGCCAGCAATACGCTCTAAATAAAGGCGTAGCCTGCCTGCATTAAGCCAACGCATAAGGAAATCTGAGTATCAATAGGGAGAGATGTGTCTGAACGGCCTGCCATACAGCCCATGAAAAATCAGCGGCCTGATGCTGAATAGTCCCTCTGGCAGGCTCATAAATTTATCAAAACCGGCATAATTACTGATTTAATGTTTCATCTCGGTTGTTACCAGCGAAAGTGATTAGAGTCCTCCCAGTCCTTCAGCTCTTTTTCGGCCTGTTCTTTACCGTAACCGTATCGTTCCTGTATACGGCCGACCAATTGATCGCGCTTCCCTTCCGCCACATCCATATCATCATCTGTGAGCTTGCCCCATTGTTCTTTTACTTTGCCTTTGAACTGCTTCCAGTTTCCGCTGATGCGATCTTCGTTCATATCAATCTCCTCAACTGAATTAAAACCCTCAGGCGGCACATTTCATGATGCCCCGTGCCTTAAATTATGGTTCACAGTGAGCATTCCACCCGGTTCAGGATCACACTTCCGGATTTGCGCGGAGTTCGGCCATGCAGTTTTACAGCCTCAATTTCAGCGGCGTCCGTTACGTCAGACCGGCGTGCTGACGCTAACCATCTGCAATTTTGTGCAGATGTGGAAGCACTTTTTGACTGAACTGTCCGCCGCTGTCAGGACGCAATCCCGCTTTAGTAAGCAGTTTTTTTCTGGTTGAAGTACCGGAAATATCGTCATGACACAAAGAATTAATGGTGGATCTTTCGCCAATTAATGCAGGAGTGGTTTTACTGTTCAATACTCATTGTTACATTTGGACTTCATTTAATCTGTACAGGACTGTTATGACCTCTTCCGAATCTGATGTTAAAGGGAAACGCAGCCACATCAATCCCCCCGTATTTTTCACTTCCGCGGCGCTGATTTTCGTACTGGTGGCCTTTGCGGCTATTTTTCCCGAACAGGCTGACTCACAGCTGAATGCGCTACAGAGCGCGCTCTTCGCGAATGCCAGCTGGTTTTATATTCTCGCTGTAGCCCTGATCCTCCTGACGGTGGCTTATCTGGGACTGTCCCGCTATGGAGATATTAAGCTTGGCCCCGATCATGCGGAACCGGACTTCAGCTATCACTCCTGGTTCGCCATGCTGTTTTCTGCTGGTATGGGTATCGGCCTCATGTTCTTTGGCGTGGCCGAGCCGGTGATGCACTATATGTCTCCCCCGGCGGGCGATCCGGAAACCGTACAGGCGGCAAAAGAAGCGCTGCGTATCACTTTCTTCCACTGGGGGCTGCATGCCTGGGCTATCTACGCGATAGTCGCGCTTATACTTGCCTTTTTCAGTTACCGCCATGGCTTGCCCCTGACGCTCAGGTCGGCTCTCTACCCCATTATTGGGGACAGAATTTACGGCTGGATGGGGCACGCTGTTGATATTTTTGCCGTTATCGGCACGGTTCTCGGGGTGGCAACATCCCTCGGGTATGGTGTTCTGCAGGTGAATGCCGGACTCAACTATCTTTTTGGACTGCCGGTCAATGAAACTATGCAGGTCATCCTGATTGTTGTGATCACTGCGCTTGCGACTCTTTCCGTGGTCTCCGGGCTGGATAAAGGGATCCGCATTCTTTCCGAAATAAACCTCAGCCTGGCCGTTCTGCTGCTGATCCTGGTCGGTGCGCTCGGGCCGACGGTCCTGCTGCTGAAGTCCTTCGTTGAGAATACCGGGGGATACCTGTCGGAACTGGTCACCAAAACGTTCAATCTTTACGCTTATGAGCCAAAGTCCAGCAAATGGTTGGGCGGCTGGACATTATTCTACTGGGGATGGTGGCTGGCGTGGTCTCCGTTCGTCGGTATGTTTATCGCTCGTGTGTCACGTGGGCGCACCATACGGGAATTCGTTACCGGCGTTCTGTTTGTGCCGGCCGGGTTCACACTGCTGTGGATGACGTTCTTTGGAAATAGCGCCATCTGGCTCATCATGCAGGAAGGTGCGCGCGATCTTGCCCAGACGGTGCAGTCAGACCAGACGCTGGCTCTCTTTAATTTTCTTGAGCATTTCCCGTTCAGCTCGGTGTTGTCCTTTATTGCGATGGCCATGGTGGTCGTGTTCTTTGTGACATCAGCTGACTCCGGCGCCATGGTCGTGGATACGCTTGCCTCAGGAGGTACGGATAAAACGCCGGTCTGGCAACGCATATTCTGGGCTGCGCTGATGGGCGTGGTAGCCGTGACGCTTTTACTGGCCGGCGGAATGAAAGCGCTTCAGACGGTGACCATCGCCAGCGCTTTGCCTTTCGCGGTTATACTGCTGATGTCAATTTACGGTCTGATGAAGGCGCTGCGCGTGGATGCATGGAAGCGGGACAGTAAGCAGATCGCCACTATTGCCCCCACCGCTGCCCGTAATCCTATACCCTGGCAGCGACGTCTGCGTAACATCGCCTACTTCCCCAAACGATCGCACGTGAAGCGATTTATGAGCGAAGTGATTTACCCGGCCATGCAGCTCGTTGAACAGGAACTGGCAAAACAGAACACCACATCGCACACCAGTGCGGATGCCGAAGATCGTATCCACTTTGAAGTTGATTTGGGTAACGAACTGAATTTCGTTTATCAGGTCCGGCTGCGGTCATACATGCAGCCTGCGTTTGCCCTGGCGGGCATGAGCGAAAGCGACAGGGATGAAGCTCACCGGTACTATCGTGCCGAAGTTTATCTAAAAGAAGGTGGACAGGATTATGATGTGATGGGCTGGACACAGGAACAAATCATTCATGACATTCTGGATCAGTATGAAAAACACCTTCACTTCCTGCATATCGTCCGCTGACGTTTAAGCTTTTGGGTCAGAGAGGCGATGATGCCTCTCTGACCTGGAACTCCCGGAGCGGAATTCATTCGCCCTAAAAGAGCCGAACATCTCGCACCCACATCATTCCCTTCCAGCAGGCAGTCAGCATGAACATCCCATTAAGGTAATATGGAACCGTGCCTCCTGCCATGACGGGTTATTTACATGCGTAAACGTTGCGCAAGGCCGTCAGGGGACATAAATCAGAACCACGCACCGAGCGCCGTCCATGCCCCCATCAGAATCATCATCAGATTTTCGGTCAGAGAAATAAAGCCCAGCGGGACATTGCTGTCTCCTCCCATACAGGCGCAGCGCAGTTCCCGTTTATCAATGTAAACCGCTTTGATAACAGAAATCGCGCCCACCACTCCGATAAACAATGCCACCGGCGCGGAGAACCAGGGCATTATCCCCGCAATCATCAGTAATGCCGCCAGCGCCTCGCCAAAGGGATAAAGATAGGCATAGGGGACCCATCGCCGGGCGAGTAAATCATATCCCAGAAACATCGTCGAAAAACTCTCGACGTCACGCAGTTTCAGCAATGCCAGGACGGCCATGCTGAATGCAATAAACCTTGCGACAATGTCTATCATCACTGGCTTGTCTGTCGGGGATAATGTGACGGCCAGCGACATCAGCGCCGCCATAGTAAAGACCGTAATAACGGGCCGGTATGACTTCTCATCTGAGGCATGAAGAGGTTTGCACAGATATTCGCGCAGGTCATCATATCCTCCCACTCTTACCCCATCAATAAAGGTCTGAGGCGTGGTTTTGACCCCTTGCTCTGCCCTGAACTCATCCGTTTCCTGGCGGGTAGTAAGCCAGCGGTCTTCAACGTTATAACCCTCGTGCCGTAGCAGCCAGAGAGATTTCAGGCCGTATGGGCAGACATGCTCTATCATCACCATGCGAAAGATAATTGCTGTTTTCTGTCCTGCAGAATGCATTTTGCCTCCTCTTTTTCGGGCTAAAGCACCTTTGAGCCCCGGCCCTGTCAGGAGCTAAGGCACAACGACTGTTTTGCCTGTCACTCTGAAACAGAACTAAGGTTTAACGTTAAGTCATAGCCGAAAAGGAGAAGATGTGAAAATTATTGCGATTGAAGAGCATTACATGACCACAGAGATTCAGCTCGCGTGGGAGGCCATGAACCTGGCGGCATCTGATCCGAGCGTGGCAATTCACGCCGGGGAGCTGCAGCGTCGTCTTCTGGACCTGTCGGATGAACGCCTTGGCCTGATGGACGAAACCGGCATTGATGTGCAGGTTTTATCCCTGACAACACCGGCATTACATGATTTGGGATCTGAAAGCATCGATTTGGCTTTAAGGGCCAATGATGCCGTTGCGGAAGCGATAGCTTCTCACCCCGCACGCTACCAGGGAATGGCTGCCCTTCCCGTGGCGGCCCCTGACGCAGCCGCCAGAGAACTCGAACGTTGCGTCAGCACGATGGGGTTTACGGGCACAATGCTGTGCGGTCGGGCTGATCATCATAATCTGGATCACGCGTCTTTTTATCCGATATTTGAGGCTGCAGCCAGGCTTGGCGTGCCGGTTTTGCTGCATCCCCGTACACCTGCCAGGGCTGTCAGGGATACCTATTACTCAGGCTTTACGCCCGACGTTAATGCAGCGCTCTCCATGTACGCCCTGGGCTGGCATTATGATGCGGGCATGCAATTTGTGAGGCTGGTGCTTTCCGGGATCTTTGACCGACTGCCTGATTTGCAGGTTATCCTGGGACACTGGGGAGAGGTCGTGCTTTTTTACGCCGAACGCCTGGCTGCCCTGGACCGCATATCCGGACTAAAGCATTCCTTTTCGCATTATCTTTCGCAAAACCTGTACGTCACGGCAAGTGGCATGTTCAGTAAAGAGTATCTCGCGCGCGCCAAAAATATCGTGGGCGCAGACCGCCTTCTATTTTCGTCTGACTATCCCTATCAGTATCGCCCGGGCGGCGATGCCAGACGATTTATTGAGGATAGTGACCTGACACATGAGGAAAGAATGAAGTTTTCACACAGCAACTGGACGCGGTTAACAAATAAAAAAAGCGCCTGAATTATAAATGGTCAAACTTTGTGAGCAAAGAGTGTTACCTCACTCGTGATTACTGGTTAATAAGCGAAGCCCTGAATGTATTAATGGTTTGGACTGCTAAGTATTAGTTCATGAGGTAATTATGAGTAGGCGTACTGTTTAGCTAAGTTTTTAGCAAAGAGATTAAAGCATTTATAATCAGAGAATTATGAATTAATTTTAATATGTAAGTAATGTTACTGGCGGCAGGGATGATTTAATGTTAATTTTTCATGCAGGAACAATGCTGGTTCCGTATTAATGGTGCAGTTTATACCGCCCGGCCTATAGCCGGGTTTTTTATTACTTCAATTTTTAGTGTGATGACGGTTAAGATTATAGGGTCGCTTCCGGTTGAGTAATGGCATTTTCCATTGTCGAGGAACGGCGTTACAGGTATGACAAGTGTACCTGTATTTTCTTATGTCACTGAGAAATATTGCAATTATTAAGGCTCACCAGCCGGTTAATATATGCGAGTGATTTGTTAGTTCAACATCACCTGCCGGTGACTTTCTGACTAAAAGTCAAAGGGGTTCTGACTTCACTCTTCTGGCACTGCACCGGTTACGCGGATAAGACTGACAACGGTTCATGCCTTAAGTTTTTAGTAGCCTGTTTATATATCTGCCCAGCGCTGACCGGGGGTTTCCTGCGAAATTTAAAATGTCACTTACTGCTGTGGCTTTAAAAATTTCGCAGTAATGATTTAGCTGATGTAATCAGTTTTACCGTCGGACATCAGAAAGATAGCGGAGGAATACAACGCTTTCATGCCATCAACAGCATACTGTTCAGAATGCCGAAGCTGAACGAGAATGCTTTCCCGGTCAATCGATTTTCCTGAAGCCATCAGCAAAAAACACAGCGCGGCTGCCAGCAGCAAAGCTTCAATGGGATTAAATCGGATCGTATCCCCCGATAAGGATGTGCCATACATGCGCCAGTCAGTGCCCTGCCCGGGAAAAGTGAAACCGCCGAATGGGTATCAGAACCTCTTTATATTTGAAGTGCATGTCTGATGCAACTTAATTAAAAGCGGAGCGTTTCACAGGCTTGATCGCGTCCTCAGCCGGTCGAAACGGCGATGACAGTTTTTACAGATTACGTGCACACCTGACAGGTCTATGACAGACCGAGTAATTAAGTAGGGTTGGATATCATAAAGTGTGCAGCGCACCCTTTATGAATAAAACGCTATACCGGGAGAGACCTGAGCTGCTCCACGCCGATACCCTCACTGGCTTTATGAGTTGCATCGAGACGGAATACTCTGACGCGGTCACTAATAATGGTTGCATGCTCTGCCATCAGCTGTGCTGCAGTGGAAGACTCTTCCACAAGCGCTGCATTCTGCTGGGTCGTTGTGTCAATCTGCTCCATCGCGATATTGATTTGAGCAATGCCGTCATTCTGTTCATTGGCGGCCTGCTCTTCCGTCCGGGATGACAGCTCCCGGTTATTGAGCGCAATCTCGCCGGCGGCAGAGGAGAAACTGTCAGGACCATTCCGCACTTTCATCACGGTAATCCGCAGGCTCTCCGTCATCTCACCCAGTGCCTCAATCAACTGGCCGACCTGATCCCTGGCGTTCCCCTCAACATCAATCGTCAGATTTCTGGAGGCTACCGCGCAGGAGACCGCGACCGCTGAGCGCAGAGGGATGCGGGTAACAACATTTTTTCAGAAATGCTGGCGGTGCCCCTGATCAGGCAGGCTGCATGACCTTTTTCTGACGGATGAGTCTGTTATATTTTTCA
This sequence comes from Pantoea sp. USMM079, assembly GCF_037153115.1. Taxonomy (NCBI): domain Bacteria; kingdom Pseudomonadati; phylum Pseudomonadota; class Gammaproteobacteria; order Enterobacterales; family Erwiniaceae; genus Pantoea; species Pantoea sp. USMM079. The sequence continues at coordinate 16,349 of NZ_JBBCKX010000033.1, forward strand.
GTAGCCAGATCGAGTTCGTTCTGCAGCTGCAGGTGCTCCCTCCGGGCTGCGCTCAGCCGCTTCTCGTGCAGCAACGTTTCTCTTACCGTGGTTGTCTGTTCTTCCAGCGCACGCAGAATAATTTCTGACTCGCGCAGGTAGCACCGGAGCATTTCGATGCGCGCTTCTGAATGACTTATTGAGCTTTCTGCTTTAAGACGGGCCATAGTGCACTCCAGATATTCCCTATTCCTGAAGCAGAAAGCGTAATCACAAAAATCCAATCCCGCCACCCGCCTCAGTCCACCTGGCCCGACTCTTTTATGTCAGTAAACGCTATACCGGGAGAGGGCTGAGCTGCGGCACGTCGCCATATGCATTGACTTCGTGCGTTGCATCAAGCCGGAAAACACTGACGCGTTCACTCATAATGGCTGCATGCTCTGCCATCAGCTGTGCTGCAGTGGAAGACTCCTCCACAAGCGCCGCATTCTGCTGGGTCGTTGTGTCAATCTGCTCCATCGCGATATTGATTTGAGCAATGCCGTCATTCTGTTCACTGGCGGCCTGAGCGATTTCGTTAATGAGCTGTTCGATGCTACTGACGTTACTGACAATACCTTCCATACCTTTATGAGCCTTATCGACCAGTACGTTACCTGCATCAATTCTGGAAACGGAGTCATCAATCAGCGTTTTGATCTCGCGTGCCGCAGAGGCACTTCGCTGTGCGAGTGTGCGCACCTCACCGGCCACCACCGCAAACCCCCTGCCCGATTCACCTGCCCGGGCCGCCTCAACTGCGGCGTTGAGGGCCAGAATGTTAGTCTGGAAGGCAATGCCATCAATAACTGAAATGATGCCCGACATCCTGGATGAGGACTCTGAAATGGCTTTCATTCCGGTGGACACGTCGCTCATCAACGAGCCGTTACTCTTCACAAGCGCGGTCGTTTCCGACGCAAACTCGCGCGCGCTGGCCGTGTGGCCGGCGGTGTTATTCAGGGTGGCGGTGAGCTGCTCCAGCGTGGCGGCAGTCTGTTCCACGCTGGCGGCCTGCTCTTCCGTCCGGGATGACAGTTCCCGGTTACCGAGCGCAATCTCGCCGGCGGCAGAGGAGATACTGTCAGAGCCATTCCGCACTTTCATCACGGTATTACGCAGGCTTTCCGTCATCTCACGCAGTGCTTCCATCAACTGGCCCACCTGGTCCCTTGAGTGAACCTCAACATCAATCGTCAGATTGCCGGAGGCCACCGCGCGGGAGACCGCGACCGCTGAGCGCAGAGGGATGACAATGCTGCGGGTAATGAATAACGCCAGAATTGCACTCAGTATTAAAGCAGCCAGACCGACACCGTACAGCGTCCAGACGGCTGTGGCGCCTCCTTGCTGGATATGTAAAGCACTGTCATCGATAGCGCTCTGCTGATTTTTAACGACCGCTTGCACGGCCACAGAGTAAGCCTTCATTGACGGCAGCAGGCGGTTTCGTATTGCTGCGCTGGTTTCAGCTGCATTTCCCGCAGCGCTAATCTGAAGCACTTCTTTACGGGTTACGGTGTATGCCTCACGCGCATCCGACACCGCCTTCATCAGTCTTTCCCCTTCGCCGGAGATAACCAGGCTGACCAGCTCTTTCTGGACGACGCTGGCCCGGGCGGAATTTTTCTTCATCTCATCCGCAGCGTATTGTTTTACGCCCTCGTCTCCGGAAGTCATTACCGCCAGACCCAGCGCGGCATTGGTATCAATAATGGACAGCCATTCAGTCGAGAGCCGTTCACGCACAAGGTAATTGCTCGTGGTGGCGCGGGTATCCGCCATCATGCCGCGGAGGTGAAAAACGCCGATCACCACCATGGCCACCATAAGCAGCATAACCAGTGCAAATCCCCCACCAAGCCGGGTGCCTACGCCCATATCCTTAATTTTCATGTCAGTGTCTCGTCTCTGTAAATCCCTGGGATAAATGAACTATCAGGGTCAGCTTCTGGACAGGTTGCATAGCTTCCAGTAACGCTTAGCCCGGATATAATTAGTTAACAAATTGTTCGGATTCGTTATCGGCTTGTTTTCTGCAAAGTTTAAAGAATGTACAGGTCCCCGAAGAGGAATGTGTGTCACCGCGCAGAAACTGGCATGGGATGTGCAATTTTATCCCTGCTTGACCGCCGTTTAAGCAGCGGCCTTTCAGGCGCACTGAAGCCAGACGGTCGCAGACGAAAGAAAGAACCCGCGGTAACACGAACACCCACGAAGAACCCAGTAGTTACAGCATTCAATCCAAAGCCTTAAACGACTTACCGGCCCTGCGAGCCGGGCGGCGGCGGCTGTCCAGTGGGGGCAACCGGGGTTCAGGCACGGCGCGGGTCAGGGTTGAGAGGGGCAAGAGGTTTCAGATTCGGCTAGGTGTGGGTGTTAATAGGAGTATTTATGTGTGTTGTAACTACCAATTGGCGGTTTTACTCAATGTGCAATTCTGGTTAACTTTCGGTATCGTCAGGTTAAGGTAAATTTAATTGAGGCGCGTATGAGTTCAACCGCATATGCTCGCGGAACAAAAGCTGCGTCTGTCTGGAAGCGCTTATCTCGTGTTTACTATGATGCCGATGATCGCTTTGCAGCCTGGGCAGACAGGAAAAAGATACCTGCATCGATAGGAAAATCTGTTGTGCCCTTTTCAGTTCTTATACTCCTGACTCTGGTTTTAGTTGCGGGATTTGCACTCGGCACAGTAATCATCATTGTTGCTGCTTTCGTTTATATGGTTCGCCACATTCAGCTAAGTGCATTAGATGATTTGGATACTACGTCATCTAACAGCTCCGGTGCTGCAGGTGGGCAATTCAGAAGCGGGAATGACGGAGATGGATTCTACAGTGGTCCTGACGATATTACGGTAACTGCTTCGAGGTTAGACAGAGAAGACGACGATTAGCCGATGCTAAACTAATCGTCGGTTTGATTACATTTTCACTGCCCCTTTTGCCTTCTCAACGGCTTCTCCCCCACTCTTCTGAACCTGAGAGGTTCCACTTTTGAATGCACCGTCTAAAGTGCTACCTATTCTAATGCCCGCCCATGACAGAGCCCCCATCCAAACTGCAGGCAGCACCAGAAACATCGTCGCCATAACAAAATTCATAATCAGATCATCTGAACTGTTCTGAAAACCCACCATGTTAAAGCTACTGTGTGTGTCAGAACTGTATAGCGCTGTCATCAGCCAGCTGTCGAGCCATCGAGCCAGCTCCCACCAGAATGTCAGGAAGTTCAGTGCAAAAAGCACAAACGTGAGTGTAATGACGGTCTTAATTTCATAGGCTGAGAACGCCAGGATAAGCGGCAGAATCACCACCACCGCCATGAGTAACACAGCCTGCACCATTGGTAGCGCCTGACGCATGGCATCGAATGCCGGGTATGCCGCTAGACTGCCTAAAGCAGTGCCGCCGATCGCAGCTACGCGGGCAACGGAGTTATCAAGCGTAAAATCGGCATTGCCTCCGTAGCCGGCATAGACATGCCCACCCTGCGATACGGTCAAACTCTCAGGGCTGACCAGACGGCGGATAATGGCCTCCTTATAGTCTGCTGAGTTGCCCCCGATCATCGTCATAGCAGCGGATAATCGCGTCCATAACCCAGGGTCAGCCTGATCAACAACGCGGGCCTGCAGTCCGGTTTCCGTTTTATTCCACCACTCGCTGCAGGTTGGGTAGCCACCCCGGCCGGTATCCGGCCTTCCGCTATCGCGGCCTTCGTTCCAGGCAAATTCCGCCCGGGGCGTTTTCGATTGCAGGCTGCCGTAATAATTACTGAGGAAGGTTTTGCTGCCTATCCACTCAATATCACGCAGCGTCGCTTTGTCTTTTGTCTGCCCCTGATCCTGATCCTGACGTTTCCACATATACAGCGCGAGTGAATAGCAGTCGTTGGTAAAGTCCTGCAGCTCTTCCGCAAGAGATTTGTTGTTAATCCGCGTGTGCTGAACCTCAAAGCGGAGCTGACGCATGTCCGGACGGCACGGGATTGTGGCAACAGACGCCTGCGTAATGCCCTTTGCTAGCTTGTGAATCAAATACCACCATACCGGCGCGGCAGCCGTCTGATCGTTAATGCTCGATATGACCGGTGAATATCCCGTGTCATCGGGCGCTTTTGGCGTCCACGTACCGCAGCTCTGCGCACGCGACGTGTCATATTTTATCGTGCTCATATCGACGTTCATCAGCGGCATACAGCAGGCAATCATCACCAGAAAAGATGTGTAAATCGCATGTTCCATGCGGGGTATGGACAGAGCACCTTTATTACCCTCATCTTCACCCTCCTCGCGAACTTTCAGCCAGATGCCGATAAGCCGGAAAGCGACAGGCGCGGCAAACAGGCCGGTTGTGATGAGAATATTCCAGAGTCCGTTGTTCACAACCCAGCCAAGCAGGGTAAGGAAATATTCCAGGTAGCTGTTAGTCAGCATCATGACGCTCCCGTGCCGCCGAGCAGCACAAGTTCACAGACGACGGCAAAAATGACGCTGACAGCCGCAATGCGGATAAGAGGCTGGCGGTGTTGCGGGCCGAAGCCCGGCGCACGAAATACTTTCACAAAACCCCACGCCAGCGCACCATAAACCGCCAGGCGCCATATCAGCCAGCCATAGCGGGCATGCTCCATCCAGTCACGAAATGCAGCGGCCTGAGCAGGATCTTTGATAGCCCGGTCCGCGACGATGAGCCCGGCCAGGAGGAATGCCAGCAGAGCGCCGGCAGTAGACAGCACACGAAACAGCGCGGGGTGCCGGCGGAAAAATGAGGCGCGTTGCGCCCCGTTTTCAGTTTTCATAGGCAGCGCTCTCATCAGTTGTTTTCCGTCTCAGGAACGGCCAGACGGTTAATACGGTTGTCGGTGCTGTCATCGCTCTGAGTCTGCGGGTTACTGTTAACGCGCCCGTTTTCCCGCTCGATAATGGTGAGCACGGAGTTGCGGGACAGCTCGCGCTTGAGCTCCATTTCGTTTCTCAGGGCGGTGATCTCGCGATCAATGGCCGCAACGCGACGATCTCCTTCCTCTATGGCCGCATTCTGCGCTGCAGCGTTAGGCTCTGACATGCCGGTAACAATCATGCGGCGCATTATCAGCGCGGTTTCAACCGTATCAGCCATCGCCAGCTCGCCGGCGAGGCGGGCGGTCAGGGCCGCGTTATCGGGATCTCTCTGCAGTGCTCTGATGACACCTGCCGTGATGGGTAAACTGCCGGTTTTTAGTTTTGCCAGGTTCGTCGCGTTGGGCTGCTCGGTGCCGTTTACAAGTTTTACCAGCTGTTCGGTATTCTCTTTGGTTGTCTCTTCCAGGATCGGCGCAAAGCCGGTGCCTGCCTGAGTGGCACCCGGCTGCTGTTCGTCATCGCCACTGGTACATTGAGATGCGTCGCTGCAGGTGCGCAGGGAGCTGTCCCCTACTACCTGCACCACGGCTTTGGCCGCTTCTTCAGCGGTGGCATATTTTCCGCAGGCCCCCCCGTTGCAGCTGTTGCTGCTGACTGAGTCAGAACTCAGCACCGGCAGGCTGTTCATCATGTTGAACCCCGCAGCCGTTAAGTCATGGGTAGGCCGGATTGCCTGCTGCCCCTGCCCTCCTCGTTTCTGTCCGCCAATCCAGTTCTGTCCTGAGTTACCCTGCAGCTTGTCAGCAGAGTTGTTCACGCGGACAGCATCAGCGTCTCCGCTGTTAACAAGCGATCGGTACTCATCCATCACCGCGCCCTGCGTCCATTTGTTGTTGCCGGCAAAATCTATCATGCGTTTGGACATGTTCTGGCAGTTGAGCTGTGCTTTATCAAAAGAGACGTTAGCCTGCAGCACGCCATTTGTGAGCATGTCGTACAGACCGGGATTGGCACGCTGAATAATCATTGCCGGCAGGCTGGCGACAGCACCGGTGGCATTCTGCACCACGTTGCCCATGAGGTTTTTGAAGCCGTTAGTTACGCCGTTGAGTTGATTACCAACCGTCGTTTTCAGGTCGAAGTTGCCGCACATCAGGTCGCTGCTCCAGCCTGCGCTCATACCAATTTTACGCATGCTGCTGCGCGTTGCCGGCTGCGAAATAACAGAGCCGCCGCCGAGCGTATAGTAGAGCTTGTCAGAAACCGCGCCGCTGATGTCCTTGCCGTAGCCTATGGCGCTGTTATTCACGGAGGGCAATGAAATACCGAATGCGCCGGACTGGTTATCATCAGCCGCCTGCGCAGATGCCGCTGCGGACGCGATGCACAGCGCAAGCGCGGCCGATTTAAATTGAACTGGTGACATTGTGCCTCTCAGAAGTCAGTTGAATAGAGGAAGGTCTGGCCGCGTCGCTTGCAGCAGCTGTAAGGCTGCCAGAGCGCATAGACTTCGTTACCGTCCTGAGCAATGGGATACGCGCCGTCAGGAAAGACGGCGCAGGAAGCGGAAAGCGTGGGCGAAAGGCGCTGCCATTTATGATTCGCCGTGCCCGTGTTTTCTTTCACCTCTCCTGGTGGCCAGTAGCCGGCCTTGTGCGTGCCCTTCAGTACCTGATAAACGTGAGGCTGCCCGGAGCGGGTGATAATGTCGGCGACACGCTGCGCGACCACGGCGGAGGCTTTGTCATTGTCGGTCTGGCTGACGAAACCGGAGCGGGGATAAATGTTGCCCCACATGTTGGCGCTGACCTGGCTGCCCAGTTCGCGCTGGCCGGGAACCAGCGCCTCGGGATACAGCGATTCAGGCAGTCCCGATCGCCAGACAAGTGAATCCAGCGTGCTCAGAAAGTAGGGATTGAATGGCGTGGCGGCGGTATCGCACGAGTAACCGGCAATGCTGCCGCCAATGACGGAGGTGGCAGGGTGGCCTATCGCATCGGCGTACTTGAATTTGATGTTCGATTTGCGCTGCCCGGGAGTTTTGATATCGGCGGCGTTACCGCCACCGGCTGGCGCACCGCTGGTCAGTGCGTTATCGATCGTACCGGACGCGCCGCTCATAAACGCCATTTCTGTCCAGGGATTCCCGCCCGGGCCAGTGTAGGTGGACACCACCACTTCAGGAATGAAGTGCGTCACCTTAACGGAGGTTTTCACCGAACAGCCAAAGGGCGTACACATCAGCCAGTAACAGATGCCGCTGACGCGCCAGCTGATGCAGTCCTGGGTGATGGCGCTGGCAATGATGCCTGCAGTATTGATGGCAGAAACCGTGGACGGAGCCGCAGCTACTACCAGCACGGTGGTAAAACCGGCGGCGTTGAAGTGTGTTCGGGGGGAGATGCGTATCATTTAACCCCCCTGACTGCGAAGCATGGCAGCACGGGCAACGTCGGACGTGCCATAAACCACATCCCGATCATCGAAAACAACGGCGGGGAACTTATGTAGCCCGATTTCCCAGGCATGCACAACCTGCCGGTATGCCTGAGCAATCTGCTCCTGTTGTCCGGGCCATTGCGGCGACTGAATAATTTCGCGGGCCTGCTGAGCGGCCAGCTGAGGATCTGCAGGTAGTTTGCCGAAAATGGAGTCTTGCAGCCGGTCGGGGCCATCAAGGCAGACAACCGAGCTTTCATCAGTCAGATTCTGAGGGGGATGTTCGGCATCGGTATACACAACGGTGCCGGCCATCAACTGAAACGGTATAAATAGGAAAAGTGAGTGTAATAGCCTGAGTCGCATATCGGATCTCCATCACGGTAACAGGCCGTCAGAGTGGCAGCGCGTGGTCAGGCTTTCAGCAGTAAACTCTTTTTCCGATTTTGAAAATTTTGATGAGGAGGGATATAGGGGGTGACGACCTAATGAGCTTTAATGGTTTTTTAATTAACCTGTAAAAATTCACAGGAAGAGTGGAAACCCGCGCCCGTTCCAGCGAAGCCTGAACCTGGACGATCATTCGCTGAGCGGATGTCAGCTCGTCTTTCTCAGATGCAGACGCCGGAGAGGACGCGAGAAAGGTCAGGCCCAGCACACCGCCGCATAACAGAAGTTGTGTTGCCGGACGAAGAGATTTCATATGCACCTCCAGTGGTTGTTGAGTGCGGTAAGCATGCGAAATCTGGCAGCCGGGTTCAGCCATTAACTCTTTTTGGGAAAATAAAAATTTAGAAAACGGCGCGAATGCTGGCTGAAGTTGAGCAGAGTTAGATAATTTAGATATAACCTGACGCGCCGCTATGCGGCTTGCCGGCTGACGGAGACACCTAAAAACAAGTTTCAGGTACCTCCGTGCAGCGCATATTTAGAGAAAAGCGGTAGTTACGATAATATTGATTTCATGTATAGAAAATATTTTTCTGTTCAACTTTTAATCCCTGGCAAATCAGATTCAGACATTCTGGCAGGTGCTCGGCACGAAGAATTAGATGACGGCCCACTACAGACAAAGGTCGCACTGTGTTCAGGTGCACAGCTACTCTGTATGAGGTTGTTCTACTCGGAAACCATTGACTCAAAACCCAATGAATGAAATTTAAGCGAAGACCGTTGGCATTCTAGCCATATAACACCCTCTCACCCTACCATCGCGCAAACCCCACCTGAAATGCTCCGATGCCCCGGCCAAAAAGGCCGGAACATAGTCGCTTTATAAATGGATGTAATAATTATAGTCTGAGGTGGTGGTATGACTGAGGCCCGAGGTTCGTATCTTTAGTCTGCGGCCGTCCATTTTATGCGCTCATGAAAGCCCGCTACTTAAACAACGTCAGACGGAAAGGTGGGGGGCTTGAACGAGCATAACACTCTGTAACCAGCTCTACCGGGTTAATGGCGCCCGGTGGAATAAGATCTCCGTCCTTAACGGTTTCTTGCGCCTAAATGCCGCTGACGCGGCATTTAGGCGTAGGCTGCGCACTACTAGCCCGCCTTTATTAAGAAAAAATCTTAACCTTATAAACTTTTCAAAAGCTACATTACGGCGCGATAACTACAATCCTGACTCAGCCAGCCCTGTTCTAATAACATTCAGTGTGAACGGAACCGACGAACAGATTAACCTTAAGATGATGTATCAATCAGAGACCTTATCCATGAAAAAAACGTTTTTCGGATGTTTAATTCCTAAATTTTGTCTTAATGTATTCCCTTCATATTCTTCACGGAATAATCTGCGTCTCTGAAGTTCCGGGATCACGAATTCAATAAAGTCATTCACGGCATTAACAGTATCTGGCGGTTGGATGTTAAATCCATCGGCTGCGCCAGCATCGATCCATTCCTCCATTTTATCGACAACTTCCTTAGCGGTGCCTGCGATGGTGATATGCCAGTCATCTCCCCGGGCAATTGCTCGATACATGTCTTTGACAGTGTATTTAGCTCTTGCTGCCTTCTCAAGCAGAAGTTTGCTGAAGTGGCTGTTAATCCACTCCAGCTTAAGGGCTTCCACATCAAGCGGAAATGGTGCGTTAATATCCAGATGAGACATATCGCCAAAGAACGGTTTTATCATTGCATAGCCGACATCGGGTGTTATAAGATCTTGGACTCTATCCAATTTCGCTTGGGCTTCTTCACGGGTATGACCTACATAAACCATCATTCCAGGCATGACAATGACATCATCTTCACGGCCATATTCTCGGGCCTTGCTTTTTATTCTCTGATAAAAAACGCGCGCACCTTCCAAGTCTGGTTGACCAGCGTAAACAATGTTCGCGTATCTACCTGCCATTTCAATAGTATTTTCAGAGTCTCCGGCAGTGACAAGAACAGGCTGACCTTGAGGTGATCTTACTATGTCAAGCGGGCCTCGAACTTTGAAATGCTTACCCTCGTGAGCGAGGACATGCATTTTACTGCGATCTACATATAAACCCGCCTCTTTATCGACAGGAAACGCGTCATCGCCCCAGCTATCCCATAAACCTTTTGTGACGTCTATAAACTCCTGCGCGCGCTCATAGCGAATGGCAGGTTCAGGCCTTTTTTCAAGACCAAAATTTCGCGCTTCTTCAATATTATGTGAAGTAACAATATTCCAACCTGAACGCCCGCCACTAATTTGATCTAAAGTTGCAAAAGCGCGAGCAGTTTTATAGGGATGGCCATATGTAGTAGATACTGTTGCTACCAACCCGATATGTTGAGTATGTACAGCAATAGCAGAAAGTATTTGCAGGGGATCATTTTTATGAACCGCATGACCTTTCGTTTTCGTTCTTGAATCATTCTCTATATAGTGCGAACCGAGTACATCGGCAAGGAAAACCAAGTCAAATTTTCCTCGTTCTGCAGCTTTAGCTACCTCGATAAAACGCCATATATTCATCATACTGTCCCGTGGCACCTCAGGTAGGCGCCAGGATGCTACGTGATAACCATGACGCCAAATCGAAAGGCCTAGTTTAATTTTTTTCTTCATTACAGTTCCTAAAAAAAAATTTTAAAAAAGTGTTATAGGCTTAAATAATTTCGACCGAACGAATTCTATTATGAAAAACCTTTTTTTTCTGTAACCCATCGTCATGTGGGAGTGTCAAACATTCTAGCTGGTCAAACCAGACAGCATTTGGATCGTATATTGCTAGAAAAGGTTTTCTGCACAGTGAAGGATTTCTGGCCTGAAGATATTGAAGAGAAATGTATTTTTGATCATTAATTTCAATAATTCCATCTATGCACACTTTGCCTTCAGTTGCAGACATTATCGGACCTCTAACTGAACGAGCTAATCCAGATACTTTTGAATAAGCTTTCTGGAATATGTCATAACATTCTACGAGTGGAACTTCAAAATATTGTTTTGGTCCAGTGTCTCGCTCGACGAACATGTAATATGGAATACAACCTAATTGAACCTGTTGAGTCCATAAATCAATCCAATCTTCAGGCTTGTCATTGACATGTTTTAATAAAGGCGCCTGAGTTCGAATAACGGCACCGGTTGCTAGTATTCGTTTTATTGCGTGCCGAGTTTCTTTCGGAGCAAGTTCTCGGGGATGATTGATATGTGCCATAAATGCTAAATGTTTACCACTAGCAGTTATTTTTTCAAATAATCGCATCAAATCATCGGCATCTTCATCCTTGGTAAAGCGTTGTGGCCAGTATGTCAGAGCCTTAGAGCCTAAACGGATAGTTGTAATATGAGTTTCATCCAGTAACGGTTGGATATATCGCTCTAGTATTCGGGTTGGCATAATCATAGAATCGCCACCCGTTATCAAGATGTCAGTAATTTCCGGATGGATTTTAAGGTAGTCGATTAATTGACGGACATCACGCGACTGGAAACGGTCCTCTGTATCTCCAACAAACTGAGCCCATCTAAAGCAGAAGCTGCAATATGCATGACATGACTGACCTGCGCTAGGAAAGAACAACGCCGTCTCGCTATATTTATGTTGAATACCCGAAATTTTTTGGTCATTAATGGTCGGTATGTTAAACGCTTGACCTGAAGGGTGAGGATTGAGCTCAGTTCGTACGTCTCTAACTACATTGAGTAATTCAGTACGGCTCCCACTCAGAGCTTGACTTATGCGACTAAATTGTGAGTCCGCTAACATACCTGCTTGTGGGAATACTAGTTGAAAAAGTGGATCATCAATGCCAGCATCCCAATCGATTAGATTTTCCAGATAAAAAGAGTTAACACGAAAAGGCAAAACCTCAGATATCACATTGAATGTTTTCTTGTAGTCTGAAGGCAATTTACCCCAATAAACTGACTCTCTAAATTTCTTTGCGTTAATAGGGAGATATTTATTGCTAACGTTTGACATAGCTAATCCTGCCATTTAAATATAAAGACTCATGTGTAAGTTTAGATTAAATAGAATGTGATTTCATGAATTTCTGTACACTTATATCAACCGTCATCCAGTCCACTGTGAACAAATTAAACGATCGGATCTCTATATCTAGGCTATCTAATATACCTTGCGTAAATCTTGGTGTTATGGGGTGTAATGCTGTCGCCAGCGAAATAATAGCCCGCAGTGCTAATCTGGCTCTAGTTCTATTCAATGCCGAATTTATAAATTGGGTTTTTCTTTCCAAAGCTGAGTCGAGACAAAATGTTGTAATTTCATCTATAAACGTTTCAATATCCCGAGTTATTTTACGCAGGTCAGGCATGTTGAAAGAGTAGCGATTTTCCATTCCGGTTATGAATAGAGATGTTGATGCAAAGAAAGAATGGCAATCGGCGCACCATTGTCCGGGGCCAGGCAGGAATTTTTCATCTGAAAAAGGCAAAAATACCTTTTTAAGTGCATTGTGCATCGCGGGAAGTTTGCCTGACCAAAACTCAGTCTTGAAGTGATCAAATTCATGGCGATTAAAATCCACTTCTATACGATGAGTTCGGTTTTTACATAGATAGAAACGAAGCGCCTCTGCATTTTCATCGGTTACATATTCATCAACCCAGATAGCATGATTGCGTGAGGTGGAAAACTTCTTACCCTCAAGTTGCATCATATGGTTTGGAATAACGTAACTTGGCATGAACTCTCTCATTCCAAGAGCTGCAAGAACAGCTGGAATGACAAGCAAGCGACCAAAAGCATTGTCAATCCCGAATAGTATTGCCAACTCCGGCAATTCATCGCCGGCGAGTTCATGCCAAAGCCTGGTTTCTCCTTTTAATGCATACATTTGTTCAATAGCGAGTAAATGACGGGGGACATACTCCATAGGGACAGTGAACTTCAAATTTTCTAGGCCAGGAATATTCACGGGTACTCCTGCGCTAATGGGGTTCGTCAGACAAACCTCAGGCAATCCACGGTCCAGCCAACTTTCAACGAACAATTTAGAGAATGCCGAAAGACTTGTGCTGGCAGCAAAACATTCCAATTCATTTTCGAGAGCTTTAAGCTGCAAAAAAAGCCTTTTAAGAGGACGATGGCTAAGACCGGTACCACACAGATTGACAGGGTTAATGAGATCGGCGTCAAGCACCAGAGCTCCGCATCCCTCACATTCAGTACCTGAGGATTCGCCACCACAATGGGGGCATTCGCCATGAACAAAGGCATCAACGCAGAATTCATTTTTCTCAGAGTCATATGGAACATTGTGTATTCTTTCAACAATCAGACCCTTTTCCATCAACTTTTCAAGAACTTCATACACAATTTCATCTGAGCGCAGCGTTGGTCGCGTTTCAAGAAATATGTCCTGCTCAACACCGAGTAAGTGCAAGGAGCGTTTTAATCTGCGTGTATTTGTTTCAGCTAGGGTGTAGTAATCAGTTCCTGAGTTAACGGCGGCGATCTGAATGTGTTCAAGATGTCCATGTGTCCCCTGAACCTGATATGTTTCTTTACCCGCCATTCTTGCCGCCCTTGTAACGACATCTGCTACCATAAAAGGCCCAGCGGCATGTCCTAAATGCATGCCTCCATTAGGTGTCAGCATGGCAGGTATGATCAATAATGGTTTTGTAGAATTTTCTTTAATGTTGCTGCTTTCGGTTGCGTTCTGTTCGAATATTTCTCGATTGTGCCACCATACCGTTTGCATTACTGCATTTTGTTCTAATGCTTCAATACGATGACGGCAAAGTGGTTCTACTCTTATACAATCGCCTTCGTTAAGAATCATATCTTTTCCGTCAAGGTATACACGTACACTTCCGCGGATAATCGTCCAGAATTCAACTTCAGTATGATTATGGCGTTCCGTGCTACTTCCTGGAGTCAATTTTAAAATTCGAATCGAAATGTCTGATTTCTCAGGCACAGGATTGATACGATAGATGCCATTCTCAAATGAAGCATTAGATAATGCATTTTTATTCGTAACGTTGATAACCTTAAATCGTTCCAATTTTCAACTCCTTATTTTGAAATGCGATAGGGTGATTTTGTTTTGTATGAATTTCTTTTTCCCAATAACTGATGTTTTTAATTATTGCATCTCCAATGACCTTTCCTCTCTCAGAAACTCCTGCAAGAGTGTGTTCGGTGGGCCCATGCTGAGCACGCGAATGATTAAGGATAAAAACATCTGGAGATGATGGGGTGCAAAATTGCACAGAAAAATCACCATTTACGATTAAATCCTCATTATACTTTTTGGGATTTAAAGAGTTAAGCAATGATTTATGTAAAGTATTCTCAAAGCCTGTAGCACAAATAATCAAGTCAGCCGTAATATTAATAAGGTTTTTTTTAGGCTCACATTGTTCTATGTTGATGGTAACTTTATTATTCTTCTCTTCTAGATTATTCACTGAAGAATAGGGATAAAGATATAAACGCTGCCTTTTATCAATACGATCTGAAAATGTTTGTTCATATATCGCAGATAAAACATCATCAGTGACAGTAGCATAATTGGTGTTGCATAAACCTGATAACATATTCTGGCGCAAAGAATTATCACAGTTAAAGAAATCTACTGCCCGAGGATAAGTATAAATGTCATTCACGAAAGGATTAGCGTCTGTTGATTTGAATATAAAATCACGAGAAATCACACTAACCTTACCGACTTTAGTCCTTTCTAATAGAAAGCGAATTATTTCTCCAGAGCTCTGGCCACGACCAACTATTACGATATGGCTATCATCAGACAGTGTATCAAGCGGGACTTTATTCAAAAATTCATTGGAGTGTAGTACATGTTTATTTTTTGATGACAACACTTCTGGGATAAAAGCTTTATGCCCCTGAGATAAAACCAATTGTCTCGCTTTTATTGTTTCAATTTCGCCCAAACTGTTTTTTAAGGTTATCTCCAGAATATCCTTACCATTAGCTACGGGTAATCTTTTTAACTTGCAAACCTCATAATTGTAATGGATAAACTTATTTAATTTTGACGCTATCCACTCAAGATAATTAGAAAATAAGTTTCGGGAAGGATAATACGTATTCAAATGCATAAATTGATATAGTAAGCCTTCTTCTTTAAGGAAATTAAAAAATGTATAAGGGCTCGTTGGGTTTCTTAAAAAAGCCAAGTCCTTTAATAAAGAAACCTGTAAAGTTGAAGTTGGTAATGACAGACCAGGGTGCCAACTTGCATTCTCTCTTTTCTCGACTAAACGTATGTTATATCCTTTATTAAGAATACCAGCTTCATCCATGTAACTTAAGACTGAAAGATTAGCGGGACCGGCACCAACTAGTAATACATCTAATATCGAATTCACATTGCCTCCTCAATAACTGACGTTAATGTTCCAGATGATTTAAATTCAACGAAGTGATGTTTTTTTAAGCTTCTCAAAAAAACCAGCCCTATCTGAATAGCAGGCTCTTCATGGGGATATATAATTCCGGAATGAACGGTTTCAAATAGATACTGAATCGCTATAATAGTAAAGGCGCATGTCATAAATGCCATGGCTGATATGTCATTTTCATTTTGCGACACGTTAATAACTAAATCCCCCTCATCTCCTGAGTGATTAATGTGTTTCCATTTGCATAATACAAAATCTTTAATCTTAATCTCGTCAGTTTGGCTAGCAGTGTTAAGCAAAGTATTTGTCAACTCTCTGATGCTTACATTTAATTCGCCAATATTAACCTTCCGTGTTGAAAGCAAACCTAATGACTCACACCACCGCGAAGCGGCAGAAAATCCTGGCCACCTCAAGGTATTTTGTGAGAAATTATCTACTTGGTCTTTGAAGTGTTCTGCAGAAGTTGCAAGCATTGCATCATCAAACGCTTCAAGATGGCCAATAGAAGGAAAATATTCATGCTTAACTTCGATGAACCGCGGGATAGAATGTAGTTTTCGATGCTTAATTTTTAAGGCCATGCGTGGTTCGATAGGCAACCTTTTTCCAAAGGTTAACGTGTAACCAAAAGGCCCTTTTGGAGTTACCGGCAGCCCCCCACAGTAGCTTTCAAGAGTTTTACTTTGCGGATTTTTTTTTAGAATATGGGAAGATATCGACTCCATTAAGCCCGGTTCCAAACCTGTTCCTAGCAGAATAGGATGCTTAATATTGCTAATTTTTTGGATAAGTGAATCGTCTAAATCTGGTCGACCCAAAACAATAACCGGGCAGATATCTAACGAAGCCAGAGTGCTGATAAGGTCTCGTGCCTCATACCATGATATAGCAACAATTATGGTATCAGTTCCCGCCGGAATACTGATACTTGTTCTTTCATGAGGGGAGGATACTGTTAGCTTTCCTGATTCGATATATTTTTTTTGCCGTTTGGCAACAGAGTTTAATATATCACGGTCTATATCAAAAAGGGTAACATATGCGCCTTTCTCTAAAGCCATTTTCACCAATACAGACCCCATGTTACCGGCACCTATAATTGAAATTCTTTTTCCTGTAAAACACATATATTGAATTCCTGTATTGGATATTTTAAAAATTCAAATAAAAAAGAAGCCGAAACATAGTTAAGCTAATACTCATTTCGGCATAAAGTTGAATTCTTGATGGTTTTCTTTACTCTATTTTGATGCTTAAGGAAGATGTTACCTCATCGAGAGTTTTCAAAAGCATTTCGTAAGTAGGGGCATGAGCGACAACAGATATAACCCTATGGGTTGTGTAACTTCTAGGAGGCAAAATTATTGAACTTCCCAATGGAATTTCAGTCATAACATTATCCAGTCCTCCTGTATCCAGAATAGCCTCATCATAACCAGATAAACCTAGGAAGCGGCCCTCTTTTTCTGCGAAAATATACCTTATTCCTGCATATGACATGTCACGCTGAGATTTCAGGTCAGGCACTCCCCCTGTTGCAACCTTGATTATGTTTGCAACATGATCAACGCCTGTGCTTCTTGGTACTAAATGAGTCGTGATATAACCACCACCCGGGCGTCCATTGATTTCGATGAGAGTAAATTTATTGTTTTCGATTTTCCCTTCTATATGCAAAGTACAGTTGTCACAGCCTGTAGCTTGGATAATTGCAACGATCTTACGTTGCACATCGAGTTTTGCTTGGTCAGAAGCTGCTGATGGGAATACATGCTGCGACTCAAATGGGAAAGGAGACGTGGTTGATTTATCTGTAATTCCAATAATATCAACGATTCCTCGATGAACCAAGACCTCTACACTAACTTCTTGACCTTGAATATATTCTTCAACTATAAACTCATCACCGTGCTTATTGAAGATAGGATCATTGCCTGCAGACACAAGGGAATGGAGATTACTGATAGCTAATGCCAAATCTTGTTCGCTTTTAAGAATGAATATTCCTTTAGAGCCATTTCCTCCTGTTGGTTTTACAACCGCGGGATAGCCTAATTTATCCATTGCCGTATGGAGTTCGTCAAGAGTTGAGATTTTATGAAAGCGAGGTGACACACCTTCAATACTTGACACGGCTTGACGAGTAAGAAATTTACTTCTGATTGTTCGAACTGATTCGGGCGTTAGTCCGGGTAATTCTAGAGCTTGATTGACTCTTGCAATAAAACCAAGTTCCAAATCGGTCCAGCTAAAGGCACCTATAACGTTATATCGCGAAGCTACATTTCTAGCGACCTCTAACCCTACTTCATAGTCAGATGTATCACATTCATGCCATTCCAAAAGATGTGGTTTAGCCATTTCAGGTATAGATCTGCCTATTAGTACAACTGAAAGGCCTAGTCTCTTGGCCGCTGAGAGAGCTTCGAACCTTTCGTTATTTGTTCTTCTTAAACCTGCAAAAATCACGACTGAATTTTTCACATGAACTCCATTGTAAAAGTGGGAAGAATTTTTCATTAACATATCTAATTCATCAGCATCTTATTGTCTCGTTCAAATGAAGTAAACCATTAGGCTTCTTTAATGAGTTATCAGCTATTTAATTGAGAAAAATTCATGATGATTTTTTTGTTCATTATTTTATCTTTAAAAACAACATGTTGTGATAATTATTTTGATTTATTCGTAATTTACAAAAAATGCAATGATTTCCCCTCTTGTTTAACAATAAACACATTGAATGTTTATTACCTGAGTGGTATGTCTCTCCCTTTATGGTTGTGTAAGTTATTAATAAAATTAATTGATATTTAAGCTGTTATGTGATTACATATATTTAACAACTTTGATGCATGTTCACCCCAACTGGAGACAGTAAGGGAGCTTGCCTATTCTTTTTTTTTAGTCTGCTCTGAATCACTTTTTTAGCTCTAATTTAAATCGGAGTAACGTTTTAAACTCACAATGAAATTAAGTGTTTCATTCTATTTCTATGGAATATAAGTGATTTGAAGTTCCATAATTGTAACGGACAGCTTTGTTACAATTTTTCTAACACGAAGATTCTTAATATCCACTTTCGTACAAATAAAATAATTTGTTTGTCTTGTTTTTTATACAAATAATGGAGTTAAATTCTAAATAGTCATGTGATATAGGTTGTTATTTTGCGAATAAAGTGAAGGTTTTCCTGCAAACGGTGTTTAGTCGTAACTTTCAATAACAACGGCTCATATCAATCGATTTTGATATCTTCACAAAGCTCTCTAAATACAGCTACAGGCAGCTCCAGGCTGATAGTTTGAGTTGTGTTACGAATTTTTGTTATGCCACGCAGGCCGGGAGGGACCCGGGCAGAGATTTGTTGCCCAGGCCTTTAGAGATTACGCGAGAGAGGTAGTATTACGCCTGCAAAATAGGCTAATTAAAATTGTGGCTACGAATACAAAAACAAAAATAATATGGAAAAGTGAATTATGTTCATTTGTCCACACAGCAAAAACGGCCCCCAAACTCTCGCCAATTCCTACTGATATAATTGAAAGGGAAAATATGGCTGTTCTTTCAGATGCTTCAGTATTTGAAGACATAATGCTTTGATACGCAGGGATGGCAATTATTTCGGCTGCACTTATTAATAGCAGGAATAGGTAAAGCATCCCCATTGAGTTTCGCAGTGATAATAATAAAAAGGCTGATCCGAAGAGCAAAAAAGAAATGATAAGTTTCGTATTATCGGAAAGTTTGACTATAAGACGATTTACCGGATAGGCAAGAATTAGAACAGCTAAACCGTTCAAAGCAGTAACTGTCCATACCAAGTCGGATCTATGTAAACGGTCGATCACGAACAGCGGCATGGTTGTTAACGCAAGAGAATATATAAACCATACCAAAACAATAATTAGTAACGTCCATGAAACCACTTTCTTCCTGACCAGGCTTAACAGCAATTTAAAGAAATGTCCTTGTTGTGGAAGCGTGATTTTTCTTGTCGCCCAAAAGGTATATGCGCAAGTAAGTGAAAAAAATGCAGACATCACTTCGAACATATAAACCGGTCCGAGGTGTTTATAAAGCAACCCCAAAAATATTGCTCCACCACTTGATGCCAGGTTTGTAACGGTACTGAGTAACGAGTAGTTTAATGTAAGAGACTGATTTTTTAAAAAGGAAGTGGCAATGCGAATAACAATTGAATTATTACCGTAGAAAAGACCAATGAGAAATGCCCCTAAATAGAGGTCAATTATTCCTCCTCGTGATAAGAGGTAGAAGCCTAAACCTCCAAGCAATTGCAAAATTGTGAGCAATAAAGGGAAATTTATCTTATTAAGATAGGGAGAAAACGCTAAACGACCAATTCTTGAAAAAAATATTAAAGTAAATAATATTCCACTCGTGTCTTCTGAAGACAGTTGCATGTTTTCATGAAGATAAGCGATTAATAACGCTTGTGGTGCAAAGAATGCAAATGCACCGATGAAATCCTGGATGAGAATAATTTTAAATATTGAAGAGTTTCGAAATGCTTTTTGCATTGTATAGCGCCTCCTCATAGCTTGAACCTTCAGCACAAATCAAATTGCGCTCGCCGAGATATGCATGTCCTATAAATCCCTGCTTATCAGTCAGGCCCGGAGGTAGCAAAGAGGGGCGACTCACTCCTTTAGACTCAGACCATACTGCCATATGTTTCTTTTTCTCTGGCTTATAGCAGAGTGAGTCAGTGAGTTGACTTTGCCATATATTTATTCCGGCTGTATCTGCAGCCATAACGGAGATAAAGTCCCCGCCTACGCGATTATGAATTTCCCCTAAAGTAATCCCATCATCCGTATCCCAAAATTCAGCATGTATTAAGCCGTATTCGATGCCTATTACGCGGCAAGCATAATCAACTAAATCTTCCGCTTGTTTTATTTTCACCTCTTCAAGGCTGTTTCCCACAGGGTTCACATGTCCTTGTTCGAAAAAAGTGTCTTTGAATAAGAATTTTTCGGTTATACTCAACATATGAAATTTCTTTTTAATTAAAATAGCTTCAAGACTATATTCTTTTCCTTCAACTTTTTGTTCAAGTATAAAAGGGTAACCTTCTTCTGGAAGGGTATGGATAATCTCATCTGCGGTTCTTGAACAAATAGAATAGACCCCGCGACTTCCTGCATCGGTTACAGGCTTGAGAATAGCTTCTTGATTTGAGAATGTCGTTCTTAATTTTTCTTTAATATCGTTTGCAGAATAGCTCAGCAAAGCACGAGGCTGGTTTATTCCGCAGTTTCTCAAAAGTTCACGGCAAAGAAACTTGTTCTGTATCAGCATTATGGTTGCAGGACGCGTCCATGAGCAACCTAATATTATATTTATCTTGCTGTTCACAAACTGAAGTTTCTCACGGAAAGCGTAACTTCTTTGAAGTTTTGGATAAGTGGCTAACAAATCACGAATTGACTCTTCATCATATCGATTAGTAACCACGACTTGGTCGGCCTTTAGAGCCCTTTCGCCAAAAATTTTGAGGTTCTCCTCTGTATCAGTTAGCAGGATTTTATATCCTGCTTGTCTGGCTTCTTCTATCAACGATGGCCCCTGTACAACACTTGCCCCGCCCAGTAATAACAGCCATTTATTTTGCACCTGTCACCTCTCAAATTATAACGCTAGAACGAAGTATGCATGCAACATGATTCACTAAATTGATAACAAACCCTTAACCTCCCTGAGGTAAAATACCCCATAACCAGAATTAAACAATAGGATGAAAAAAATTTATATATTAAACAATATCATGAAATCTTTTCTTGCAGAATTTTGAGCCATCACATTTGTTTTTTCTCACATTTTATGTTGTTAACTCTGCCTCTCTACATAGAAAAAACCGTTGTTTAGTGAATGTTTGGTCTTCTATTTTATTCTCTGAAGATTCAGTCCGTATGGCTCTGGCTTGTTAGTTGCTCTCACTGCTTTTTATCTTTTTCAGCGCATTCAACATAGGCATTTCTCACAAATGACCTATGTAATCATGCTGCTCCCGTATTGCATTGAACATATGTTTTTTTTTGAATATCAACCTGCCCTCTGTTTACCATTTCTCAAATACAAGGGGGAATTGGCCTGTACAAACATAACGCTCTATAACCGGCTCTGCTGGGTTAACGGCGTCAGATGGCTAAGAGCCGTCCTTAACGGTTAATGGGACCTCCATGCCGCTGTTCACACGGCCCGTCGCGCCGGGCTGGCCGATTTAGCGGCGCTGGACAACCTGTTTCTGGTTAGGTTGCTGGCGCAGGCGGAAAAGCAGCACAGCTTTTACAGGGAGCAGACCTGTGATATCAACTTTCTGCTGAAGGAGGGGCGTGGAAAAGGCCTGCAGGCCCACCTCCCCGGCAAGCTGTACTACATCTGGCACGCAGGAAACGGCAATCTGGAAGCACAGAACGACCTTCACCGGCTACAGCACGCGCTGCATGCGGTCAGGATTACAGGCTGAATTTATATGGTATTGGCGCATAGCGAGTGGAGCGGCCGGCGGCTGAGTCAGGCGGCATCAGGCATTTATCTCAACCGCAGCGAGCTCAATGCCGGTTTTGACGGACATGCCCAGCAGCGCATCACCAGCGAACTGCCGGCACTGGATGCTTTACTGAACCGTTCAGTCTGGCAGGTGGCCTGTGTCATAAGTGATTAGACCACTACTCCTCCTTGTTCCCGGAGAGCAGCTCAACCTTAACCTTTATCCTTAGTGGGCATTTTTCTAAGGCCCTTTAACCCTCAGGGCCCTATTTTTTGAGTGTAGCCAATACGCAATATGGCGGGGCGGTTCTCCTTCGCCCCCCGGACACGCCACACCTGTAATTTGTCCCACGTATGCTTCCGCAAGGCCGGTGCAGAATATGCGTAAGTAAGGATGATTGCCGTTTTTTGAAATTTAAGCTCAGATTATAATTTTTAAGGTCATATATAATGGTATGAGCACCTCCCACCACAGGGAGCAGGCGACATTTTACTCTGCGATAGCCATTAAGCCGACAGCGAACTGGAGAGCGTAGGATTCCGTGACGATTTCAAACTTTTAGCAGATGAGAATTTCCCTTTTCCTTGCCCTAAACTATGTTTAAACCGAAATGTTCAGGGAACACCCATTTCGCCATGCAATACCCACCTCGGGGTGTAAACCCCGAGGTGTAAGTCTTCAATAAAATCTATAAGTCACAGATGGGCTCAGTCACACGTGGGCCTGCTTGCTTCAGTTCGCATTTCATTTCACAGCGATTATTACGTTTCAGGCGGCTCGTGCGCTGCTTTTTATGGCCCGAAAAACTGATGCGTACAGCTTCTCATTGAGCTTCATCAAGCTACCTCAAAAGGACTAAATGATGAAATTACAGCCCATTGCGTTGATTATTGCTTCGCTGTCACTCAGCACAGTTGCGCTAGCCCAGACAGCCCCATTAACTATTCCGCATCCTGATAACTTTGAAAAACTGAGCCAGCCATCGCCAGACGTTACGATGCCTGAAGCCTACGTAAAGGCCGTAGCCCAGCAGGCATACATCTGGGGTTATGCCATGGTAAACCAGTTTAACCGCCGGGCTACCATTACTCAGGCACCCTATCCGGCACTGAATGGCGGGATGGTACCGGTAGCCCCGATGGGCAAGCTCAGCATGCTCACAGACTACATTAAACCCGAAGAAACCTTTGTCACCTGTCCGAATCAGGACGTGGCTTACGGGCTCGGTTTCTATGCGCTGGACAGCGGCCCCATCGTTCTGCAGGTTCCTGATTTTGGAGATCGGTTCTGGGTATACGCCATTTACGATGCGCGCACAGATCAGATTGGCAATGTAGGTAAACCGTACGGCACCAAGCCGGGCTTTTATTTACTGGCTGGCCCGGACTGGAAGGGAAAAACGCCAGCGGGGATTAACGGGGTGATTCGCTCATCGACCGAAATGGCCAATGTTATCCCGCGTATCCAGATGGATGACACCAAAGAGGACCGTGCCGCCATTCAGGCTCCCATCCGACAAGTAATGTCCTATCCGTTGAGTGAATTCGACGGCAAGATGAAATCATTCGACTATTCGAAGATCCCCGCCATCGGCGATAAGCCAGACCCCAGCGCCGGAGAGGTTCACTGGGTCGTCCCCGATAAGTTCTTCGACCAGCTTGAAAACGTGCTCAAAAAAGTCCCGCCTCTGCCAGGTGAAGAAGCTTATTACGCTCAGTTCCGTCATCTCGTCGCCGCAGGGAAAAAAGATCCCAAGATTCGCCAGTGGATGAACGAATCCGCAGAGCAGACGGATAAGACCGTCATTGCGGACTTCTTTAAATGGCGTAATAACGGTGTGCCGGCAGGCAATGGCTGGAACCGTTCTAAAAATAATGCCCAGTTCGGCGTGGACTATTACAACCGGACCGGTACGTCAAAATCGAACATGTTCGATAACAAGCCGGACGAAACTCAGTATTTTTACACGGATAACGATGCATCCGGCGCGCAGCTTAGCGGCAAGGACAGCTATACCGTAACGTTTGCTAAAGGGCAGTTACCGCCGGTGAAAGGATTCTGGTCACTGACTCTCTATAACGACCGACACCTTTTCAGCCCGAATGATCTTAACCGCTTCTCTCTGGGCACAAAGAACAAGGATCTGAAATACAACGCTGATGGCTCGCTCACGCTGTATGTCAGCCATGCCTCACCGGGTGGGGATAAGGCGAATAACTGGCTACCCGCGCCGGAAGGCAATATTTCTCTCTACATTCGCGCCTACTGGGGAGAAAAAGCCATTCTGGATGGCACCTGGCAGCCTCCTCGTATAGAGAAGGTCCAGTAACAGTTCGCCCATTTCACCCTTGTGCAATCGTTCCGCAGAAAACCTTCTGCGGAACACTTTGATATATCATCAGAGACAGCTTCTGCTTTTCGTTCATGGCAATCATCCAGTAACTCTGCATTAGCAAACCACCTTAATGCTGTTTGATAAATGCTTTATTTAACAGATAGTTACCTTTCTTATTTTGTCTTCTTCTTTACCTCTTTAGATAACTTCCAGCCTTGTAGCCCGTGTCGCAATCCATTCGACCTTACACGCCCATAATTTCATTAATCGTCTGTAAGTGAGTAACTGAACATGAACGGCATGGTCGTTGGCGCTGACATCGCCAAAAACGTTATTCAGCTTCACTATGTTGATACTGAAACCGGAGAAGTGATTAACAGGGCGGTTAAACGCACCTTGTTTCTGAGCTTCTTTCAGAACCGGAAACCCTGTTTAGTCGGTATGGAGGCCAGCGGAGGCGCACACCACTGGGCCCGGCAACTGAGTCTTCTGGGACATCAGGTCAAGCTGATGCCCGGCGCCTATGTGAAAGCATTCAATATACGAAACAAAAATGATATGGCAGACGCTGAAGCAATCTGGCGCGCTGCTCAGCAGCCGGGTAAAGCCGTGGCGGTGAAAACGGAAGCGCAGCAGGCGATGCTGGCACTTCACCGGGTGCGATTTCTTCTCGTTAAATCAAGGCAGATGCAGGTCAATGAACTGCACGGATTGTTGGCTGAGTATGGTGAAGTGATGCGCAAAGGCAGAGCGAGCCTTTTCAGCAGTATGCCTGACATTCTGGCGCGTCTGGAGGAGAGATTGCCTGCTGAGCTCATTGAAACCCTGCGTGAACAGCTCGCGGAAATTGACCGCCTTGAGCATCGAATCTCTGCACTGGAGCGGCGAATCAAATCGCTGAGCAAAGATGATCCCGGCGTAAGAGCGATCAGCGATATTCCCGGCGTTGGTTTTCTGACAGCAACGGCGGCCATTGCAGCAATGGGAAGCGCCGGTGCATTTCGTTCCGGCCGGGAGTTTGCGGCCTGGATAGGTCTGGTTCCAAGGCAAACAGGGACAGGCGGCAAAGTGGTACTGAAGGGCATCAGCAAGCGAGGTGATAAATACCTGCGTAAACTACTGATTAACGGTGCGCACAGCGTTATTCAAAATGCTAACGAACCGGGGGCGTGGGTAACCAATCTTCTCAAGAGACGGACAGTAAACGTTGCCTCCGTCGCACTGGCCAACAAAATGGCCAGAACAATATGGGCAGTTCTGGCACACAATAAGCCGTATATCAAAGCACCGCCGGAAACGGTGCAGCATTGAAGAATTCAAGATCAGTTAGTCCCCTGCGATTGCGCGGGTAGTTGTAAGTAATGACATGACAGGTCAGACCGGGGCGCACTAAACCTGAAAAAAGTATCGAACTACGGGTTCGTAAAGGTAATGAGGCGTGCGCCAGCGGAATTCATTAGGGCCCGCGACAGCCCAGGCTGACGCAGCAAGGCCGGATATATAACTGCAATCGCCTTAATGTCATCACCCCACAACTGCCTGGCATACGGGAGGTGCTCATATATATTTCTTGAACAATGCAGTTGTCACTGTGAGGGTAAGTCCCAGCATTAACGCTGCGGGCAGTAGCATAAGGTTTGGATAGACCGCTGAAGGCCATGAGAGGTAGGCCATCACCGGAAGATACACAGCCGGTTTAATCAGCCTTTTCGCGCGATGGTACAGAAAAGATGATTCATAACCGGCACCAAATCGCCGTAAATCACGTCGGCCAAGCCCTTCGACCACGGCGACACATATGACCAGGACGAACAGCGGTACAGAAAGGGTTATGATAGTGACGCGAATCAAAGTCACTACAGAGACGTATACCGTTGCCAGCATGTACTGCTGCAGATAACTTCCCAGCCAGCTGCTGGCCCCCTTAAGATTGCGCGATACCTCATTGCCGCTATTCATCTCTGCCTGATATTTTGCCTGTATCCAGCCGATGATCCCACTGTCCACAAACGCCCACTGATAGGCATCCGTTATCCAGCGCGTCACCGTTGCAGCCGGCTCGGAAAGCAGCAGGCTGCGGGTAAAATCAGAAGACAGATAGCCAAACTCGGTATTCATCACCGCCTGGCTATGCGCGGCACCCATTTCAGGCCAGAAAAACGCAATTCCAACATATTCAATGACAAGGCTCACCATTAGAGAAGCCAGGATCACGCCAACGAGTTTCCACGGCCAGCCCCAGACCAGGTTATAGAGCAGCCCGTGCTCACGTGGTTGCGCAGGGTGCGGTTGCGGATATTGCTGCGGTGCGGTACGACGTGCCTCAGCCATTGTTATCTCCCTTCACTGGCGCAGCTGCTGAACTGCGGCTGTCCCACCACCCTTCACTGCTGTGGTAATTCCGGCGCATCTCTTCTGCAAGACGCGCGATGTTCTCAGGCATATGCACGTCACCTGCATCGCCCGCCGGCAGCGGCATGCGAATTTTCCAGAGCTGGCCGCCCTCAAGCAGCGCAAACGCCTGACCTTTAGGCAGTGTGACAATGTCGGCAGGCTCAAGCAGTGGCACCTTAATAGTGCCGACGCGATCTTGGGTGCTAGAGGTAAAGTCGTGATTGACGGTGACGTCAGCTGAATCCTGATGACCTGAGACCAGCGTTTTGCTGTAGATTTCAACCTGCGGCAGCTGTGAGGTCAGCAGTTCTGCCGTCCGGTTTTCTCTCACGCGCAGCATGATCAGGTTGTTGAAGTTACCCTGAACCTGAGAGGTTTTGGCCGCGCTCCCGATACGGGCTTCAATATCAGATGAAGTCTGCGTATAGGCCGTCACCTGCATGCCCGCACCGCCGCCTTTATTGATGAGCGGGATAAACTCATTGCCCATCAGTTCGTTGAATTCATCGCAGTGCAGGTTAATGGGGTCCTTGCCCTCTTTTGAACCCGGCAGGCCGCCGTTGATACCGTGCTTGTAGATGTGACCGGCCACGCTAACCAGATCGGCAAACATGCTGTTATGGCACCAGTCTGACATGGTTATTTCCTCTTTTTTCAAAAAACAAGAGGGCACTGTCCCGTGAGGAACAATGCCCTCACGGGACGGCAACGTGTTTACTTAACGATGCCGGGTTGGTGTGTTATGCAGCTTCAGCCGCACGTTGATCTAACTGCAGTAAAAACTCTGACGCTTCTCTCGCGTGCCGGCAGGCACGAAAGAGTGCTTTTTTGTCCGACTTCAGTACCTCAAGCCACGATTTTATGTAGCTGTCGTGCTGAACATCGCCAAACACGCCGAGCTGGGCGCAGAGAAACGCGCTGCCCATCTCCGCTATCAGCTCCTCAAACGCATACACCGGATCGCCGAACTTTTTCGACGGTTTGGTTATGCCTTCGCGGTTCAGTCGTGACTCATGGCCGGTGGCGTGTACAACTTCATGCAGCAGCGTGCTGAAGTAGTCGGCGTGGGTAAAAAACTGTTCAGCCTTCGGCATCAGTATGGAATCAGTGTGTCTGGCGTAACAGGCCCTGTTCTGTAATCTGAACTCAACCTTAACGCCCGCCATATGCACAATCTCACATATCCGTTTTTCCGTCGGCCAGTCGATCGTGCCGGGGTATTCAGCTACGGGAGACTCATGCGGTGCAGCCGCAACACTGTCCGGTAAACCGTCACACTGCTCGACGTTAAACAGGAAGTTAGGCTTTATCATGGCCCGCGATTCCATCAGCGGCTTACCGTCGGAATCAAACAGCTTGTTTCCGCTGGCATCCTCAGCCTGCTTTTCAAACGGTCTGAAGATAATGGCCTCTGATGACGTTTCACCTTTGCGAACCTGCCCGCCCAGCTCCTGCGCCTGACGATAAGTTACCCAGCGATCGGTGCTGTACCCTTTTTCCTCTGCGGCCAGCCATAACAGCAGCACGTTAACGCCGCTGTAAGGCTTACCGGTTAAGGCATTAACCGGTAACGGACCCGCTGCGGCGTAGCGGCCAGCAGTGCGCCACGGTTTTTTCCATGGCGCCACGCCGTTCTCCAGTGCCTCTACGATACGGTCAGTGACCTTCTGGTACAGATCGACGCTCTCAGTTTTCTTCGTGCGACGGGTTTTAGTTGGTTTGGCCATGAGATGCTCCTTAAATGAAAAAAGGGCGCATCCCTCCCCTTACGGGCGAGAAATACGCCCGTAAGGGGAAGTGGTTAACGCACCGGAGAAATGATCTTTCCGTCGGCGGTTATGCTGTTCAGCCGCAACCGGAGTTGCCGCCTGGAATGATTGAAAGCGTGGCGGTCATGCCGCTTACTGTCAGTAAACATTGCTTCTTCAAGCATTGAAGCTGCCGAACAGAAC
Organism: Pantoea sp. USMM079; assembly: GCF_037153115.1. Taxonomy (NCBI): domain Bacteria; kingdom Pseudomonadati; phylum Pseudomonadota; class Gammaproteobacteria; order Enterobacterales; family Erwiniaceae; genus Pantoea; species Pantoea sp. USMM079. Next base: position 44,693 of record NZ_JBBCKX010000033.1, read on the forward strand.
CACCGGGCCCGCTCTTCGTCGCAGCTGCAGTCACAAAAATCCGAAGTCCTCATCAGGTCGATCCGTTCTCGGAACAGCCCGAGTTTACGTTGGCTGAGCCAGCTGATGGTTTTGCGCTTCAGCTGATAAGGTGAACGGACAGACAGAACAACCACCTTGTCTGTCGGCGTTATTGGACTGAAAAAGGACGGGTCATCTACAGTGAGATCGTACGTCTCAGAGATCTGACCAAAATTCAGTTCTACCTGCACGCCCGGGTCGGTACTCCCGCCGCTGTATTCAAGCGCGTAAATGCGCTCTTTGCGATAGAAAAGCTGACCGGGTAATCCGTTCCTGAATTCCAGGAACAAACCTTCCTGCGAACAGATAACAAGCCTGACTGACATAGCCTGATGGTAAGTTTCATGAAATAGCTGCGCGAGCGCGCCACTGTTGAAAGTAAACATAGGATCACCTGCTGTAATAGCGGGATCTGTCTCCTTCCGGAGAGCAAATCCCGGAAGGATGGGTAGACAGGTCAGCTGTTGTGCTGCTGAGCAAGCCAGAACTCAATGCCTGATATGGCTTCCCACTCTTCAGTGGTGACCTGCTTGCCGGGACCGGAGGTTATTACCAGCAGCAGGTGTTCAATTGCGCCAGGTATAACAAACGATGCCGGTATTTTTTCAGGTGCTTTAGTAAACATATCCATATTCCATGCCAGCCATCGCTGCGCGAAATGCCAGCTTTGAGGACAGGAACTGGTTATGTAATAGCTTTCGGGGCATAGGTTATGCAGAAGAACCAGCACGATGCGTACGAATAAATCCTGCTTGCATCGCTGGCTCTCCACTTTACGGTATGGCCGAAAATTATCCGATAGTGTCTGCCTGAGGTAGAACGGATTGAGGCAGTAGCCTTCGACGTCCTTATGGTTGAACGTGACCGAACCCTCTTCGTCAAAAAGTTCTGACGCGCGGTTCATGTCAAAACCCAGCTGCTTATAAGGCCGGAGCTGAGCGGGAAGAAGCCAGAAGGCTTCTTTAACTGCGTCGGTAAATCTGAACCACTGTTCATCATTTATGGACGCTCCCTGCTCAAACTGGTAAACGCCCGGAAGGACCAGAGGCTCGGTTGGTGTATGTGTCATGATAAATCTCCATTAAAAAGGGGATTTACCGCCCATAGGGAGGTAAATCCCCGTTGGGTTAAGTTAGATTGATTGCCAGATCAGCGTTTGCCTGTTTTCAGTTCTTCGAGCGTGAACTCAAGTTCTGAAATCAGCCCCCAGTCAGCCGTCGTAAACGGACGTTCACCCCCGGAAACGCAGCTGATGAGCAGTTCATCAGCTGCGCCGGTAATGAAACCTTCCGTGCTGAAAGGCTGAGGAGCATCACTGTCCGCAATCAGTTGGTGCCGTATTGCCCAGCGAACCGGAAGCGCCCAGCTGACGCCGCCGGCTGATGACGTTATCTCAAAGCAGTCTGAGCAATGGTGATACAGCATCAGCAGCGCAATCCGCGTGAAGAAGTCGATGGGCTGACCTTCCGTTTCAATACGCAAATCCGGGCTCATATCCAGGGTAAACATCACGCTTCTGGAAATGTAATTCCCTTCGTCTTTTCCACCGAATTCAAAAGCCTCGGGTTGAGTAAACATCATGGACGCGCGTTCCAGACGTTTACCTTCAGTTGGCGAGCACGGACGGAGATGTACCGGTAACAGCCAGAATGCTTCAGTGACTGCCAGGGTAAAACTGTGCCACTGGCTCGGGGATATCCATCCGCTCTGCTTCAAGGTATAGGTAACGTGTTGGGGCGGTACGGAGATTGGTGTCATGATAAATCCTCAAAAAAAGGGGATTTATCCCCCTGATGGGGAATAAATCCCCACAGGGTTACGTCAGATTAGAGAGATTCTAATCTGGCAATTTCCAGGTCTCCCAGACCGTCATTATGACCATCTGAAGAAATCCGTTCATGCAAAGTGCGGTCGAGCCTGATGCTCATTGCACGGATGGAGTCAACCAGGTCAGCACAGACAGGACTGAGAAAGCGGTCCTGAACCATACCGAACTCAAGGTTGTAAATAACGTTGATCTGAACGGACATAGTGACGGGCAGTTCACCGTAGAGGTGCACCTGCTCGTCAAGGTCGTCCAGACCAAATCGTTGATAGGCTAATGCAGTAAGCATGTCGCACTCGTAGTTAGCTAACTGCAGCATATCTGCCAGGTTTGTTGAAATAGTCATATTCCACTATCCCTTACTGATAGGCATAACGCAGATTAGCCATCTGATCTGCCAGCTTCAGTGCAAAACGACGAGCCTGACGGTAAGAGCGGAATACCTCATCCGGCTTTTTCAAAGATCCAAACCGGTGATTACCGTAAAACGTGCCGGAACGTGTAAGTATGCCGGCCGTCCATTTTCCTGAAGGTAACTGATGAACCTGAACCTTAAAGCTGAGTGAGCCAGCCCGGTTCGTTATCCACTCTTCTTTTCTTTTACCGGCAGCGGCGCGATCCCGCAGGGATGACGCTGCAGCAGAGGCTGCTGAAAAGATGCCTTTTATGGAAAAGGTGGTTGGTAATAAAAGGGTATGCATGGTGTTTCTCCTGTTGAGCGGGAAACACCTGCCCTGTCGGGAAGATGTTTCCCGATGGACATTCGCATAGCGAATGTATGGTTCAGACGACTGCGCTGTTATTTCTGAGCGGTGAACACCCTGAAAGTTGCAGCATCAGACGCGGCATGCTGAGCGGCTTTCGCTGCAGCTTTATGTGTAAAATGCTCACCGTGCCGGCTGAAAATGAACTCATCGCTTGGCCGGCCTGCAATCAACGTTCTTGCCATAACAATGGCGTGATAACGTTGATCGTCAAACCAGACGCGGGAACGAAATTCATAATGACCGGAAAGTGAAGCAAGCCACGATGTTCCCCTGAGTGCAGCCTTAAGATCAGGACATTCAGATGCAACGCGGGTTGCAACGGAAAGGACCAGATCGAATGGCGTACGCAACTCATTCAGAAACGAGCGGGTTATGGACATAGTTTCTCCAGAAAACAGAGAAACATTTGCCCTGTCGGGAATGTTTCCCCGAAGGACGAAGCCGGATGGTTGAATGTACCTTCATCGCCAGGCAGTAGGAGCCGTGATTGACGATATCTGCTTCCAAAGGCGAGCAGATGTACCACACTGATGTGTTCTCCCTTTCAGGCTACAGGAGTGTTGTTTGCAGCTACCCGAAGGCGGTCATCTCAAGCTACAGACCATTGGTGGTTGTCCGAAGACAACGTAAGAAGCGTTTTAATAATAGCGTCTGCTTAAGGCAAATTACAAGAGCCCGTTATTCATCAGACTCATCAAGCCGGTTATAAACCCGTGCAACATAAGCCCCTCGCCCGTCACCATGTCCAAGATCCATTGAAACTAAAGCCTCAGCCTCTTTGCGACTCATGCCATTTTCTAAATGATGATTTACTGCATCCTTAGAATAGGCATACCTGAGACTATGTGGCGCATGGATTCCGGTCATACCACTTTCACGTAATACGTTATGATAACGATCAAGCGCCTGATGAAGCGTTGGCTTATCGATTAACTTGCCGTTATTTTTTTCTATGTACTGAATAGATTCATTTAACAGGTTAACAACCTTATTTCTCTCAAAAACGGTGGCATCACGTGGACGACCACCTTTAGAGCCAAACACAACGCGTACATTATTATTTCCGGCTTCCAGACTTTTTCGCCATGTATTTAATGACTTTGCCGACTGAACCGTTTCCTCCGCGCGCAACCCGATATATCTGGCAAGCTGCACACCTAAAGCAATCCCCCTGTCTTTCTCTGAAACCGTCAGGACAATTTCTTTCAGACGCTCGTCAGAAATGGCAACTTTAGTGCCTTCGCGGCTGGCCCCGGAAATATTCAGCGCCTGATTACTCAATTTATCATGCGCGGGATTAGCTAGCACGTTACGCCCCCCCTGAGAAAGGATTGAACGTAATGCGGCCATTTCATTTTGCAGCGTCCGGGACGAAATATTTTCACCCTGACGACTACGAATATAGTTTTCGATATGTTTGGTTTTAATATGGCTTACGTCCCGAATCTGAATATTAAGGGTTGCCAGTCGCTCCGAAAAGCGACTGGCAATCTTTGAACGATCAGAAACCGTTTTAAAACTTCCTCCGCCCTGACGTGCGAGCGTGACGAGCTGCTTACCTAATTTTCCGGACATTGCTTTTCTCCATCAGAACCCACAGCTGTTGACCCGCTAACCCACAGCTGTATGACTCTGAATCGTTACATCTCTTCCCCGACGACACGGTTGCTTTTGCGCTTCCTGCGTCTCGACTGGTATCTGTGCATCGGGGCGGCGAAATGTTGAGTTCTTGCGAGGCTCCCCAGGTCTCTGACCTGTTTGCGGCTTGCGCCGTGCTGACGTTAGTCAGTCTGCCTCCGTACACCAGTTTCCTGATGTCGCCATCGATACCGAGTCGATCATTCTCCTTCTAGTAAAACGCCCTTAACGGGTTGTTCGTTAACGTCGCGTCATGGTTGATAAATAGCCAGTTGAGCATCTGAAAACACGTAATACGTGCACGTCAGATTGTACCGGCATGATGAAAACCGCACTGTACGTGGGTTTGACCGTTATGCGCTGCGCGCGTCACTTTGTTCTCGTCTCACTCGAACCAAAGTGACGCGCGCAGCTTCATGCTCCTAATGCGTCTTCCGCAAGCACCCAATTGCTCCAAATGGGCTTATGCGTCATAGCAAAAGTCGTATGCAGCTCAGGGCGTATCCCTGAAAATCTCATAACGTAAGTGAAGAAAAGCATCATTGAGGATGCATTGTCTGCGGGCGTAGGCGTATGTAAAAGCCAAGCTTTGGTGTGATTAATGTACCCCCATCGTCGCGTCGTAGGTGCGCATGTTTTGACGATATCTGCTTCCAGGAGCGAGCAGATGTACCACACTGATATGTTCTCCCTTTCAGGCTACAGGAGTGTTTTCATAGCTACCCGAAGGCGATCCTCTCAAGCTACCGGACCATTGGTGGCCGCTTACGCGGTTGTCTTACACAACGAATATTGAAGCAGGTTTTGCCAAATGTCAAAACCTGCAGTTCAGTCCAAGAACGATTAGCTATTTTAGAGAGCAATCTTTTTTGTAATTGTTCAGTAAAAGAAGGTAGTTCAGGATAAATAAATTCTTTACTAACCCATACATCGCTAACTCGTGACGAATAACGGATATACTAGAGGAGGTAATGCGTATTTTTAGAAACCCTTCGTGGAGTATATTACTTAAAGTAACATCACTAATATCATTAACATTAACTACTTCGCATATTTTCTGTACATCATTCGCAGGATAAACATCGCCTTCCAAAAGACTACTAAACATAAGCACGCCTTGCTGATTCTTAAGCCTCTGATTTAATGATGCAGGTGTAACAATTGTATTGAACGGATTGTATAGCTCAATGGAACTTAGATCTCCATAATAATTGTTATCACGGCCTTGCATATAAAAAACACAAGAGTTTACATACTCTGACCTGCTCCCCGTTGATTAATACACCGCGATGTTAGTAGTGTCTTCATAATGACCCTGACCCCGAATATGATCCAGGCATAATCAGGAATAACCGGCTTCTGACCCTGACCCCGAATATGATCCAGGCATAATCAGGAATAACCGGCTTCAGGTTGGTTGCTAATTCTGGCAACCGGCAGATTTTTCGGCGAATTCGGATGGGGTCATCCA